>JAPLDX010000102.1 GCA_026391215.1 Bacteroidia bacterium
GTAAAGCCTTCCTCATTCTTGTACCCGCTCAGCTTAATATTACCTCCGGCAAAGACATCTATTGCCAGTGCATTGAACAATGGTAATTTAAAGCCAAGAATAACACCACCGGCATAAATATTAAGACGCTGGATTATCTCTTTTTGCTGCCACTCCCATGTTCCTGTTTCGACCTCAACATATTCAGGATGGGTTCCTTTTATTGAAATTCTTCTGTACATAAGCTGAGGTGCTGCATATAATCCCAGGGGTGCCTGTTTCCTGCCGGGATGGTTTGCCAGGAGATAATTCCGGAACTGGACATTTACACCTCCGCCGGATATCACTTCTCCTGTGTATGTTAGATATTCATTGCTTGCAGCACTATATACTGCAAAGCTCTGGTTTGAGAAGTAATAATTTGAAATACCCTGGTTGGTCGAATACGTTGCCATTCCCCCGATGTTGAAGGAAAGTGAAGGAGTCAGGACACGTTCGTAGGATAGTAAAAAGGTTCCCTCCAGGAGACGGATAGGATCCAGCATTATTGCAGAGTTGTAATCAGCAACAAATACAGGTTTTTCTTCAGTTGCATAAGATTGCTGAATTACCACAGGAGCATCCACTTCCCTGGTAATCTTCATTATTGAATCCATCTCAGTGATCTTTTGTGTCACCATCTGAGGATCAAAATCCATTGAACTGATCTTTGAGTCAAGCTCATTCAGCTTGATGTCAAGCTCTTTTGGCTTTGCTTCCCACAGCTTGATCTTGGTATCCAGCAGTTCAAGCTTTGAATCGAGAAGCTGCAGTTTCAGGTCCAGCATCTGTGATTTTTGTGAAATGGAATCCTGTCCGTAAATACCCGGGCAGGAACCCAATAACAACAGTAATCCAATGATGGACAGCTGTTTACAATAAAATGTTTTCATTTTTAAAGTAATTAGGGTTTAGTAAGGTTAATATTTATAAAATTTGTTTTGTGTCCAGGTCAAGTAACTGAATCTGCACAAAATCCCTGCCAATTATTCTTAATTCCGGCTCAGTTTCATTCCGACTGGCTGAAAAACAGTAACTTTATCTTATATAAGATATTACCCTGTGCGTGCAAGGATCATTATTATTGTATTTATCATTTTCATGGTTCCTGTCGGGAAGGCAAATCCGCAATCAGTTGAAACTGTTGTCCAGGCTGGTCATTATGCAGCCGTAACATCAGTCTGCAGCAGTTTTGATGGGAAATTTATCGCCACAGGCAGCTCTGACAAAACAATAATATTATGGCGAAGCTCAGACGGAAAACAAATTCGCTCCTACGGCGGAAATCCCTCTGACGTGTTGCATGTTGAATTCAACAGGCAGGGAACATCAATCATGTCTGTTAGTAAAGACGGCTCGGTAATATGCAGGGATATAACTTCAGGTAAAATTCTCAGAAGTATCAGGCTTAATGCCGACAGGATAACCTGTGCATCATTTCATCCTGACGGATCACAAATTGTGACTGGAAGCAAAAAATCAAATATCTCAACCTGGAATATTCTTTCAGGAGAGAAAATTCTTGAATTTAAGGCTGTTCCCAAAGATCTGTATTCTGAAAAAGGGTTTGAATATCCTGAAACACAAACAGTTACATTTAGTTCTGATGGGCAGTTCATTATTGCAGGAACCGGAGATAACACGGCAATTCTCTGGGATGTAAAAACAGGAAACGAGATAAGGAAATTCAAAAATGCAAGATCAACCTGCACATCGTGTATTGCAGAAGCATCAATTACAACTGACAATAAATATATTCTAACTGCCAGGTCGGATTCCATTAAGATGTTTGACCGTTTATCCGGATCGCTGGTCAGGGAATTTTATGCGCAGGAAGGTTCACCGGAAGAATTAACCGTGAGTAATGACAATCGCTTTGTGGCTGCAATTGAGTATGGTGTGGCAGAGGTATGGGATCTTAAATCAGGAAAATTGATATTAAAGGCAGGCGATTATTCTCAGAACAAGATCCTTTCGCTGGCATTTAGTTCTGATGGGAAACAGATAATAACCGGTAGTGAAAATAGGATTACAGACGTTTATGATATTGGATCCGGAGAAAAGATTCTGACACTGAAAGGTTACCTGAATCAGGTGGATGAGAGGATACTTACGGATCCGTACATGTACTGGGCTGTTCTTGTAAACGAGGCGAAACTGAGTCCCGATGGCAAGTATATAGCCATCGGGAGGACTGGCAATAATGCCAAAATAATTGATTTTAAAACAGGGAAAGTATTCAAAACCCTGCAAGGGCATAAAAGCATGGTAATAAGCCTTTGCTTCAGCCCTGATGGTAAATATCTGGCTACAGGGGGAATTGACGGGAAAGCAATAGTATGGGAAGTTGAAACCGGCAACCCGGTCCGGACAATAACATTTACTGATGAAAAGCTCGCTATATTTTCAGTTGATATAAGTTCTGACGGTAAAATGCTTGCAACGGCAGACTGGGGAGGATATATCTGTATATGGGATATAGAGACAGGCAGTAATCTAAGAGTCGTTTCTCCCCATGACGGAACAGGAGTGTACCAGGTAAAATTCTCTCCTAACGGAGTCTATCTTATTTCTGCCGGGCTGGACAGAAAGCTGAAACTCACCGAAATAGATACCGGACAGGAGATAAGAACTTTTACAGGGCATACCGAACTGGTTAATTCCATTAATCTCAGTCCTTCAGGCGACAGGATAATTACATCAGGATGGGACGGAACAGTAAGGATATGGGACTTTTATTCAGGATTGCAGGTCCTAAAGATCAAAGCACACCAGGGTGGTGTTTACAATGCAAAATATGACATTTCAGGAAAATATATCGTGTCAGGCGGGGATGATTTTCTTGTCAGACAGTGGGATGCAATAACGGGAACCATGGTCTGTGAACTGGCCGGCCATCAGGGTGGCGTGGGAGATGTGAACATCACAAAGGATCTTCAGCATGTTATTTCAGGAAGCCGTGATGGAACTGTAAGGATATGGGATCTGCCAGGCAGGAGGGAAATTGTTTCAATGAGTTTCCTGAATGAAAACGACTGGTTCATAAAGAATCCTCACGGTTATTTTGATGCTTCAGAAGGTGCATTTAATTCAATTTCTTTCGTGAAGGGAACAGAAGTCTATTCTATCAGCCAGTTCTTCAATGAATTTTACCGTCCGGGATTGTATATTGAAGCTTTCGGAGACAATAGCGCAGCATTCAGGCAGAACATTTTCCAGGCTGTTGAAAAATCACCGCCTCCAGGAATTGAAATAATCCTCCCGGAAGACGGATCATCAATGGAAAGCTCCATTGCGTCACTGATGGTAAAGGTGACCAATAACGGAGGCGGAGTTAAGGAGTTTAAAGTAATGCATAACGGAAAGAGGCAGGAAACAGATGCCTCGGATCTTAAACGGATGACAAAAGAAGGTCAGTATACCATGAAAACCTTTGACCTTAATCTTGTGCCGGGGGAAAACCTCATTTCAATATCTGCCTTCAGCAACGGGGACATTGAATCAGAACAGAAAAATATAAGTCTTATTTATAAGGGATTACAGAAGAGCTCTGATTGTTATATGTTAAGCGTCGGGATAAATAAATACCAGAATGAAAATCTTACCCTGGCTTATGCGCGTCCTGATGCCCAGGCTTTTGCATCATTTCTGAATGCAAAGGGAGAAAAGCTGTTTAACAGGATACACTCCTATACTCTGTTCGACGAAAATGCAACCAAAACAAAAATCCTTGCTGCAATTGATGAAATAAGCAAAGTGATGAAGAAAGAGGATGTTTTTGTATTTTTTTATGCAGGGCACGGAAGCACTGAAGAGGGTATTTTTTATTTCATCACATCTGAAATAACCGGATTGTACCAGCAGGACAAACTTCAGAATGCGCTGCGTGTTAGTGAATTACAGGAGAGATTCAAACTGCTGCCTGCATTGAAGCAGGTTGTTTTTATTGATGCCTGTCATTCAGGAAGCTCTGTCGAGACACTGGCCATGAGAGGTGCCTCCGAGGAAAAAGCCCTGGCACAGCTGTCACGCAGTTCGGGTGTTCATGTAATGGCTTCATCGGAAAGTGACCAACAGTCAGCAGAAATAAAAAGCCTCGGACACGGAGTATTCACCTATGTTCTTCTTGAAGCGCTTAATGGAAAAGCTGACGGTGCTCCTGCTGATTCAAAGATCACAGTTTATGAGATAAAATCATATATCGACGACCAGGTTCCGGAAATATCATTCAATCTTATCCGGCACAAACAATTTCCAAGCACCTTCTCAATGGGACATGATTTTCCGCTGGTGATGGAATAACATCACATGACAGTAATAATAACACGCTGATACCTTGTGAGATTTGGTATCCCGTCATCAGTGACTTCAAGTATAAGATGAATTGTCTTGCCGGATTCAACATTATCAGGAATAAATACTGAAGCTGTTTTCTTCCCGGCATTTTCAATGGTCACAGATTCGTTATATGTGCCAGCCTCTTTATATTGCCACCATAAATATGTGAGCTTGTCTCCATCATGATCAACAGCGGTTCCTTTTAGTTTAATTATTTCACCGGGCTTAACTTCGATGTCAGCCGGATTCTTTAAGCTGACATCAGGCGCATGATTGACTTCACTGTATTCTTTAACACACCAGTCGGCCCTTACGGCAAAATCATTCTGTAACGTTTCTATCCACCGAACCTGTGGATATGCCGGTTCATCTTTTCCTGTGTATGGATTAAAATCCGCTACATTCTGGCCATCTGCCCAACAATTTTTATCCGTAAATGATTTAACAAATCGTCCTCCCTGTCCGCCATATGAAGGATCTTCCATATTTCTTAATCCTAAATTCAAAAGGTAAAGATAAGCGGGTGAATCACCCTCGGAGAGGAAATCATATTTTTCCCGTCCCTGCCTTGCTGCTTCGTCAGGATTGCCGTGTGTATGCTCAGGATCGCCTGCAACCTGTCGTCCGTCACCCCACGAAAAATATGCTTCAAGCAAGGGGCCATGATTAAAAAGGATATTTTCCGAGAACCACTTGCCATTTAAATACCGGCTCAGCTCAGGAGGCACTACTCTGTACCACCAGTAAGCCAGACTGCCGAACTGGGATGAATTGTATATGACCCTTATATCAGGCCAGTTGGGAGCAATATACTTCTTATAGGTTGCATCCTGATCGAGAATAATATACAGGATAGTTTTTTCAGATACTTTTTTATAGATCTTATCCCAGTCTGAGGATCCCCTGTATTTGTCTTCTATTGATTTCAGGGCACGGGCAACAGTATTTGTACCGCCCCACATCTGAAGATAAACAGGCTCAGATTTGTCATCCATTAATATTGATTTTGTAAAATCTGATCCTTCAGTATCCTTTGCCATCTCTCCTTCAAATTCAATATTTCCTATTCTGATAATGCTTTTCAGGTAATCCGGAGAGGGATATTGCTTATCATGTTTGATGAGGTTTGGATAAACCAGGGTATATTTATCGATCAGTGTTTCCATCCAGGTTGTTCCCGGCCACCTCAGGTCTGTCTTTTGTCCGTACATCCTGGCTGTCATGGGCATTTCAGAAGTAAAAAGAGTGCCTTTGCCATCGCCGGCATAATGCCACATTGAACTTGAATAAACCAGTCCTTCAATATCAAACTCATTGGAATACAATAACATGCGGATAAAGGAATCCATATCATCCACCTCTCCGTCGGTAGTTATTATGGTCCTGGGTTTTTCCGTTACTGGTACAGAAGTGTCTGAACAGCAGCTCAGAATGATAATAATCACCAATAGAAGTAGATATTTTTTCATTCAGCAGGTTTTAAAATATCGCAAAATAAATGTATGAAAAAATCAGAAGCGCCGGAGGGCGGACTGCAAATCTTCAGCAAAGAATATCATGTTTCCCCGATTAGATTCGCGGATAAAGTCCCTCAGGCTTTTGCTTGTGTATTTTGAAAAATCTCCGATAATTGCCAGTTTAAAATGATAGTTGGAGAATTTCTGAAGGATGTCACCGGCAAGACGGGTCTTCAGATCAAAAAAATCTTTGCTCAGGTTTTGTTCATAAATTATCATTCTGCTGTGTCCCTGTGATCCCAGGTCAGATATAAGATCAAGAGCATCTTGTGCCTCGCCGATAACTATATTTACGTCTGTCAGCTCAGCAATTTTTTTGCCATCAAAATCGTGAAATATGAACATACAGATTGGATTTCAGGTAAAGGATTAGTTACTCTGAGGTCAATTCATCTACAATCATGATAGCATCTGCAATGCATTTTTCACAGACTTTCTCGTGCAGGTTGTTATCTTTAATATACTTCTTACCTTCTTCAGTATTGAGACTGCAATTCATCAATGATTTACAGTTTAATGTACTATGTATAGAATTAAATCTGTCAGCGAATTTCTGAATGGCAGAATATGTTGCTTCTTTTCTGTCTTTATTATCTGTAAACTTACTGCAGTAATAAATCCCCAGCACCATGAATGCTCCGGTTACCGCTCCACAAGTATCCTGGAGCCTTCCCATTCCTCCGCCAAAACCGCAGGAGATCCTGGCAGCCAGTTCATTATCAAAATTCAGATCATCAGAATATGCTGTGACAGTTGCCTGCGCGCAATTCAATCCTGCCCTGAAGGATTCTATGGCTTTTTCCTGTTTAGTCTTCATTTTTATTTTTCTGTTAATTCAAAGCTAAGATATGAAATAAAATGAGCTTAAAAATTGTCATATTATTAATGGACCTGTTATATTAGCCAATACAAAATTTTAAAATATATGAAACAAAAATTCTCTTTCAGATCAGACGTAATCATACTTATTTTACCTCTTCTTCTGATGACTGCATGTTCAAAACAGCAGAACTGGCCACAGTTCCGGGGGCCGGAAAGCAATATGCTGACAACAGCCCAGAACCTGCCGGAAGAATGGGGGAATAATAAAAATGTAGCTTGGATCTATAAAATGGATGGTCTTGGCTTTTCATCTCCGATAGTCTGGGGAGATAAGGTGTTTATTGCATCAACTTTTCCTATTAAAATGAATGCGGTACCCGAAAGAAGACCCATGCCAGGTCCTCCTCCTGAAGGTGGTCAACCTCAGCCAGGGCAGATGCCTCCGCAGGGTCCTCCTCAGCAGGAAGTTATTGATACAACCTACCTTCAGGAAATTTACCGCTGGCAGGTTACCTGCGTTGACCTTAACACGGGAGAAGAGTTGTGGAAACAGACTGCTTATGAAGGAAGTCCGAAAACAGGAAAGAATCCCAACAGCACTTATGCATGTGAAACGCCTGTAACTGACGGTAAAAGAGTATATGCCTATTTTGGCATGCACGGACTTTTTTGCTATGACATTAACGGCACTCTTTTATGGAAGAAAGATCTTGGGGTATTCTATACGCAAAAAGGATGGGGAACAGGATCGTCTCCTGTATTGTACAAGGATGTTCTTTATATTCAGAATGACAATGAGAAAAATTCATTTATTGTAGCTCTGGATGCTGTGACAGGAGTTGAAAAATGGCGGGCACAGCGTGATGAAAAGACCAATTACAGCTCTCCGATTATCTGGAAGAATAAAATAAGGACTGAGCTGATAACCACCGGGAAAAAAGCCCGTTCCTATGATCCTGAAACAGGTAGGCTTTTATGGGAACTGACTATAGCCGGTGAGATGACAGTTCCTTCTCCCGTTTGTGATCAGGAACTGCTCTACGTGGGCAATTCAGGCGGCAGGGAGCTTCAGGGATCTTTGTTTGCAGTCAAGCCTGGTGCTGAGGGCGATATCACTCCTGCAGAAGGGCAGTTGTCAAACAACTGGATTGCCTGGACATATCCCGAAGCCAGTATAGGCAATGGTTCCCCTTTGTTATATAACGGGAAGCTCTACATTATAGGCAGCAGGGGAGGAGAGGTCCAGTGCCTCAATGCCCTGACCGGGGAAGTAATTTACAAGGGAAGAGTACCCGGTTTCGGTGGTGTATGGGCATCACCATGGGGTTACAACGGCAAGATCTGGGTCAACGATGAGAATGGGATGACCCTTTCAATGCAGGGAGGTGATCAGTTTGAATATGCATCTGATAACAAGCTTGATGGCAAATTCTGGGCGTCGGTAGCGATCACGAAAAATGCATATATTTTCAAGGGTGATAAGAATCTGTATTGTGTGAAAGAATAGGCTTCAGGCCTCAGGCATTAACAGAGTGAGTGTTGAGTGTGAGAGTGAGTGCGAGAAAAAAGAGTGAAGTGCTCGCTGTCGCTCTCACTCTCACTCTTTTTTGTAGTCCCACCAGGAATCAAAAGCCAAATTATTCCTTCTGAAGTGCTATAATAATCTGATTATTAGTTGTATTTGTAGGGGTACAAAACTGGGGTACAATTATTGCACGTTTGTTTACATCCTCACGGTGGTTAAGACGATATGGCAGTAAAAATGGTCATCAGCTCTTTATCCGTATTAGAATGCACAACAGATTCGATACGGAGATACTTGTATACGCTTAAATTTATTATTTATTATAGAGAACTTTTCCAAACGCCATGACCCCCAGTCCCCACAAAGATATTGCTTCCATTTATGGCTATTGAATACACAATTATGTCATCAGGTAAGCCATTATTCACTGCTTTCCAACTGCTTCCATTATTGGTTGATATGAAAACAGCCCGTTATTCACAGTAGCCCAACTGCTGCCATTATTGGTTGATAAGAAAACACCGCCATTAGTTCCTGCAAAGATATTGCTTCCATTTATTTCAAGGTCATCCACAAATACATCTGACAATCCGTTATTCACTGCACTCCAACTGCTTCCATTATTCGTGGATAAGAATACTCCATGATGAGTTCCTGCAAAAATATTATTACCGCTTATTGCTATGGCACGCACATTTTGATTTGATAGCCCATTATTCACAGCAGCCCAACTGCTGCCATTATTGGTTGATAAGAAAACACCATCATCAGTTCCGGCAAAGATATTACTCCCGCTTATAGCAAGGGAATACACAAATACCGTTGATAAACCATTTATAACTGCTGTCCAATTGCTGCCATTATTGGAAGACAGGTAAATACCATTCCCATAGGTACCTGCAAAGATATTGCTTCCGTTTATGGCAAAGGAACTTATCGATACAAGTGATATTCCGTCATTCATAGCAGTCCAACAGCTGCCATTATTGGTTGATAAGAAAACACCACCATCAGTTCCGGCAAAGATATTACTCCCGCTTATGGTTATTGAATTCACCTGAGTATTTGATAACCCGTTATTCATAGCAGTCCAACTTCTGCCATTATCGGATGATAACAAAACACCAATTGAAGTTCCAGCATAAATATTGATTCCGTTTATCGCTATTGAGCTTACATATGAAGCATTTGAACATGTCCAGGTACTACCATTATTCGTCGATAAAAAGACTCCAAAAAAAGTTCCTGCAAAGATATTACTTCCGCTTGTAGCTATTGAGTTCACTGGTTGAGGTAATCCGTTATTTGCAGCTGTCCATGAATCGCCATTATTTGTCGATAAAAAGACTCCATCAAAAGTTCCTGCAAAAATATTGTTTCCGCTTATGGTTATAGGATTCACTTGTGTATTTGATAACCCGTTATTAATAGCAGCCCAGCTGTTGCCGTTGTTGGTTGATAAGAAAAGACCGCCACCGGTTCCTGCAAAGATATTACTTCCATTTATGGCTATCGATAATACCGTTGTACCATACCCTGATAATCCATTATTCATGGCTGTCCAACTATTGCCATTATTGGTAGATAAATATACGCCATCCAACGTTCCAGCAAAGATGTTGCTTCCGCTTATTGCTATTGACCTTACGTAAAGTCCGAATTCTGATAAACCTTTATTCACTGCTGTCCAACTGCCCCCATTATCAGTTGATAAGAAAACACCACCAGCATCACCCCATGCGTATAAGTAATTTGTTGTCGGGTCAACAGTTAATCCGGTAATTCTTCCACCATAAAGTCCATTGTTGGCTGGTTCCCACTCCAAAACAAAAGTGTTTTTTTCACACCCGGTACATATGGGTATCAGTAAAACTAAATAGAAAACATAAAATACCTTTTTCACTTTTTTGCTGATTGGGAACAGTAAAAATCGATTTTCTCATAAAACACAAAATTACGAAATATTCAGATATAAGGTTGTTTCTCAACAGAATAACCGGGCACCCGCAATCAGTGTTGGGCGTATACAGAGTGAGTGTGAGAGTGAGTGCGAGAAAATAGAGTGAAGTGCTCGCTGTCGCTCTCACTCTCACTCTTTTTTTGTAGTCCCACCAGAAATCCCTGCCTGCCTGCTGACGCAGTCAGTCAGGCAGGGAACCTGAATTTAAGGATTTAAGTACTTTTCTTAGTCTTTTTTTTCCTGCAGCAGTTTTAAAATATTTTTCTTTTTTTCTAGCCTCTTCTGCTTTGCCTGCAAGCTCAGAGTGGAACAGAAGCCAGGGTATAAAAGGCTTAGTCGAAAATACTTTTCCATTATTATGCTCAATAATTCTTTTATCCACATTCTGAGATATTCCGACATAAATACGGTTATCTTTCTTGCTGACAATAGCATAGACAAAAAAAATACCTGAATTCATTAAAAAGCAGCGAATAAATACCTGATGCATAAAGCATCTTTGTAGCCCCACCAGGAATCGAACCTGAATTTAAGGTTTAGGAAACCTCCGTTCTATCCATTGAACTATGGGGCCGAAGAAACCTGACACAAAAGTATTGCTTTTTTTGGGATCGCAAACAGGATTTGTAATTTCTGGATTGAGGAGAAATAAATTTAGTGATCTCCACCAGGAATCCCTGCCTGCCTGCTGAC
>JAPLDX010000008.1 GCA_026391215.1 Bacteroidia bacterium
TTCGATACTCTGGCAGAGATGAAAGAGGAGTTATTACAATATATGTATTACTATAATCATGAAAGGCCTCACCAGGGTATAAATGGATTAACTCCTGCCAAATTTTTGGAAAACTGTCCTCGAATTACTTAACATCTACAATTCCGAGTCCCGATCCCGAGTACTCGGGAGGGACGAGGAATCCCCCAGGATTCCAGTAACCCTCTCAATCAGTACCTGACACCTCTGAGTCCCGATGTACAATTCCTGCATATATCCGTCATATATCGGCCGGAAAGTATGCTTTTCCTGAATATCCTGAATTTCGGACCATTCCAGATGTCCCTGAATGTGTCTTCATTAATGTCGCCCATTATATGTTCAGCATCTTTATCGAAGCAGCAGGGGATCACCATCCCGTCCCAGGTTATCACCGGATTGAACCATAATCTGGCACATCTGTCAGGAAACGGATTCTTTAATGAGTATTCCCCGTTCTTCTTTTCATATCTCGATAATCTGTGACCCGAAGGAATCCTGGTTTCAAAATTTTCTGTATTGATGATCTGCATTGATTTCAATCTGAAAGAGGCTTTCATTTCCCCTGCAAAATTCCTTGCACTTTGTACCTGATGTTCATTTTCCCTGCATACAAGAAACTGTATTTTCAGTCGTAATGGGGAGGAAGCCTTTTTCTTTGCTTCGTATACGTTTTTAATACCCTGCATGACAGCAGCAAGCTCCCCGTTAATCCTGTATGAGGCATAAGTTTCCTGATCCATGCCGTCAAGGGATACTATCAGCCTGTTTAATCCTGAACTTACTAGTTTATCAGCATTCTCCTCTGAAAGAAAATGTCCGTTTGTTGAAACTATTGTATTGATATTCAGCGATTTTTTAAGAAAGGAAAAAAACCGGGGGTGCATCATTGATTCACCCTGGAAATTAAGTGTTACATAATAAAGGTAAGGCTTAAGTTCGGATAAGATTTTATCAAACAGCTTCAAATCCATAAATCCCTTTTTTCTTATCATCAGACCCGAACCGGTACTGCACTCAGGACACTTCAAATTGCAATTGTTCGTCAGCTCTACTCCGATGGCAGGTGGCATTCCATATGCTACAGCTTTTCCCGTAAGTGAGCTGTATATATAAGAATATCCTGCGAGCAATGCATTAACTGGCTTAACGAACGGACTTATCATTAAAGTGAATATAGTAATGAAGTAAGATATAAAATATTTTCAAGGAAAAATATAGGGTTTTGCGGCATAGTTCAGGTCTTAAGATTGAAAACAAAGAAGATTTACGAAATAAATGAATAACCAAATTAAAAATGCCATGAAAACACTTAGAAACATTTCGCTTTATGCAGTGATCGTTTTGCTGGCTTTCACATTTCAGACAGTGTCCGGAAGTGGTTCCGGCGAAAGGAAGAAAGGTGACCAGCAGACTTACCTTACCCTGAAGGGAAAGGTTGTTGATGCTGAAACAGGTATTCCTCTTGTCTTTGCAACTGTTTCCGTTTCGGAATCCAATGTTGCGGTTGTAACAAATATTGACGGGGAATTCACTTTAAAGATCGGGGAAGTTCTTGTTTCGAAAAACCTTGAGATCTCATACCTGGGATATAAGAACCAGGTTATTGCCATCAATTCAATGCGTGACAATGGTTACAAAAACATGATCCGTATGGAAACTGCTCCTATTCCGATTAAAGAGATCATTGTCAAACCATTGGATCCTGATGCAATAGTAGAAAAAGCTATAGGCCGGATCGGTAAGAACTATGAGAGTGTTCCGAATCTGATGACAGCCTTTTACAGGGAGACAATACGGAAAAACCGTTCATATGTTTCCATAGGTGAAGCCGTTGTTGAAATATTCAAAGCACCTTATGCAAATGATATTAGGTTTGACGGCACACGCATCTATAAAGGAAGAAAGAATTCAGATGTTGAAAAAGTTGATACACTCCTGTTTAAACTTCAGGGAGGTACAACAAGTGTACTTCAGCTTGATATTGCTAAGAACACTGAGGCAATTCTTACATCGGAGTCAATGAAGTATTATGACTATTCACTCTCAAATGTCATTGAAATAGATGGCAGACCGCATTATGTAATTGACTTCGTACAAAAACCTTCAGTTGATGAACCCCTTTTTATGGGAAGCCTTTATATTGAAATGGATTCATATGCAATTACTGAAGCTGAATTTGGTTTTAACCTTTCAAACAAGGAAGCTGCTTCCTCGATGTTCATAAGGAAAAAACCGCTTGGAGTTGATGTAACTCCTGAAATTGCAACTTACCGCACAAAGTATCGCGAACAGGACGGAAAATGGTATTTTGCATATTCCAGGGCTGAAGTAAAATTCAAGGTCGATTGGAAGAAGAAACTTTTCCATACCTACTACACTACAATGTCAGAAATAGCCGTTACTGATCGTACTGCCGAAGAAGTTATTAAATTTGCAGGAAAAGAGAAGCTGAAATATACTGATGTATTTTCTGAAAAAGTAAGCTCATTTGTTGATCCGGATTTCTGGGGAGAATATAATGTAATTGAACCCGACCAGAGCATAGAATCGGCAATCCGCAGACTTAGCAGAAAGCTGAAATTCAGCGACAGGGAAGGTCAGGAATAAAAAAGATTTATGATCGGGGACAGTGAAATAGTAAGGAGGATCCGACAAGGTGATACAGGACAGTTTGAGTCACTTTTCAGATCCTCCTATGTTTCACTGGTCCGATACGCAAAAACTCTTGTTAAAGATCACGATACAGCCGAAGAAATAGTCCAGGACCTTTTCTTCAGGTTATGGCAGGATAAGGAAAAAATTGAAATTGAAAGTTCTTTGAATGGTTATCTCTTCAGGGCGGTCCACAACCGTTGCCTGCATTGGATTGAACATAGCAGGGTGGTTGAGAAACATGCTCAGGAGATGGCATACAAACAGACTGAAAACTATGAAGATCCGTCAAAGATTATCCAATACAAAGAGCTTCAGTCAAAAATTGCGAAGATACTTGCCCGGCTGCCTGAAAGATGCGGCAAGATCTTTTGCATGAACAGGTTTGAAGGATTGAAATACGCTGAAATTGCTGATATCCTGTCTGTCTCAATTAAAACAGTAGAGGCAAACATGGGAAAGGCGCTGAAAGAATTCAGAAAAGCATTAACAGAATAATGAAAGAGAAAATGAATACAGAGAAATTTACCGACAGAGACTGGGAAGAACTAGCTGCAGCCCTGTCAGAAGAAAAGGGAGGACAGTCAGAACTGCTTGAAAAGTTTCTGTCTGAAGACGGGCAAAATACAGGTGAGTTATGGAAAAAGCTGAGAGATATGAATGATGACAGGGAAATAAATGTTGATAAAGCATGGGATAAAGTTTATACCAGGCTTAATGAATCAGGGACAATGACCAGGAAAGCTCCGGCCAGGATTCTTTTCATTAGAAGCCGCTTTATGAAAATTGCTGCAGCAGCTCTTATTCTTCTCAGCCTTGGCATAGTTTCTGTCTATGTCGGCACCCAAAACAGAATGATCGTTGTTGCTACTGCTGATGATCAGAAAAATCTCGAGGTAGCACTTCCCGATGGAAGCACCGTTATCCTGAACAGGAATACAGAATTAAGCTATCGGGCAAATTTTGGAAAATCAGCCAGGAATGTCTCTCTTTCAGGCGAAGCATTTTTTGAAGTCGCTCCCAATGCTGAAAAACCGTTTACTGTTGATGCTGGAAGAGCCAGTGTAAAGGTTGTCGGGACATCCTTCAATGTAATAACAAATAATCCTGATTCTGCTGTTGAAGTTTATGTTGAAACCGGTAAGGTATTGCTCTCCGGCATTAATGGAACAAGCAATATTATGCTCGATCCCGGTTATATAGGGATCATGGATACAGAACTTACAGGGAAAACACTTAATGACAATCCTAATTATATGTCATGGAAAACAGGAGTGCTGATCTATAACGGACAAATACTGGATGTCGTTTTCAGGGATCTTAAGCGGATTTATAATATGAATATAGTTGCCGATGATCCTGAAATCAGCAGTCTGCCATGGGTTTCCCCGCCTATTGATAACCAATCCCAGGAAACAATAATTAAATTAATTTGTGGTAGCTTTACATTGAGTTATTCAAAAGATGGTAATGTTTATCATCTTGCTAAAAAATGACTCACAAACTGAAAGATGCTGTTCTTCAATGGCTTAGAATATAAAAGAATATCGGCCATTGCTTTATTTATCCTGTTGATCCAATGGCAGACAACTAAATGCCAGAGTGGCATTCTTGATTCTGCATTCACCTTCAGGGCAGGTTCAGTTAAAACAAGCAATGCCCTGAACCTTATTACACGGCAGACAGGTTATTATTTCACTTATGACAGCAGGCTTGTAGATCCCGAAAAAAAGACTGAAATGACATTCTCCGGCATTAAGCTGCATGTCATACTTAACAGCATCCTTCAGAATGATTCTCTGGAATTTTCGATAATCGATAAATATATTATCATTTCAAAAGTCATTCCTCCTCCCGTTACAAAAATCGATTCTCTGCCTGCCTTTGAACTAAACCATATTTCAGGGATAATAATTGATCAGGTAACAGGTGATCCCCTGCCATTTGCGACGATAGGACTGAAAGACAAAGGAAGAGGAACCGTAACAAACAGCAATGGAGAGTTTGGATTGAGAATCACCCCTGATTGTCTTGATGATACGCTTTCTGTGTCATATCTTGGATTTATCGGCAGGGAGATCCCGGTCAGACATTCACTTGGCAATAATTTCAGGATAACAATGGTAAGGGAATATATACCAATTCCTGAAATAGTTATAAGGACGCAGAGTCCGCAGGAAATTATTTATAAGACAGTTGCGGCGATACCCCGTAATTATGGAACCTCCCCGGCTATACTTACAGGCTTTTACAGGGAAGGCGTTATGAAAAAAGATGAGCTTCAGGTTTATTCCGAAGCCGTTCTTCAGATCTATAAGAGTGCCTATTCCGGTTCACTCTTTGGCGACCAGATTAAAGTCTATAAAAGCAGAAAACTGGAAAACAGGGATATTGATGATACGCTGGCCATAAGGCTTAAGGCAGGATTAAGCACCTGTCTTGAACTCGATGGGGCAAAACAAATTTTTGATTTCATCGAGAGAGGTACTATGGCTGAATACACCTACAGGATCTCCGATATTGTCACTTTTGATGATGAAGCAGCATGGGTTATTGACTTTGAACAGAGGGAAGGTGTTGAAACACCATTATTCCGCGGAAGCATATATATTAATACCGATGATTTTGCAATACTAAGTGCAGATTTCGAGCTCAACCCCAGGTATATCCATAAACTGAAGGATTCATTCATATTAAGCACATCAAGAGGATATATAACCTGGCCGGTATCTGTAAAATACATGGTCAGCTACCGTAAAGTCAACAACAGATATTTTCTAAACCACGTCAGGGGAGATCTCGTATTCTTATCAAAGCAAAAGAAAAAGCTTTTCAACAGCCAGTTCAATGTATTCTTTGAACTTGCCATTACCGGAATGAACATTGAAAATGTCTCCAGATTTGAAAGGGAAGAGCTTGCACCCATCCATTCGGTATTTTCCAAAATCATTGATAACTATGACCCGGATTTCTGGCAAAACCAGGATTTCCTCAGACCTGAGGATAATCTCCTTCAGGCTCTTAAAAATATGAATGTACGGTTACTTGAATTCACCGAAAAACCGGAATAGTACCAGAAGAGCCTCCTAATACTTATTAATAAGCTCATATAATTCAGTCAGATCAGGCGTAAGTACGATTTCAGTCCTCCTGTTCTTCTGACGTGCATCCGATGTATTGGCCGGATCTACTGGTATATATTCGCTCCGTCCTGCAGCTGTCAGCCTCTTTGGGTCAATTTTAGATCCTTCGAGCAGGGTTCTGACAACTGTTGTGGCTCTCTTAACGCTGAGATCCCAGTTATCCCTGAGCTGTCCGCTGCCCGGGTTATAAGGAACGTTATCAGTATGTCCTTCAATCATTATTTGAATATCAGGATTTCTTTCAAGAACACCTGACAGTTTTTTCAGGGCGTTTCTGCCATTTGCATCAATCTCCCAGCTGGCCGATTTAAACAGCAGTTTTTCATCAAGGGAGACATATACTTTCCCGTTTTTCATTGTGACTGTCAGACCGTTATTTTCGAATCCAAGAAGGGCTTCGGAGACTTTGTTTTTAAGGTCCTGGACAATCTTCTTCTGAGCATCGAGAACTTTTTCAAGCTCAAGCATTCTTGCGTTCCTCTTTTCAAGCTCAAAGGTAAGTTCATCAAGTGAAGCCTTCTTTGTATCAAGGGTTTCTTCAAGCTGCCGCAAAAGATCCTCCTTGGCCTGAAGATTTGCCTGGGCTGCCTGCAATTCAGCAAGCAGCTTTTGTGTCTCTTTTACATTGCCGCGTATCAGATCTTCCTGGGCATTCTGCAAATCATTGTATTTGGCGGAAATACTATTGTACTCCTCAAGAGCTTTATCTCTTTCTGCTTTTACAGATTCAATTTCTTCCCGGGTACCGCTCATGTCTTTTTCAAGAAGGGCAATTTTTGTTTCAAGCTCCCTGTTTGCCATTTCAAGACTTATATTGTCTGTCTTGAAATCATCTCTTTCATTCATGAATTGCTTGCTGGTATCCTGCAGGCTTTTGAATTTCCTGCCTGATACACATGATATAGCTGATATTGCCACTAAGAGTACTGCAGAAATCAGGAATAGTTTTCTTTTCATGGTTGCGAAGTATTTATTATAAAACAAATTTATCAATAAATTATTGTTTTCTGAACATGCCTGAATGGGGTAAAATTAAGAAATCCCGGCTATGCTTCAGCAAACACCCGGGAATAATAATTGTTATATTTGCAGGTTATTTTTCCTTAACATGAATACGGAAGAGAGCTTATTGTCGAAAATATCGTCACCTGAGGATCTCAGGAAGCTCGACCCTTCCGATCTGGTAAAGGTAAGTGCAGAGCTCAGACAGTTTATTATTGACTCTGTCAGTATTAATCCGGGTCACTTTGGCGCCAGTCTTGGAGTTGTAGAAATAACCGTGGCTCTTCATTATGTTTTCAATACTCCTTACGATAAGATTATTTGGGATGTTGGACATCAGGCATACGGACACAAGATCCTTACCGGCAGGCGTGATAAATTCATGACCAACAGGAAATATAAGGGTATCAGCGGATTTCCGAAAATGGCTGAAAGCGAGTATGATTCATTCGGCACAGGGCATTCATCAACTTCAATTTCAGCAGCTCTCGGGATGGCTGTCGCTTCAAGGAGTAAAGGAGAGACAAGGCATATTGTTGCGGTGATTGGTGATGGAGCAATGACAGCAGGAGAAGCATTTGAAGGACTTAATAATGCAGGTATTGCAAAATCAGACCTGCTTGTCATTCTCAACGACAATAATATGGCTATCGATCCGAATGTCGGAGCGATGAAGGAATACCTGCTTGACATTACAACAAGCAAAACATACAACAGATTCAAGAATAAAGTCTGGAATATGCTTGGCAGATTCGGCAGGTACGGTTCTAAATCACGTACGCTGGCTGCACAGATCGAAGCTGGTTTCAAGAGTACAATCCTCGATAGAAGCAACCTTTTTGAAGGTATGAATTTCAGGTATTTTGGCCCTATCGATGGACATGATGTTCTTCACCTGACCAAAGTCCTTGAAGACCTTAAAAGGATTCCAGGGCCAAAGCTTCTTCATTGTCTTACAGTTAAAGGCAAGGGTTTTAAGCAGGCTGAAGAGCATCAGACTGCTTTTCATGCCCCGGGTAAATTTGATAAAGATACGGGTGAGATCATCGATATTCCGAATGGAGATTCTCTCCCTTCTTACCAGGAGGTTTTCGGAAAAACAATACTGGAGCTTGCCCGCAGGAACGAAAAAATCATGGGTATAACACCTGCTATGCCTACAGGTTGTTCATTATGCATTATGATGAAGGAAATGCCTGAAAGAACATTCGATGTAGGGATCGCTGAACAGCATGCAGTTACTTTCTCTGCAGGCCTTGCTGCACAGGGTCTTATTCCCTTCTGCAATATTTATTCATCCTTCCTTCAGAGAGCATACGACCAGGTAATTCATGACGTTGCCCTTCAGAATCTCCATGTTGTATTTTGCATTGACCGCGGAGGCCTTGTCGGTGCAGATGGCGCAACACATCACGGATTTTTTGATCTCGCTTTCATGAGATCTATTCCCAATATGATCGTTGTTGCCCCCATGGACGCTATGGAACTGCGTAACATAATGTACACTGCCCAGCTTGAAAAAAATAAAATGCCATTTTCAATACGATATCCGAGAGGGCGCAGCCTGATACAAGACTGGGAAAAGCCGTTTGAAGAAATTGAGATCGGTAAGGCGCGTCTGTTAAGACAAGGAAATGATATTGCTGTATTAAGCATCGGTCATCCTGGAAATGATGTCGCAGCAGTAGTGAAAAAACTCGAAAAGGAATCACTTTCTGTTGCCCATTGGGATATGAGGTTTGCTGCTCCGCTTGATAAAGAGGCGCTACATTCCGTTTTCAGAAAATTTAAAAAGCTCATCACTGTTGAAGATGGAGTTCTTAAGGGAGGATTTGGAAGTGCAGTGATTGAATTCATGTGCGACAATTCATATAATGCAGAGGTGAAGCGTCTTGGCATTCCCGACTATTTTGTGGAACAGGGCAGCCAGGAGGAACTTTACCATGAGTGCGGTTTTGATCAGGAAGGTATTGAAAAAAGTATAAAAGAAATGCTATGAAAAAGATTCTTATTCTGTTCGTTATTGCTTTTGTTGTGCTGTCATGCAAGACAAAGAAATCAGAAAACGGAGAGTGGATCCAACTTTTCAACGGTAAGGATCTTACAGGTTGGGATATCAAGATCAAAGGTTCCGCTCTTAATGAGAACTACAAGAATACCTTCAGAGTCGAGGATGGTGTCATGAAGGTTTGCTATGATGAATATGAAAAATTCAATAATGAATACGGGCATATCTTTTATAAAGAGCCCTTTTCTCATTATAAGCTCAGGATTGAATACCGTTTTACCGGGGAGCAGACTCCGGAAGGTCCCTCCTGGGCGTTCAGAAACAGCGGAGTGATGCTTCATTCACAATCAGCAGCATCAATGAATTTCGACCAGGATTTCCCTGTGTCAATTGAAGCTCAATTCCTTGGAGGCGACGGGGTGTCGGAGAGACCTACAGGTAATGTCTGTACTCCCGGAACAAACATAGTAATGAATGGTGAGCTGATAACCCAGCACTGCACAAACTCCTCATCAAAAACTTATCATGGTGATGTCTGGGTTCATGCTGAGTTTGTTGTTCTGGGTGACAGTATTATACATCATATTATTGAAGGAGATACTGTTCTTACATACACCAAACCACAGATAGGAGGTGATCTTCCGGAAGGATTTCCCCTGCCTGAGGGCACTTTACTGAAAGGAGGTTATTTATGCCTGCAGGCCGAAAGCCACCCTGTGGAATTCAGAAAAGTTGAGTTGCTTGACCTGAGCAAGAAATAAAATTCCTATTTTTGCAGACCTGCAGGACCGCATGACTGCAGGACCATTTTGCCCGGATGGCGGAATTGGTAGACGCGCTGGTCTCAAACACCAGTGGCAGCAATGCTGTGCGGGTTCAATTCCCGCTCCGGGTACAAATCTCAACCGATTCCCAGCCTGACTCTTGACGCGGTCAGGTATGGGAGATAATAACTCAGGTTACTTTTATCAGGTGCTTTTCCTTAGGGTAAAATCAATCATTCATGTATTTAAATTGATGATATTTATATACTTTTATTGAACATTACCAGGTTATTGCAATCATATGAAATGAAGACAAGCAAGTTTATATTCTTTCTCTTCCTTGTCTGCATATATGACCTGACTTCGCTCTATGGACAAAGCTCCAGTGGCAGAAACCTGGATTTCAGACTTGGCAATTTTACTAACTGGACCGGGTATACATGGAGGTTCAGTAATGAAGTGCCTTCTATAAACACAAATCCGGTATCCGGTTTTGTCAGCAGGAGGCATACTATTATGTCAGACACTACTGAATATGATGCAAATACGGGATATGCCCTGAAAAAAATCCCATCAGGTTACCTGTATTCCGCACGTCTTGGAGATGAGATCACAAGTGCAGATAGGGCGCCAAGATGCTGGGAACAGAGCCTG
>JAPLDX010000054.1 GCA_026391215.1 Bacteroidia bacterium
AATGAACGAGATGAGAAAAGTGATATCCCCGGCCGGAATATTGTCAAAACTCTATATCTGCCTGATAATCAGTCAAATTTCAGTCAGGGGTATAGGGGGGGGTAAATCTCACGGGCGAAAGTCGCTGAGACCGTTAGTCCCATCTTCGTGTGCCGCTGTCAAAATTCAAGGTAGGGGTATAAACATTATATCAATAGTTAACCAGAACAGGATCCCTGATTACAATAGTAAGTTATCCGGAGCACATGGAATAAAGGGGGCATAACAAGTTATTAACAGGCATCTTGTTAATAAATCCATGTCAAAGTTTAGAAATGTGAATCGATCTAGTTCTTACCCTAATTTATACCCAGAGCAATAAAAAAGCCTGTAATTAATTGATTTACAGGCTATCGTGGTGATCTAGCTGGGATTCGAACCCAGGACCCCATCCTTAAAAGGGATGTGCTCTACCAGCTGAGCTACTAAATCTTCGCTATTTTTTTGCGTGTGCAAATGTATAATAATTTTAATTTATTGCAAAGTTAAAATGCTTTTTTTACCCATTATAAATTGAAACCTGATATCTCAACACCAGGCTTTTCTCCTCTTGTATCTTTATCGAAAAGCTTCATTGTAATAACCTTTTCTTCACCCGGCATCAGCGATACATAGTTATCACTGAAGAATACCGGAAGGATGCGTTCGCCACTCTTTTTACCAGTGACTTTCAATCGCACCATCAAAGCCGGGATTGCTGAAGTATTTTTCAGAGTGGTTGTCAGCAACCACTCATCCCCTGATTTAGAAATTTTTGTACTGTTTTCAATATTAGCATCCGGCAGATCGCGGAGCGCCTGGTAATTGCCGTTTTCAAGTCCGCGCCAGTAGAAGTTCTCAGATATGATCCTGTCACCTTCTTTCAAAGTCAGCTTTATGAAATGCACAGATGACAGAGTTTTCGGCCATTCAAGCCTGAAGCATTTTACAGTCGCATCTTCCGGACAATCCAGCCCTGTTTCCTTTTCCCACTGAATTGAACCATCCATGTTAAACACCTGAGCCTTTGCTGTTAATCCCACCCTGTTTCCGCCGTTATAGTTTACTACTTCAACAGAGTCGCAACCTTTAAAGTCCCATATAGGATTCCATTGAATATGAATTGGTTCAGATGCCTTCTTGCAGCCAAAATAGGCTGCCGTTGGGTCAAAGTAGTAATCGTATGTCTGCCAGACCATTGATGGCCAGCAGGAATGGCTCATCCATAAGATCATTCCCTGTCTGTAAGTGCTTCGTCCTTCAAATATTGCACGGTATCCGTCATAATTAATCCACTGTGCAAGTTCAGTGAATTCCTTAGCATCCTTTGGCTTGCCAAAGCCTTTTTCGATCATTGCGTTAAATGTTGCAGCTCTCTGTGCGCCCTCTAAAGTATAATCATGCATGCCCCACAAGCTGCTTTGCGGCCAGATAAGGGGTTCGGGAATAGTCTGCACAAGGCTTTCATAATTCATGACATTTGGCATTCCTCTCTCGCTGTGAAATTTATTATTGCCGTACAGGAGGAAATAGTCCCTTGGCGGGAGCGCGCTGTAAGGGCCTCCTCCGCTGACAACTCCCATCGATGAATGCGATATATAATGAATGCCGGGATGTATCTCGGGAAGCATGGCACGTAATGCCGTATCAATCACTTCAGGTGGATTTCCTTCATTCCTTCCGCAATACAGACCAATGGATGGATGGTTCCTTATCCGTTTGACAAAATCTTCTGCATTTTCCATGAACATATCCGGATCATTGGGATTGGGACCATCAACAGGATTGGCAAGCCAGAAATCCTGCCATACCATTACTCCGTGCCGGTCACAGGCTTCATAGAACTCATCATCGCCGGTCTGCCCTACCCAGTTGCGTATCATTGTGAAGTTCATATCGGCATGATATGCAACGGCTATGTCATACTCGCGTCCGCGGTATTCCAGATTAGATTCCGGGAAACCCCAGTTTCCGCCCCGTCCGATGAAACGTCTGCCGTTAATATAAATATTCAGAATATCATCGTCTTCAGTAAAGGTCATCTCTCTGACACCCGATTTAAATGACGTTTTATCAGATATATCTCCCTTAGTTGTTCTGAACATGAGTTCAACATCATACAAATTCTGTTCACCATAACCTTTTGGCCACCATAGCTTTGGATTAATTAAATGCAACCCGGGATTTGTTGAAGGACTCAAATTCACTATCATGGATTCAGAAGGCCCCAGGGATATTTCTTTCTTAAACTCAATATCACCGTACTTCCCTTCGAGGAATCCGCTAATTGTATCCGCTTTATGATTACGGAGAGTAACTTCTATATTAATATCAACTTCACTGGTATCGGGCAATGCAAGGTCAGTGAGAATGAACGGGTCTTCAATTGTCACGGGACCGGTAACACAAAGGTAAACATCATTCCAGATACCTATATTCCTGCCCCTGATCGTCGGTATCCAGTCCCAGCCGACTGAAGCATGGTATGTAGGATTATCTGCACCCAGGACACCGCCGTTCTTATCAGTACTGATTGCAGTTTTTTCCTTAATTACACCTATATTATCATTCTTAATTATCAGGACTGCAATCGTATTCTTCTGTCCTGGCTTGATAAGATCAGTCACATCAAATTTTCCCCGGATAAATCCTCCTTCAATTCTTCCTTCCTTTTTACCATTTACATAGACATCGGCTTTCCAGTTAATACCATCAAAGTTCAGGGATAATTGTTCCCCGGTAAAATCAGACGGCACCTCAAATTCATTCCTGTACCAGAAATCGGACCAGAAGAAGGATTCGGAGATCATCAGCTGGTTATCATTATAATTTGGATCAGGTAAAGCCCCTGCATTCCAGTAACTTACAAGAGCAGTTCCCGGAACTGTGGCAACCGTCCAGTCATCAGTGGAAAAACCATTCAGAGAAATATCCTCACCTGCTGAAGATACCTCAGAAGCCCTTTGGATCTTCCAGTTTCCGCCACTCAGATAAATCCGGTTGTCTTTTACTGCAGGGCTCTTTTTTGGCTTAGGCACCAGACCTCCGGTTCCAAATACCTCAATTTCACTAAGAATGTATTTACTCCCTGAAACGGGCGCGGTCATCAATAAGCGCACATAGCGGCCGTTTGCCTTTTCTTTAAGAGATATATTATCAATCAAACCATCATCGCCGGGAAGAGCTGCAATCTCATTCCAATTCTGACTATCGTCAGATACCTGGATAGATCCTTTTATTGCCTTATTGATCCAGTACAGCTTTATCTGATCGAAAGAGGATTTTGCTCCAAGGTCCACATAAATCCATTCACTACCTGTCGCTGAACTCATCCATGCACTTGTAAAACTATGGGATGGTGCTATTTTCAACCGGATGTCGTCTTTAAAGAGGTCCATATCACCAAAAGTCCATCGATTGACGCAGTGAGCCGAGAGGCTGATCCTGTAGAAATTGTAAGCTACCGGTTCCCTGAATCCAAATGAATGGTTAATCAGCCTCGTGGGTTCAGGCATTCCGAAGTTAAATGAAAAAGAGGGTCGGGGAGCTGTTGAATCAACCGGGCCAAACATGTTTGCAAATGGATTTGCTGGACGGCGTCTTGCCGTTCCCCTGCGTTGTGGCCCGGCATTTAAAAACATAGCAAAAGGATTAGGCCTCTCCTGCCCCGGCAAACCGAATCCCCTGGTTCTTCCAAGCTCATTCCAGGTTACACCATCATTTGATCCTGAGCAGATAAACTCCCATCCTCCGGGCTTCTTATCATCGTAAGTCATACTGCCGGAGAGAGCTAAACTTGATATTTTGGTACTTTCAGATCCATGGTTCATTTCAAGCTGAATCCAGATATCTGACCCGTTAATGCTCATTTCCGTCACGCTGTTATGATCGAAAAGCCATTCACGTTCATTTCTTGGAACTACACCTGTATTTGTTGTAAGCGAAATAAAGTCAGGCATCTTATCTGTGATAATGCCATCGGTAACAAGCTGGGCAGTAAGGTTATAATCATAGCTTGAGGAATTCCACGCAGGCCTCTGTCTGGCCAGGTTACGGTAATTTTCATTATCTGTCACAAGTGCCGGCGAAAAATCTTCAGCCTGATCGCCAGGATAAATGCCTACACCGCGTGTGAAGTTGTCAGCTTTCTGGCTGCAACCTGAAAGCAGAAACAATACAGATGCTACTCCTGATAAAAATAGGAGTGAATGATTTTTCTTCATAGAGATAAATTGTAATTATT
Source organism: Bacteroidia bacterium (assembly GCA_026391215.1). GTDB lineage: Bacteria > Bacteroidota > Bacteroidia > Bacteroidales > VadinHA17 > LD21. The sequence goes on from JAPLDX010000054.1 coordinate 4,262, forward strand.
TGGACAGTACGGGTATTTGCCTGTTAATTGATTCTTCGAGAGAAATGAGGGTTTCCGTGCGAAGGATCCCCGGAATATTCTGTATCCTGTCAGTCAGAATAACTTTCAGGTGTTCATTATCCCTAGTATAGACTTTAATGAACAGAGAATAATTGCCTGTGGTATAATGACATTCAATTATTTCGGGAATTTCCTTGAGTTTCTTAACAACCTCGCGGAAATGGCCGGGGTGTTCAAGAAAAATACCTATATAGGCACATGTTTTAAATCCCACAAGTACAGGATCAACCTTAAATTCTGACCCCTTTATGATACCAATGCGTATAAGTCTCTGTACACGTTGATGAATTGCTGCTCCTGAAACACCGCATTCCCTTGCTACTTCAAGGTATGGTATCCTGGCATTCTTTGTAATGATATCCAGGATCTTCCTGTCGAGATTATCGATCTGCAAACTATCTGACATTACTATAAGATTTGATTAATAAAATGAAATATTCTATTGAAATTGCTGAAAAAAATCAAGCAAAAGATAGCTATAAATATCCAAAATAACAAAATACCAAGCAACAATGATGAAATGGCGGGAAATAATCAGTGAAACTCCGGATCAAAGGTCTCTATTGATATAACCTATAATATCCTTAATATCGGAAAATCCCTTGCTATCAAGGTAATTCTCAATGCCTTCCAGAATTTTCAATGAAGCCTGTGGATCAATGAAAGATGCTGTTCCCACCTGTATGGCTGAGGCTCCGGCCAGAAAAAACTCAATTGCGGAATCTGCAGTGGTAATTCCTCCAACGCCTATTACCGGGATCTTTACGGCTTTGGCAACCTGCCACACCATTCTCAGTGCGACGGGCTTAATTGCAGGACCTGAAAGACCGCCCGTAACCGTAGAGAGTGAGGGCCTCATATTCTTTATATCGACCGACATTCCCACCAGAGTGTTAATTAAAGAAACGGAGTCTGCACCTTCCTCCTCTACAATACGTGCAAAATCAATAATATTTGTAACGTTGGGCGAAAGCTTGACTATAAGCTTCTTTTTACAGACGCTCCTTACAGCTTTAGTTACTTCACGCGTTGAAGCCGGATTAATGCCGAATGTCATTCCTCCCATTTTTACATTCGGACATGAGATATTAAGCTCAATGGCGGGAATTCTTCTTAAAGAGTTGATCCTTTCGGCCAGGGCAACATAATCGTCAATGCAGCTGCCGTTTATATTTACTATAACATTGGTATTGTATTCTTGTAAATGAGGATAGATGTTATCCACAAAGTAATCTATTCCCTTATTCTGGAGGCCTACAGCATTAAGCATACCTGACGGGGTCTCTGCCATCCTGGGATAAGGATTACCTTCTCTGGGCTCAAGGGTTGTTCCTTTAACAATAATACCTCCCAGCCGGGAAACATCAATAAAATCATCAAATTCGGAACCATACCCAAATGTCCCTGAGGCTGCCAGCACAGGATTTTTAAAATGAAGGTTTCCTATTTTAAAATCAAGCTTTACCATTTCAGATCATTTATATTGAAAACAGGTCCCTCTGTACAAGTACAGAGATTGCCTCTGACAGTCTCCACAACGCAGCAGAGGCAGACTCCTATACCACATCCCATAAGGTTTTCCAGTGAGACTTCGCATTCAATATCTTTTCCCCTGCAGTATGCTCCCACTGCTCGCATCATAAGTTCAGGTCCACAGCAATATACTTTGTCATATTCTGTTGATGAGAGAGCCGTATGATCCGTTACGAAGCCCTTTTCTCCGCGTGATCCGTCCTCAGTGGTCAGAAACACTCTTCCAATCTTCAGGTATTCATCATATTCAATTACTCTTTCGCTGTTCCGGAAACCAAGCAGAATGTCAGGATTGAAGCCGTTGGCCTTCAGCTGCTTCCCAAGAAACAATAATGGTGCTACTCCGCAGCCGCCTCCGACCAAAAGTACCTTTTTCTTCTCATCCGGAAGATTAAATGAGTTGCCCAGAGGATAAATTATGTTCAGAATATTCCCTGTCTTCAGCAATGACAGGGCTTCGGTACCCTTGCCAGCTATTTGAATCAGGAGCTTAAAAGTATTCTCACCATAATTCACATCATGTATTGAGAATGGTCTGCGCAAAAAGGTTTCCGGACTATCTTCAACTTTTATCTCTGCAAACTGACCAGGTTTCATTTCCGGTAGTTTCTCCTTCCCGGATAACTCAAGAATAAATAAATCCTTATTAAGACGCTGATTATTAATTATTTTAAGGGATTCTATGCGCTTTGCCATTAAAGGTAATTTGCCGTAAATATAATTTTATTAGAGCAAATTTTGAAATTATCAGACATATTTCCCGAAGTGACCTGACCAATCATTTATCTCTACTCTTCCGGTATAAATTCACGGAAGCAGTTATCAGAGAAGAACCATACTATTTTTTGAACTCTTGTTGCTCTTCTTTTCCCCTTCAATTCAAAATCTTTTGGATTATCTTCACTTTTTTCATTCCCGTAGTCTCTAATATCCTGTTTTTCAGTTATTTCAACACTATTGTCAGATTTGACTGATTCATTGAACAGTGTTTGCATTGAAGGCTCCTTATACATATCGCCCTTACCGAATAAAAGCCAGTCAGTTGACAGGAATGGATATTTTTCAAGCATTTTTATTACAAAATCAAGGCTTGGTTTATTACGTCCTGAAAGAATATGTGATATACCTGAAGGCTGAACCCCGATCTCTTCTGCAAGCTGTGCAGATGTTTTATTTTCAGATTTAAGAAATTCAATTATTCTGGTTTTCATAGCAGATATATTCTCAATTACAAATGTAAATCATTTAATAATTACATGTGTAAATATATTGAAATACATCTGTAATGTCACTGTGATAACAATAATCTGGATAATTTGACAAATTCTCTATGTATTTGATACATAGCTATTTAAATTATATATATATATCATGTATTTATCCAGATTAGAAGCGTATTTAACTGGTGTATAATGTATTATGATTAATTTCTAAATTGATATCCAATTATATCTAAATCTGAAGCCTGTTTTTTACTACTATTGTGTCATATAAGTGAGACATTTTAATTGATTAAGTGTAACTTATGAATATATAAAAAAATATCTACTTTCGTTTACATGTGTAATGCCAATTATGCCTTATTTTAATTACAATTGTACATTATTCACATAGATACGCTGGTTTACAATTGTAAACTCAAGTTTTTCTCTTATCCCGGAAGAAGTTATTCAATGGGCAGAGGTGTCCCCCACTCTATTACTTTAAATAAATCGGATATTTGGATGCTTACGGGAAGAATCAGGTGAATTTTTTATTCTGGGGGGGTTCAAAACAAGTTCAGAATAACTAGAATATAAAACTGACACGGAACTCAGGACCGTTGTAAATATCATATTCTGAATCATTCAGTGCCCAAAGGATCATCATATTAATTGAAGATCTTCTTCCTACGGACTGACTTAATCCTGCACCAGCCAGCAGTGTATTGACAGTAAATCTATCTGAATCCACAGACAGGTTTTTCCAGAATTCAGATTCGAGGCTTAAAAATTCATCTTCCAGATGAAAAAAAATGCCCATATTAATGCCAACGGGTAATATTGAATTAATATCCTTTATGATAACAAATTCCGTATATCCTCTTCCTCCGTATATGCTGGTCTTCCCCATGATATCCTTATAAAACCTGTAGTTGGGGCCGGTAGCGATAGCCAGCCTCGGCAATACCCAAAAACCGATTATTGGAGATGCTTCAATATCAGTTATAGTTCCAATCTGTAATCCAAAGCTGCCACCAAAAAACAATCTTTCTTTAAAAGGAGGAGCCTCACTCCTTATTTTCTGACCAGATGTGGTCTGCAGAGCAACAAGCAACAGTATTAATGCAATAAACCACAACCTTCTGAAATCTGTCCTGTAATGATTAAAGACCATATTTACATTTTTGTACCTTTGAAGTGATAATTACAAATAAACGAAAAAAACTTACCTTTTAATATATCCGGACAGGAATGAACATAATCATAAACGGAGGAACCAGGGGCATTGGTAAAGAAATTGTCCTTTCCCTGGCAAAAGAGAGGTCCAATAAGGTCTTTGTAACAGGCAGAAACTGTAAAGCACTGAATCAATTGTCCTCAGGGGCAGAGAACGGAAATGTTTTCACTCATCCAGCCGATATGACCTTATTTGATGATCATGAGAAATCATTCATTGATGCAATTACCAGATGCTTTAAGGATGTCGATATTCTGATCAACAATGCAGGTTACCTGGTTCACAAGGATTTCGTTGATTTCGAAAATAAAGAGGCCAGAAAGCTTATGGAGACAAATTTCTTCGGACCGGCTTCAGTCATACGTACTTTAAAGCCAATAATGAAGAGAGGCTCTCATATTATCAATATATCGAGTATGGGAGGTTACCAGGGCAGCTCTAAATACAGGGGGATGTCATATTACAGCGCCTCTAAGGCCGCCCTCTCATGCCTTTCGGAGTGTCTGGCCGGAGAATTCCGTGATGCAAATATTACTGTCAACTGTCTGGCACTCGGATCGGTCCAGACTGAGATGTTCGAGGAGGCTTTCCCGGGATTAAAAGCACCTGTTAATGCAAAAGAGATGGCTCAGTTTATTGTTGATTTTGCATTGAATGGAAATAAGTTTTTCAATGGGAAGGTGATCCCTGTAGCTTTTAGCGATCCGTGAGAGATGCATGAACCCACCCCCCCCAACCCCCTCCCTGCTTCGCAAGGAGGGGGAGCTAACATGCTGTATATTAATTAATTTCCCCCTCTTTACGTAGTAGAGAGGGGGATCAAGGGGGTGAGTACATTTACTACTTATATACCTTAATACCGATTTTGCCGTTTAAGGCTAATAATCCATTGAAAGCCAGTGATTTCATTTCATCCTCTCCGGGGTATATGACTACTTTTGCAATGAAATGAACCATCGTTTTGATATTGTTTACAAATAATTCATTGAAGGCAAGACCACCTGTCAGAACAATCGCATCAACTTTTCCCTCAAGAACAGCAGCCAGAGCTCCTATTTCCTTTCCGATCTGATATGAAGCAGCATCTCTTATAAGAGTTGCTTTCTGGTCGCCTTCGTCTGCCATTTTACATACTTCCTTGAAGCTGTTTGTACCCAGGTAGGCTACCATACCGCCTTTCCCTGTTATCATGGATTTTACTTCAGCGTGAGTATATTTTCCGCTGAAGCAGAGATCGGCAAGTTGTCCTGCAGGCAGGCTGCCTGATCTTTCCGGTGAAAAAGGACCGTCCCCATTAAGAGCGTTATTGACATCTATTACCCTGCCCATTTTGTGAGCTCCCACGCTTATTCCCCCTCCCATATGGGCAATTATCAGGTTCAGGTCTTCATATTTCTTACCAACAGATGCCGCATAAATCCTTGCGACTGCTTTCTGGTTCAAAGCATGAAATATTGAGATTCTTTCAATTTCGGGATGTCCTGAGATCCTGGCGACAGGCTGAAGCTCATCAACTACAACAGGGTCAACAATATATGCCTTTGCATTTGGCAAAGCTAAAGCTATATCGTGTGCAATTATGCCGCCAAGGTTACTGGCATGCTGGCCGAGAAGTCCCGTTTTAAGATCTGCAATCATCTTATCATTGACCTCATACATTCCTGATTCAATGGGTTTTACCAAGCCTCCCCTTCCCACCACGACGGCAATGCGCGAAATATCAATATTCCTGTTTTCGAGTTCCCGGCTAACAAGGTTTTTTCTGAATTCGAACTGATCGGTAATTTTCTCATATCCTGATATCTCAATGAGGCTATGTGTAAGAGTCTTCTCAAAAAGCATTGTATCCTCTTCAAAAAGTGCAAGTTTTGTTGATGTTGAACCTGTATTTATTACCAGTATAAGCCTTTTCGCCATATATTCGAGATTATTTAATCACTAAATTATTGCGGGTTCATGTCATCAGGCACGCAAGGGCAATACAATAATACTTTGACTTTTCGCTTTCGCTTCGGGACATCACAATTACAGGTTTTTCCGTTCCTCTGATAAGACCTGCCAACTTCCCTCCCGCAAACAGCATCAGGCTTTTATAAAAGGGATTGCACGATTCCAGTGAAGGAAAAAGCAGGATATCGGCATCTCCGTCAACCGGCGTATTTACTCCTTTTATTTCAACACTTTTCTTATCGCAGGCAAGGAAAAGGTCAAGAGGTCCGTCCATTGTACAATTTCCAAATTGTCCGTTCTTTGCCATCCTGCACATTTCAGGATAATCCACTGAATACTGAAAATGGCGGCTTAGCTTTTCAGAAGCCCCGATAAGTGCTATTTTAGGATTTATTATTCCGAATCTGGCAGTCATCTCGATAGCATAGCCCGCCATGGCAACTTTCTGATCAAGATCTGGGAAAGGTATTACAGCAGGATCAGTAATGAACAGAAGCTTATGGTATTCAGGCATTTCTACCGCGCATACAAAGCTCAGAACAGCATCCCGGACCATTATGCCTGATTCCTTATCCATCACAGCCTTAAGAAATTTATCTGTACCCACAAGTCCTTTCATGACAATATCTGCGGATCCTGTTCTGGCAAGCCTGACTGCTTCAGCAGAAGCTTTTATTTCATCTTCAGTATTTAATATTCTGAATTTTGAATGATCAATGTCGTTATTGTTGCAGACTTTTCTTATTTCATCTGAATTACCGATCATTACTGCTTCAACGAATCCGGCGGTTATTGCATTGTATATGGCTCCTATTGTATTAGGATCCTGTGCCCAGGCAACAGCAACTGTATGCTTCTTCCCTTTCAAAAGCACTCTTTCCACCATCTGATCGAGGGAACTGATCATAACTGTATTATTTGCTGGCTGCTGCAGAGAGAAGAATACTGTCGTATTTTGCCTGTTCCGAATCAGACCTTGATGTCAGGACAATAGGGACCCTTGCACCAAGGATCAGTGATGCAACCTTTGCCCTGGCGAAGAAAACGAGCGATTTGTAAAGAACATTACCCACTTCAATATCCGGCATCAGCAGAAGGTCGGTATCGCCGGCAACTTCGCTTCTTATGCCTTTATACCTTGCGCTTTCAATACTTACAGCATTATCGAATGCCAGAGGACCGTCAATAATGCAATTTCTGATCTGGTCGCGCTGGTTCATTTTCGATAGCAAGGCTGCATGAAGTGTTGCTTCCATATTCTCGTTTACCATTTCAACAGCCCCTAGAACTGCTACTTTTGGCATGGTATAGCCAAGTCTTATAAGACAGCTCACTGAATTGTTTATTATTGCGATCTTTTCTTTCAGATTCGGAGCAATATTCATTGCTACATCGGTAACGGCAATTACCTTGTGATACGTTTCAACCTCAAATAGTGCAAAATGTGATAAAAGGTTACCTGTACGCAATCCCCACTCTTTATTAAGAATGCATTTAAGGAGCGTGGAGGTCCCGACTTTCCCTTTCATGAGCACATCACCCTCATTATTGTTGACCATCCTGACAGACATCTCCACTGCCATTTCAACATTAGGCTCGTGTACTATCCTGAGCCCGGAAATGTTATAGTTATTTTCAGCACAGATGTTCTGAATGCCCTCCTTATCGCCTATAAGGATAGGTTCAATTACGTTATCCTGCCATGCTCTCACCACAGCTCCCAGGGAATGCTGGTCCTGTGCCGCTGCCAGGACAAGTTTTTTCCTTGGCTGGCCAGCAACTATATTCTTAAGATCAGAAAGGCTCTTTAATACCATTAAATAATTGTTTAAGCTTTACTATGTTCAACGATGTAGCGTGTATCCGATGCTATAACAAATTCCTCATCGGTTGTAACTGACATTACAGTAACTTTTGATTCTGGTTTAGAAATCACCAGATCAGCTCCTCGTGATCCATTGTTGACCTCATCGTCAAAAATTATCCCCAGGCTTTCCATGTCTGAACAGATCTTCTTTCTCATGCTGAAATCGTTTTCGCCGATCCCGCCTGTAAAAACAAGAAGATCTACACCATTCATGGCAGCACAATATGAACCGATAAATTTTTTGACCTTGTAAGCATACATTTTCAGTGCAAGTAGTGCTTTTTTATTACCGGCATCTGCTGCGGTTTCGAGATCACGCATATCAGAGGAAATCTGGGAAATTCCGAAGACACCGCTTTTCTTATTTATCATATTGTTCACTCCGGTAAGATTAAGATGCTCTTTATCAGCAATATAAACAAGAACTCCCGGGTCAACTTCCCCAGTACGGGTTCCCATGATAAGTCCGTCTACAGGAGTAAAGCCCATTGAGGTATCTACTGAAAAGCCATTCCGGACAGCAGTTATTGATGCCCCGTTACCAAGGTGGCAGGTTATGATTTTAAGTTTCATTATGTCTTTGCCAAGAATTTTTGCGGCCTTATATGCAACAAATTTGTGGCTGGTTCCATGGTAACCGTATTTCCTTATCTTGTATTTCTCATAGTATTCATAAGGCAGGGCATACATATATGCATAATCGGGCATTGTCTGATGGAATGATGTATCAAAGACGGCAACCTGAGGTACTCCGGGAATAAGCTTCTCCACTGACAAAATTCCCTTAAGATTGGCAGGATTATGAAGAGGTGCCAGTTCAATACACTCTTCTATAGTTTTTTTCACATCGTTATCAATGAGGACACTCTCCTTGTAATTCTCTCCCCCGTTTACCACCCTGTGCCCAACGGCTTTAATCTCGTTCACATTCTTAATCACACCATGTTCAGGATCACAGAGCACTTCCATCACCATATTGATACCGGTAGTGTGATCCGGAATATCGGTAATGAGCTTGTATGTTTCTCCTCCTGTCGGCTTGTGTGTCACCAGACTTTCATTGAGTCCAATACGTTCAAGAAGACCTTTTGCTTTCATTTCACATCCATCCGACATATCGAACAGCTGGTATTTGATTGAAGAGCTACCGCAATTTAAAACAAGGATGATCATATTTATCTGAGTATATTAATAGAGTTGTTTGTTTTCACTTGATCCCGGCAGCCTGGTTTGCAGCAATTGCTATCATGCAGACTATATCATTTACTGAACATCCCCGCGAGAGGTCATTTATCGGGGCTGCCATTCCCTGAAGTATTGGACCGATGGCTTCGGCATGAGCAAGACGCTGGACAAGCTTATATGCTATATTCCCGCAGTTCAGGTCAGGGAAGACCAGGACATTGGCCCTTCCTGCTATTTTACTACCAGGAGCTTTTTTCTTTCCAATTGCTTCAACAAGTGCGGCATCTCCCTGGAGTTCACCGTCAATCATAAATTCCGGAGCCATTTGCTGGGCGATCTTGGTGGCACTGATGACTTTGTCAACCATTTCGTGCTTTGCACTGCCTTTAGTTGAAAAACTGAGAATGGCTACCCTTGGCTCCATCCCGGCAATGACCTTTGCAGTACGGGCTGAAGCTACTGCGATTTCAGCAAGCTCCTTATCGGTGGGATTCGGATGCACTGCTCCATCGGCAAAAATGAGGACTCCGTTATCTCCGAAGGTTTTGTCAGGAAGGATCATTATGAAAGCGCCTGAAACAACTGAAATGCCCGGAGCAGTTTTAACATAATGGAAAGCAGGTCTCAGGACATCTCCTGTGGCATGATCGGCGCCGGATACCTCACCATCGGCATCTCCGCTCTTTATCATAAGAACACCTAGATACAGCGGATCTTCAATAAGCCTCAAGGCTTCTTCCTTTGTCATTCCCTTATTCTTCCTGAGCTCGACCATCAAGTCCGCATATTGCTCTTTTTTGCCATGTGACTTAGGGTCCACCACTTTCATTTTCCCGATATTTTTTAAACCTAGCTTTAAAGCATGCGATTGGATTTCAGCAGGATCGCCCAGCAAGATTATCTGAGCTAATCCTTCTTCGACTGCAATGTCAGCTGCCTTTATTGTTCTTTCTTCGTAGCCTTCAGGAAGTACAATTCGTTTATTATATTTCCTGGCATTCAGCTTGATGCTATCCAATAATTCCATTGTATATCAATATTTTAAATTGTTCGAAATTTTTTTCTAAATGTACAAAAAAAAAGTCCGAATTTACAATCAGGCATAGTATGATTATTGTCAGATTAATGATTTTTCTAATTTAGCAGCGCGAAATTGAATTATGGAAACCGAAACTTTTTACTCACAGCTGGATTCTCTGGGAAGGAATCTTGAAGGTGATCTGAAATATGACAAGATCACAAAAGTAATTTATGCAACCGATGCTTCTGTTTACAGGGAACTACCCCTTGCAGTTATCTGGCCTAAAGGGGAAGCGGATCTGAAAAAGATCCTTGAATTTGCTGCCATGAAAAGGACAAACGTTACATTAAGGGCAGCAGGGACGTCCCTTGCAGGACAAGTTGTTGGTTCCGGAATCATTGTCGATATCTCGAGGTATATGAAAAATATCATCGAGATAAATGAGAAGGAGATGTGGGTAAAAGTGCAGCCTGGTGTGGTGCTGGATGAACTGAATATAAAGCTCAGGGAAAAAGGCCTCTTTTTCGGACCTGAGACTTCCACCTCGAACAGATGCAACCTGGGAGGTATGGCAGGTAATAATGCATGTGGCTCTCATTCTGTCATTTACGGTTCAACAAGGGATCATACTATTGAGATGAGAACACTTCTCAGTGATGGCAGCACAGCAATATTCGGACCTGTTGATAAAGAAACATTTAATGAAAAATGCCTCCTCCAAAATCTTGAAGGGAATATCTACCGTAAAATAAGGGAATTGCTTGATAATCCGGTTAACAGGAAGAATATCCGTGAAGGTTATCCTGATCCGGAGATACCCAGGAGGAATACAGGATATGCCCTGGATCTAATACTGGACAGCAGGATATTTGATGAGAATTCGGAAAAGCCTTTTAATTTCTGCAAACTCCTGACCGGATCGGAGGGTACGCTTGCGGTAACTACCGAAATTAAGCTGAATCTTGTGAAATTACCTCCGTCAAACAAAGCGCTGGTCTGTATTCACCTTGAAAAGCGGAATGATGCTTTTCTAGCCAACCTGATAGCATTGAAATATAAGCCTGCCGCGGTGGAGATGATGGATGATAAAATACTTGAGCTTACTGAGAACAACCTCAGCCAGAGAAAAAACAGGTTCTTTCTTGAGGGTAAACCAGCCGCTATAGTAATTGTGGAATTTGTAGGGGAGAAGCCGGAAGAAATTGAAAAGGCTGCCTCCGGTATGATAAATGAATTGAAATCTGCAGGGTATGGTTATTCGTTTCCAATTGTCACTGGTAAGGATATTCCAAAAGTCTGGGACCTTCGCAAAGCCGGTCTAGGTGTCCTGGCGAATATGAAAGGCGATCCGAAGCCGGTCTCGCTGATCGAGGATACAGCAATCCGTGTTGAACAGATGCCGGATTACATTGCGGATTTTGAAAAGATGCTTTCAGCTTACGGTAAAGAATCTGTCTATCATGCTCATATCGGTACCGGTGAGCTACATATAAGACCGGTTCTTAATCTTAAGGATCCTGCTGATGTGGAGCTATTCAGGACACTCGGAATTGAGACAGCAAAACTTGTCAAAAAGTACAGGGGTTCAATGAGCGGAGAGCATGGTGACGGTCGGCTCAGGGGTGAATTCATACCAATAATAATAGGTGAGCACAATTATGATCTGCTGAAAGAGGTAAAGAAAACCTGGGATCCTGACAATATTCTCAATCCCGGAAAAATAACCGGCACTCCCCTGATGAATACTTCCCTGAGGTATACCCCGGGGAAAAAGACCCCTGAAGTGGATACAATATTTGATTTTTCATCAACCGAAGGGATAATAAGGGCTGCTGAGAAATGCAACGGATCAGGTGATTGCCGTAAAACAAGTGTCATCGGAGGAACAATGTGCCCGTCTTTTATGGCTACTGGCGAAGAGAAAAATTGCACCAGGGCAAGAGCCAATATTCTGAGAGAATTCATGTCGGCAGATGAGAACAATATTTGGGACCACAGGGAAATATATGAGATCCTTGATCTATGTCTATCCTGCAAGGGATGCAAATCAGAATGTCCTTCAGAAGTTGACATCGCAAAGCTTAAGGCCGAATTTCTGCAACACTGGTATGATGAGCATGGAATACCGCTCAGGACAAGAATGATAGCTTACATATCCACTATAAATAAAATAGGGTCTCTCGTACCATCCGTCTTTAATTTTGTCTTAAAGAATAAGGTGACCTCATGGCTGCTCAAAAAGGTTCTTAATGTTGCTCCCGGAAGGTCAATACCTTTATTATATAAAACCACACTAAGGAAGTGGATCGCAAAAAACCTTGAATCAATTAATCCGCAGAAGCCTAAAGGAACTGTCTGCCTTTTTGTTGACGAATTCACCAATTTCAATGATACGGAAATAGGTATTGCTACCATAAAGCTTCTTACATCGTTGGGTTATAAAGTAATTACAGTTAATCATGAGGATAGTGGAAGGACATTCCTATCAAAAGGATTTATAAGAAAAGCAAGAAAGATAGTTAGGAGGAACATTAAGGTCTTCTCGGGGATCATTAATGAGGAGTTGCCCCTGGTTGGAATAGAGCCTTCAGCAATATTCGGATTCCGGGATGAATACCCTGAGCTTGCCGGTGATGATCTTAAGGAAGCTGCAACGAAGATCGCGAAAAACAGTTTCCTGGTTGATGAATTCATCGCATGCGAATTCAGGTCAGGGAGAATTACAAGGGAATCATTCGCAAATACTGCAACTGAGATTATTTTGCATGCGCATTGCCAGCAGAAGGCAATCTCATCATCTGCAAGTACTCTTGAAATGCTTTCAATACCAGCTAATTACACTGTCATTGAGATACCTACGGGCTGTTGCGGCATGGCCGGGTCATTTGGTTATGAGAAGGAACATTTTGACATGTCAAACAAAATCGGCGAATTGGCGCTTTTCCCTGCAGTCAGGGAATCCGGTGAGAGCGTCATTATTGCTGCTCCGGGTACCAGCTGCAGGCATCATATCAAAGATGGAACGGGAAGGATTGCGTTGCATCCGGTACAGGTGCTGTACGATGCACTGAAGAAATAAAAGAAGGGTGCACGGTACAAGGTTCAAAGTTCAAGGTTCAAGGTTCAAGGTTCAAGGTTGAAATTATCGGCGTCTTTGAGAACGGGGAATTTTCCACGAAAATCCTTTAATTCTTTCATGGATATTTCTGCTGATATTGAACACTCTTCGTACTTTTTTGCTGTTGCTATTATTTCTCCCCTGGGATTTATGATCATGGAATCGCCGGAATATTTAATTCCCTTTCCGTCGGTTCCTACCCGGTTCGAACCGGCTACAAAACATTGATTTTCGATCGCCCTTGCCTTAAGCAATGTTATCCAGGTATACCGTCTTGCCTCAGGCCAGCTGGCTGAATTGATCAGAAGGTCATAATCATTTCTGTTTCTGCTCCACACCGGGAACCTCAGATCGTAGCAGATATTGGGACATATCCTTACATCACCGAATTTGAAGGATACTCTTTTCCTTCCCGGAGTGAAAGCTTTCTCTTCGCCTGACATGGTGAAGAGATGTCTTTTATCATAAGACCATGATCTTCCTAAAGGGGTAACGAATACCCACCGGTTATAGAACCTGTTTTTCTCTCTTACTATATAACTTCCACAAAGGCTGAAATTCCCTTCAGAGGAGCTCCTGCCCATCCAATCGAATGTAGAGGAGAATGGTTTTTCACAAAGCTTTTCAGTATCCATTGAGAAGCCTGTATTGAACATTTCAGGAAGGATGACGACATCTGTTTTATTCTTTAAGGGGGATATCAGATGTTCAATCTGACTGAAATTGTCAGATTTATCTTCCCACTTTACATTGGTCTGAATAATTGAGATTCTCATATCAAATTCAAAAAAAAGCACAGGCATTGAAGTCGCCTGTACTTTTAAAACATTTTCAAAATGCAGTTTATTTAGCTGATAGTGATTTGTAATAATCGTCGAATATACCTGTTAACAAGGGTTTGTAATAAAGCCAGAAGAATTTTCTGAAGTCATTGGGTCTTTTGGTATAGAAAATGCCTTTCATCTTATCCACTCCCTTGAATTTAGATGTCCATATAGGAACATCTGTACTTGTAAAATCACCTGAAAAATAGTAGGTTTTCTGAAATTCAGGATCCTGGATTACAGCCGGGAAAGTATTCTCAAGTCCATAGTCAGCCAGCAATGAATCACCCAAATTTGTTGTTCCGATTTTGAAAGTTGAAATTACATTGTTTTGAAGTGGATCAATAATATCGAACCATTCACCAAATGCTATTGTTTCGGGGAGAGTATACTTCTTACAGTAAGCCGAATCTGTGACTACCTGAACCGGGAGAGTGCCTACATGAGTACCTTCCTCAAGCACGATTATTGCTTTATCCTTGATAAGCACAACTCCTGATTTTTTGAAAGTCCAGGGTTTTTTATACTGTTTACGGTACATAGCTGTCATCCAGATCGGGAAATCCTCAGTTATTGTATCGAGAGAAGTGTAGTATTTGCCGGTCCATCCTGAATATTTGATCCCAAGTCTCTCCTGTATCCTGTAAGATTCATATTCAGGTGTTGGGTAATCGAAAGTATTATATTCAAGAATAACGAGTTTGTGCCGGTCCTTCATTTCCTTTATAAAGGAATTATCGTTGTTGTTCAGACCGCCATAGAGTTTCCTTGACCGGCGGCTTTTATTTATGCCCTGGTACCAGTCATTAAAAAATACTCCATAAGTGTCCGTAAAATAGACAGCTTCAATTGAATCTGCAAGTACTATAAGATTATTCAGCCGCAGATTATTTTGATCATAAAGTCTTGCTTTTTTGGGCCGCGTGGGCATAAATCCATAATAATCCTTCTTGTATGAATAGCTTGATTTATTCTCTTTCTTAACAAATCTGTCATTCGTTAAAATCCAGTTAAGCGACTTGTGCTTTACCCTTTCAAATGTTGAAACGGTCTTGTCGACAATAATGATATCCATGGGCTTTTTCGTTTGAAAAGTCCAACGTAGCAGGTTGATTACCGGCAGAGCAAGAAGTACTACCAGGATAATAATTACTATAAGCAGAGGTTTTTTCATAACTGAATTAATATCTGAAAGTATTCAAGTACATAAACTATCTGACGACTTCAAAAAACTCAAATTCAATTGTTAAATGTATTAATTTATTTTTTGTAACGAAAATAAATTTGAAGCAATTTAGTAAAAATTATTTAACCGCAAAATTACTCAGTAGCCGCAAGCCGAATTATTGCCTCTTTTATCGGCGCCTCCAGCGAGTTCACCATCGGGCAGTATATGGATTGCATTAACTCTTCCAATAGTCTGCCTTGGCCTGGTTTCATGTCCTATTTGTTTCAGTTTCAACAGAGTAAGGCTGTCGATGCTATTTACCTCATAGGTTATCCAGTCGGGCAGCCACTGATGGTGAAATCTACCAGTATCAACGGCTTCCCTGATGCTCATATTGTGGTCAATAACGTTTATTATAACCTGAAATACTGATGTCGGGATAGTAGAACCTCCCGGAGAACCGGCAACCAGAAAAAGTTTTCCTTCTTTTTCAACAATTACCGGAGTCATAGAGCTTAGCATCCTTTTTCCGGGTTCAATTGAGTTTGCTTCACCGCCTGTCAGTCCGAATATATTTGGGACACCTGGCTTTACTGAAAAATCGTTCATCTCATTATTCAGCAGGAATCCGGCGCCATCCACAACGATACTGCTCCCATATATATTATTAAGTGTCGTCGTAACTGCAACAGCATTTCCTGATCCATCAACCACGGAATAATGTGTTGTCTCCTCGCTTTCATAGACTTCTGGTGAACCGGCTTTTATTTCTGAAGATACTGATGCTCTGTTCTCATTGAAATCTTTCAGTCTTTCTTTTAAGTATTCACGATCCAGCAATCCCTCAACCGGGACGTTTATAAAATCGGGATCGCCTGAAAACTCAGCGCGATCAGCATAGACCCTCCTCTCAGCTTCAGTTATCAGGTGAATGGTCTTTTCTGAATGGAATCCCCATTCCTTTACAGGGTATGGCTCAATCATCCCGAGAAGCTGAAACAGAATTATTCCGCCGCCTGAAGGAGGAGGAACGGAAATAAGCCTGTAACCCTTGTAATCTGTAATGAGCGGCTTCCTGAAAGATGATTTGTATTCATTCAGATCCTGTTTTGTGATTAAGCCATTACCTCTTTTCATTTCCTGAAAAATAAGTTCAGCCGTTTTTCCCGAATAGAATCCATCCCTACCATAATCCCTGATCCTTTCCAGTGTTTCTGCCAGGTCAGGCTGCATCAGGGTATCTCCCTCCCTCCATTCGGTGTCTTTTACGAATGCCGGCTTATTTTTATTCTTCTGAATAAAATATTCCCTGTTCTCATTCAGCGATTTTGCCTGTTCACCGGTAATGGAATAACCGTTTTTAGCAAGGTCAATTGCCGGCTGAATGACCTGCCGGAAACTTAAACTGCCATATTTGGAATGGATCATTATCAATCCGTCCACCGAACCTGGCACCCCTGCAGCAAGGTGCGTCTCAGTGCTTAAGCCTTCAATAACATTTCCGTCATCGTCCAGGTACATATCCCTGGATGCCCCCATGGGAGCCTTTTCCCTGAAATCAATTACATCAGTTGAGCCATCTTTGGTTCTGACAACCATAAATCCACCGCCTCCTATATTACCTGCCTCAGGATAGCAGACTGCAAGGGCAAACCCTGTGGCAACAGCTGCATCGACAGCATTCCCTCCTTCCTGAAGAACCGAAACTCCAATCCGTGATCCTTGCGGATGTGCTGAAACAACCATTCCGTGATTTGTAATAATATCATCACATCCTGTGAATAATATCAGAACAGCCAGCAGTATATGTTGCGCTTTCATAACGATTATTATTAATGACTTCAAATATATTAAAATGGGTGCATCTTCTTCTATAAATAAAAGAAGGGACACTCTGCAATGCGTTTCTTCACTATTTATTGTTTTTATTAAATTTACAACAATTTATTTATTATGCTTTCAAATCAACCCCTTGCAGAAAGGCTCAGGCCAAAGGATCTTGATGAATTCTACGGACAGGATCATCTTGTAGGCAAGAATGCTGTACTAAGGAAGGCCATTGAATCAGGGAATGTGCCATCATTTATTTTATGGGGTCCACCCGGAGTAGGAAAAACCACTCTTGCAAGAATTATTGCCAACTCCCTGAAGCGTCCGTTCTTTCATCTAAGTGCAGTTCATTCGGGAGTAAAAGACGTGAGAGAGACAATAGAAAAGGCAAAGAAACAGCAGTTTTTCAATCAACCAAATCCGATTCTATTCATTGATGAAATACACCGTTTTAACAAATCACAGCAGGATTCTCTTCTCAGTGCAGTTGAGCAGGGTACGATCACATTGATTGGCGCTACCACGGAGAATCCCTCATTCGAGGTCATATCCCCCCTCCTTTCCCGCTGCCAGGTCTATGTTTTGAATCCTTTAAGCAAGGAT
>JAPLDX010000084.1 GCA_026391215.1 Bacteroidia bacterium
AATTTTAATATTTTTATAGGTTGAAATACTTTTAATCATGCATATCGCCATAGCAGGAAATATTGGATCGGGAAAGACCACGCTGGCAGGGCTTCTTGCCAAACATTACGGTTGGACACCTCATTATGAGGACGTTGACGACAATCCTTATCTTAACGATTTCTATGACGATATGCAGCGCTGGTCATTTAACCTGCAGATCTATTTTCTCAATTCACGCTTCAGCCAGATACTTGAGATAAGAAAATCGGACAAGACCATCGTCCAGGACAGGACAATATATGAAGATGCATATATTTTTGCGCCGAACCTTCATTCCATGGGTCTGATGTCGACCCGCGACTTTGACAATTATTCAACGCTTTTTAAAATGATGAGCTCCCTGGTACAGCCTCCCGATCTTCTTCTTTACCTGAGGGCGTCTGTACCCACTCTGGTGAACCAGATCCAGAAACGGGGCCGTGAATATGAAAGCTCTATCCGTATCGATTATCTGAAAAGACTCAATGAAAGATATGAAGCATGGATTGAAACATATAACCTGGGGAAAATGCTTATCATTGAAGCCGATCATTATAATTTTCCGAATAACAAGGACCATCTGAGCGAGGTGATCGACAAGATCGATGCAGAACTGCACGGTCTCTTTTAATTTTTAACTAACCTTAATAAAATGAAACCAGTTAAATTTCTTCCCGGAATAGCTGTTGCATTGCTGTTTTCAGCAGTCTCTTATGCCCAGCCTGATCTTACAGGATTTGCTCCTGTTGATCCTGAAATAAAAGTGGGAAAGCTGGAAAACGGGCTTACCTATTTTATCCGCCATAACAAGGAGCCTGAAAAAAGAGCCAGCTTTTATATAATCCAGAATGTCGGGGCTATCCTTGAAAATGACGATCAGAATGGTCTTGCCCATTTCCTTGAGCATATGGCCCTTAACGGAACCGGAAACTTCCCCGGGAAAGCGATTATCAGCGGCCTTGAAAAACATGGGATGTCATTCGGCAGAAATATAAACGCTTTTACCGGGTATGATCAGACTGTTTATATGCTTTCAGATGTCCCGGTGGACGTAAGGCCGGACCTTGTTGACACCTGTCTGCTTATCCTGAGCGACTGGTCCGACAATATCTCTCTTCTTGATAAAGAAATTGATCTTGAACGGGGCGTGATTACAGAAGAATGGCGCACTTATAAAGATGCCAGCACCAGGATGCTATTCGATAAGGTAATACCGGTTGTACTGAAAGGATCAAAATACCCTCAGAGAGATATTATCGGATCGATGGATGTTATTAAGAATTTTTCATATAGCACCATAAGAAACTTCTATCATGACTGGTATCGTACCGATTTGCAGGCAATTGCAGTGGTTGGAGATATTAATGTCGATGAGGTGGAATCAAAGATCAAGGCTCTGTTCTCAAAGATCCCTGCTGTTAATAATCCTCTTCAAAGATATTATTCTGAAGTCCCTTATCACAGTGAAACAAATTTTGTTCTGGCTACAGACAAGGAAGCTCCACAGACAACTGTTTCCGTTGTGTCTCTTTATAAAGATGTCCCCGGAGAAAAAAGAGATCTTAAATATCTGCGCGACAGCTATATGATCTCCCTGATGAACTCAATGATAAACACAAGGATCGGTGAGCTTCTCCAGAAGGGTAATCCTCCCTTTGTGGCCGGCTCCATATCACTTGGCGCTTATTATGCAAGAGGCTACGATGCTTTTATGATAACCGCTATTGCCAGAAAGAATGAAGAAGCGACAGCTCTTGAAGCTGTCTATGCTGAAGCTGAAAGAGCCCGGAAATTTGGATTCACCAGGGGCGAACTCGACCGCGCAAAAGCGAGAATGCTGGCAAACTTTGAAAACACTGTTAAGCAAAAGGATAAGATAAGCAATGACACTTATGCAGACTGGATCCAGAATTATTTTCTTACAGGTGAACCGCTTACCTCCGCGGATTTTGATTATGAATACCTCAAACAGGTAGTAGACGGGATATCCCATGAAGAGATCTCTGCAAAATTCAGGCAGGTAATGATAGATGAGAACAGGACAATTATCGTCCAGGGTCTTGAAGGGGACGATGCCAGACACCTTACTGAACAGGAATCCCTGGATATCATCACCAGGGTAAAAAGCTCACCGCTTGCTGCCTATGCTGATGAAGCTCTTGGCTCATCCCTGATTAAAGATGAGCTGAAAGGTTCAAAGATCAGTAAAACAGTAGTATTGCCTCAGTTCAATGCAGTTGAATGGACTCTTGAAAATAATGCAAAAGTTATTTACAGAAAAGCTGAATATGAAAAAGATAATGTTCTTCTGACTGCATTCAGCTTTGGAGGAATCTCGAAGCTTGATGACAATCTTGTTCTGGCTGCCTATCTTCTGCCTGATATAGCACCTATGTACGGGGCAGGTGATTATGATAATATATCACTTCAGAAAATGCTTTCCGGCAAAAAGGCTTCTGCGGTAGTATCTATTGCTGAAACTACGGAGGGTATAAGCTGCTCCTCCACTCCAAAGGATTTTGAAACCATGATGCAGCTGCTCTATCTGCGTATAGCAGATCCAAGGTTTGATAAGGCTGCCCATAATTCAATAATTGCAAGGTATGCCGCTCTGATAGGCAATATGGAAAAAGATCCTAATAAAATGAAAAGCGACAGTATCTCGCTGATTACTACAGGTTACAGCAAAAGAACGCCTGTGCTTTCAAAGGAAAACATAAGTAATATCACAATCGAGGATATTCAGAAAATTTATACTGACAGGTTCAGCGGAGCTGATGAATTCACATTCTTCATTGTCGGAAATATTGAACAGGAAACCGTTATCCCTATGGTCGAAAAATATATAGGGTCACTCCCGGCCAAAGGAAGAATTGAAACATGGATTGACAGGAAAGTTGAACAACCTGATGGCAGGATTACAAAAGAGATCAGCTTCCCTCTGACAATACCAAAATCGACAGTCTTCCTTTCATTTGAAAAAGATCTTAAATACAGCCCGTATTCCAGTCTGGGTCTGTCGGTTATAAATGGAATCCTGGATCTTGTTTATATAGAAAAGGTAAGGGAGGATGAAGGAGGAACTTATACCATCAATGTTTCATTATCAAATACCTATAGGCCGTCTGAAAGAGGAGAGGGATATATTATGTTTGATTGTGATCCGGAAAGAGCAGCTGAACTCAAATCTATTATTTATAAAGAACTTGACAACATCGTAAAAAAGGGTCCGGATCAGGAGAACCTTGATAAGGCAGTCACCAACATCCTGAAAAATCGTGAGGAAGATAAGCTGCATAATGCGTACTGGAACAGTACGCTTTCAAGGTATTACAGCTATGGGATCAATTTCGATGATCCGGTAAATTACGAGAATATCCTTAAGTCATTTACCGTAAAGGATATTAAAAAGATTGCAGGTAAGATGTTTAAAAAAGCAGATGTCGTAGACCTGATTTTCAAGCCGCTGGAATAACCCCCCATCCCCCCTAAAGGGGGGCTATAAGCCTAGATAAAACTTAATATGTGGAGGGTTTTAATATTTTTTAATAAATCATTTTTGCCCCTGATACATTTTAATACTACCTTTCGGGTTATTTAAAAAAAAACTAATATTTATCATGATCTCAAGCCGTAGAAATTTTATAAAGACAGCATCAGTACTGACTGCCGGTTCAGTACTTCCCTTTGATGCACTTGCAAAAGCCAGGATGAAAATCTCCCCTTCGGATAAGATTAATATTGCATTGATAGGAGGATACAGCCAGGGATGGGCCGACCTTTCCTCATTCCTGAAAAATCCTGATACCGAGTGTGTTGCATTATGTGATATCGACCGTAATGTACTTAACAGGCGGACGGATGACCTTGTAAAGATGGGCCGTCCCAAACCAAAATTATACGTGGACTACCGGAAGATGCTTGAAGACAAGGATATAGATATTGTAATAATAGGAACTCCGGATCACTGGCATTGCATGACGTTCTGCCATTCTCTTGAAGCCGGAAAGCATGTATACGTTGAAAAACCATTAGGTAATTCTATTGCTGAGATCAACATCATGCAGAAAGCAGCAAAAAAACACGGAAAAATGGTACAGGTCGGACAATGGCAAAGAAGCCAGCCTCACTTTGTAGATGCCATCAATTATGTTAAATCAGGGAAGCTCGGGCGTATCCGTGCTTGCAAGGCATGGTCCTTTGTCGACTGGAAAGGGCCTGTCCCTAAAGTTCCCGATTCACCCGTTCCGGAAGGTGTTGATTACGACAGATGGCTCGGGCCGGCTCCGATTCGTCCGTTTAACAAGAACAGGTTCCACTTCACATGGCGTTGGTACTGGGAATACGGCAACGGGCTGATGACCGACTGGGGCGTACACCTGATTGACTATATCTTATATGGAATGGGCAAATCAATTCCCGAATCTGTCATGGCAATAGGAGGCAAATATGCTTTCCCGGATGATGACATGGTTACTCCCGATACCATGACAGCAGTTTATGACTTTAAGGATTTTACAATGGTATGGGAACATACGATAGGTATTGGCCTGGGCAACTGGAAAAGACCTCACGGAATGGCCTATACCGGTGAGAATGGCACTCTTGTCCTTGACCGCAACGGGTGGGAGGTATTCCCTGAGAAGCAAAGACTTGAAGCTGTTCCGCTCCAGAAGAATGTGGGTTCGGGACTTGATCTTCATGTCATGAATCATCTCGATTGTATAAAGAATAATACACCTCAGAATCTTAATGCCGGGATTGATATCGGACGAAATGTGGCTCTTGTTGCACAGATGGGAAACATTGCCTACCGTACCGGGGAAAAAGTTTTCTGGGATAACGAAAAACAACTATTCACATCCAAAGCTGCAAATAAGCTGATCACTCCAGTTTACAATAATGGCTATACCCTGCCAAAATATTAGGGACTATTGTGTATTTTTGATATATGAATTCCAAAATATTAAAACTTGCCCTTTTCATTTTCCTGGCAGCATTGTTTGCCTTTTCGGGCTGTGCAACAGAGAGGAAGGCTCGTGCTATAATCAGGAAGAATGACACATCATGTGATCTTACCCGCCTTGGTAGAAACAAATTGTATTATTCGCCTTCCTATAAGAGATTTCTGTCAAACAATGTAAGGCATATTGGAAGGTGAGTATCTGCTTACATCTGCTATTACAAAGTTAATTACTCTTTATAAAGCTCCTCCTGTTCCTCCATCTCATTTATCCTAGCCCTGATCTCATTAGCTTTATCATTTGCTCTTTTGACAATCTGTTTGAATTCTTCATCATTCCTGAGATTATCAAATAGCAGGTCTACTTTGATATATTCGTGAATACCTGAACTGAAACCAATTTTTTCATATTCCCTGAGCCACTTATACGCTTCTTCTTTATTCCCCAGGGTGGCGTAAACACCTGCCAGATCATAAGCTGCGTCTCCGGTCCCGTAAGGGTCCTTATTCCTTATGCTTTCATTACAAAAATCTATTTGTTGGTTGAAATATTCCATTGCTTCCTCTTTCTTCCCATTCATCCAAAAAACAATTCCAATCCGATGGGCATTATTTATATCAGGTACTGAATATTTCATGCTAATTCTGGTGCTA
Organism: Bacteroidia bacterium; assembly: GCA_026391215.1. Lineage (GTDB taxonomy): Bacteria > Bacteroidota > Bacteroidia > Bacteroidales > VadinHA17 > LD21. The sequence continues at coordinate 5,639 of JAPLDX010000084.1, forward strand.
TCCTCAGCTTCCTGAATTCTTCCCAGTCCAAGCAAAGCTTCTGTATTTGTACTATGATTTTTTTCAGCCTTTGCAAGAAGTTCTTTCCATTTGCCTTGAATTGTAAGCATCCAGGAATCCATATTTTGGAACGCCACATCTATTTTTTTGCCTTTATTACAATATAATTCTGCTTTTTGCATGTCCCCGATAGATATATATACCCACCAAATATTTAAGTATATAATCCCTAAATCTTTATCTGCTCTTTCCAGTTTTTCGGCTTTTTTAAGATTTATTAGTGCATTTATATAATCTCCTCTTTCGTAATATATCCTGCCTAAGTTCATGTATCCCGCTGAATTATTGGGAGATAAGCTGACAGCTTTTTTCAGATCATCCATAGCCTTTTGACTTTGAGCTTTTTCATGGTAATAAATACCTCTGGCTGAATAAGCGTCTGCGAGGACTGAATCCAGTTCCAAAGCTTTATTAAAAAAGAATAATGCTGTGTCAAGGTAGAAAGGTCTGCCATAGCCATACTCAACTTTGTCACTTAAAGAACTGGCACCAATCCAATAATATGCAAGTGCAAACTCAGGATCCAGCTCAAGAGAAATATAGGCTAATTGTGTGACTTTTTCTAAATATTTTCTGTCAGAGCTATAAAGATACTTATAATAAAAATCCAACGCCTGCAAATGAAGTTCATAGGCTGTAAGATTGTTAGTTGGAACTTTATCTATTAGTTCTTTTTCTAGTCTCTTTTATTTCCTGCTCATAGGATTTCGCCCAGAGGTGAGCTTCTCCCCCTTTTGCCTTTATTAATTGTACCCTTAAACGAAATGTGCTACCATATTTTTGACCGCTTCCTTCAACTATATAATTCACATCCAGTTTTTTTGCAATTTCAGGAATAGTTGGTCTGTCTGAATCTTTGTATTGGTTAGTAGATGTGCGTGATAAAACCCTGAAATCTTTAATTTTTTGCAGATCGGAAAGAACCTCTTCCATTATTCCGTTAATAAAGTACTTATTGCTATCAACCGGACTTTCATTTATAAACGGTAATACAGCTATTGATTTTTCAAGTTCCTTTGATGGGTTAAACAGTTTTGGCACAAAGAGAAATCCGAGAACAATTAGCACAAGAGCAATAACTAAACCTGCGATGATTGTTGTTTTATGATTTTTCCGGGGCGCTGACATTGGTTTTGCAGCTTCTTGTAGTCCTTCCTCCTGCTTAGAACCATGAAGTTTTATCGAAGAGATTACCTCTTTAATGGCATTGGCAACTTTATTGATCTGATCTCTGTAATTTGTATGGTTCAGATTTTCTTGCGGATTTTCTTCTTTTGGCAGGAGTGGTCTGTTAATACCTGGAGATTTGTAAATAAATTCTACTCCTCGTAAATGTCCACCAAGTTCATCCTCAACCATCTTCCTGTCCTCAGCATCAAGTTCATGTATCTGAACCGGCAGCACTCTGTTTGCTACATTACCACCCGGTAGTTTCACCTTTAAGCCATATTGATCTTTTGATGCCTGTTCAATGAATGCCTTGAACTCATGTACCCACGCAAAGGAATTGGGATCACAATAGGTTCTTGAAATTATTGGGATGAAAACGAGGCATTTCAGCTTCTCTTTAAGGGATTCATCCACATCATGGGTGTCAAGAAGTCCATCGCTTGGATTTATGTCAAAATAGACGCTGATCTCCTCCTTGAAGGTAGATTCAAGTTCTGTCTTGAGAGCCTCTACAAACTCACTCACCCACCTGTCGCCTTTATTGTCTTTTTGGCG
>JAPLDX010000031.1 GCA_026391215.1 Bacteroidia bacterium
TATGCCATAACAGGCATAAACATTGCCAGTAAAATAACTTTTTTCATGCAGCGCGACGAAATGAAAAAAAAGCTAATTTTGACCGTTTTAAACTTATAGCAAAATTAGTTAATAACATTAATTATTCAAAACTTAAAATTATGAAAACAGCTGTTGTCGGAGCAACCGGGATGGTTGGCCGCACTATGATGAAAGTCCTTGAAGAGAGAAACTTCCCTGTATCAGAACTGATACCTGCCGCCTCAGAGAAATCGGTCGGTAAAGATCTCATATTCAAGGGTAAACCTGTTAAGGTTGTAAGCGTCATGGAAGCTGTAAAAGCAAAACCTGTGTTCGCAATTTTTTCTGCCGGCGCATCAACATCAAAGGAGTGGGCTCCGTTGTTTGCAAAGAATGGAACTATAGTGATAGACAATTCTTCGTACTGGCGCATGGATAAAAATGTTCCGCTTATTGTTCCCGAGATCAACAGCCATGTCCTGAAAAAAGGCGACAGGATAATCGCAAATCCCAATTGCTCGACAATACAGATGGTAATGGCACTTGCCCCGCTTCACCGGAAATACAAGATCAAACGGCTGGTTATTGCTACATATCAGTCAGTCACAGGAACCGGTGTAAAGGCTGTCACCCAGATGGAAAATGAAAGAAAGGGAATTAAGGGAGAAATGGCTTATGCATATCCCATTGACATGAACTGTTTCCCTCACGGAGGGACATTCCAACCTGACGGATACACCACGGAAGAGCAGAAGCTGACTGATGAAACACGTAAAATACTTGAAGATCCGAAAATCCAGGCTACTGCCACTGTTGTCAGGATACCGGTAGTGGGAGGACATTCGGAAGCTGTGAACGTCGAGTTTGAAAAGGACTTCAGAATTGATGATGTCATATCCCTTATAAGCAACTTCCCCGGGGTGGTTGTTTATGACAATCCTGCCGAGAACAAATATCCGATGCCTATCCTTTCCCATAACAGGGATGAGGTTTTCGTTGGAAGGATCAGAAGGGATCTGTCAAGAGAAAAATGCCTTAACCTCTGGATAGTCTCCGATAACATCCGCAAGGGCGCTGCAACAAATGCGGTACAGATCGCAGAGTATATGGTGGAGAAAAAACTGTACTGATGAACATGTACTCACCCCCATAATCCCCCTCTTCAAAACTACACGTACCCACCCCCTTAATCCCCCTCCCTGCTAAAGCAAGGAGGGGGTAAAATTCTGATCTACAATAATATAGCCCCCTGCCTTGCGCAAGCAGGGAAGGGGGTTGGGGGAAGGGTACATGTAAATTAAATGTTTGGGGGGTCCTCGAATAGAAAATCATTATACGGATACCTCTTTATGTGTATCTTTTTAACTTCCACATAAAGCAGTTTGCGAAGCTCTTCAATATTCTCCTTTGTCTTTGCCGAGATGAAAACTGTCGGATGATTTTTGTCTTTTGCCATCCATGATTTCTTAAGATCAGACAGGGAATAGTTCTCTCTTCCTGCCGGGGTGAGATCATGCTCATCCTTTACCACATATGAGAATGCATCAATCTTATTGAATACAAGAATTGACGGCTTGTCAGCTGATTTAAGATCAATGAGCGTTTCATTTACAACCTTCACCTGCTCTTCAAATCCCGGGTGAGATATATCAACAATATGAAGAAGAAGATCAGATTCCCTTACCTCATCGAGAGTTGATTTGAATGATTTGACGAGATCATGCGGTAGCTTCCGGATAAATCCAACAGTGTCGGACAGAAGGAATGGCAGGTTTCCTATGACTACTTTCCTTACCGTTGTATCCAGGGTGGCAAAGAGTTTGTTTTCAGCAAAGACGTCTGATTTGCTGAGAAGGTTCATAATTGTCGACTTGCCGACATTTGTGTAGCCTACCAGTGCAACCCTGACCATCTTGCCTCTGTTTTTACGCTGAGTTGCCATCTGAACATCAATTTTCTTAAGATGCTCTTTCAGAAGCGCTATCTTATCCCTGATGATCCTTCTGTCTGTTTCTATCTCGGTCTCTCCCGGACCTCTCAGCCCGATGCCTCCCCTTTGTCTTTCAAGGTGGGTCCACATTCCTGCAAGCCGGGGAAGAAGGTACTGGTACTGGGCAAGCTCCACCTGTGTTATGGCATGTGAAGTGCGGGCGCGTCGGGCAAAAATATCGAGAATGAGATTTGTCCTGTCGAGGATCCTGCAACCAAGGGCTTTTTCAATATTCCTCATCTGACTGGGCGACAGTTCATCATCAAAGATGGCAATGTCAACATCATTGTCCTCAACGTACTTTGCAATCTCGGTGATTTTCCCCGATCCGACAAATGTCCTGGGATTGGGAATATCCAGTTTCTGGATAAATCTTTTTAAAGGTACAGCGCCGGCTGTCTCTGTAAGAAAAGAGAGCTCGTCAATAAAGTCATCTGTTTCACGATCGTCCTGACCCGGATAATTTATGCCGATAAGGATTGCCGTTTCTTTGGTCCGGCTTGTCTCAATCATTTAGTTAATAAGCCTCCTGTTTGATTGGATTGAACCCCTGATTGCCTGTTTAAGAGCTTCGGAACAACGTAATACCATTTCGATATCTGAAGGGAAAGGCACTGCTTTTGCTTTAGTCCTTTCAAGCTGGGAAGCACTGAGAGCTTCAGTATCCCCTATAGCTCTTGCTGAAACGAATTCAAATGTTGACTGGGCTCCCATGGGATCCTTCTTGAGGACGATCTTGGGATTCATCTGGATGATTTCAATATCGCCATTAATAGAGCAGGCTTTGGTTTGCAATGTTGAGATGAGAGCACACTGTAGAGTTTTATACTTCCTGATTTTAATATCATTCCCCAGCGAATCTTTCATCACATTTCTATTTTTGTCAAGCTGGTATGCGAATCCGTCCTCGACATCCCTTTTGACAACCGAATCTCTTTCTTCCTGCCTGTCCGGACTTACTGCTATGTTCCTGACATTTACATTAATAAAATAGTCGTAATTAATGTTTTGATCAAGATTCATGATATGGAATTCAACCCATTCGTTGTTCAGGGCCTGAAGGTCAACGGTAAGGAGATCTTCCTCGAAGTCTTTAGGGAAAACGATCATTGTACTGTTCTGCAATGATACGAATACCCTGCTCATTCCCATGGAT
>JAPLDX010000009.1 GCA_026391215.1 Bacteroidia bacterium
ATAATTTTCATTGAAATGTTCTTCCAGAAGAGCTTTATCGAAATGGAACGATTTGATAAGAACCTGAAAAACCATATCTCCGGTTGAAATATCAAGGACACTGGCAACCTGGTTGTTATCTCCTTTGATATCCTCCATGGCGGTATGGGAATAGAAACCGATATAACCGTTTTTAGTCATGTACTTCTGTGCATTGGCTGCAAAGAACAGAAATGAAAGAAGGAAAATTAATGATAATCGTTTCATATTGTTTGTATTGTTTAATATTAAACAAACAACGGATAAAAAAGTTTATGGACTCTATTTTTTCAATGTAAATACCCTTGAAATATTAAAACCAAAATGGATATCACCCTTTAACCAGCTGCCCGTAGTTTCACCTATGAATCCTTTTTCTATCATTGCCAGCGAATTCGTAAAGATCAGCTGAAAAACGTGTCCGCCGGTCTCTATATCTATACCAAGCGAGAGAGGATTAAAAACATCCTGGCTCATATACGATTTCGAATTCAGCAAATAAAAATACTCTGCATTAAAGCTTATTCGTTTTGTGATTTTCATTCTTCCCCCTGCACCAATAGCAAAAAGATCATTGGGATCGAGCTCCGTAGCAACAAGATTGCGGTGCACAAAAACAGGTGAGAGCTGGACAGAAAAAGACTGATTGATTTTCCGTGCTATAAGTAGTTGATGTACATAAGAAAATCTTGATGATAAATAATTGGTTCTGCTTGCATCTGCCCATTTGACCGATGTTACAGCGACAGATGATAATACCGAAACAGAAACAGGCATAACTCTTACGCCGGACGACTGCCTCAAAATTGTGAATTTGGCAAATCCATCATAAGTCTTTTCATATGTTCCTCTGCCAACTCCAATCATGATCCAGTTTAATATCCCATATTCAAGACCGAAATGTACGCTTGACTGGTCAAGACCGAATAATTCATAAGAGCCAGAGTTTAGAGTTCCAAAACGGTGAGAAATCCTTACATCGAGCTGTCCGGGAGGCATTCTTTCAACTGAATGGCCATTCATAACCCTTGTAGATTTGAAAGTGGCTGTAGTATAATTTATTTCAGGAGGTGTGTTTTCGTCCAGCAGACCCATCAAATCATCCTGCGCAAAAAGAGCGGAGGAAGACAATAATAACAGAATTATAATATAGAATAGTCTCATATTAAAGATTTAAGCTTTTAATCAGTTATCAGGAGCTCCATTTTTCATCCAGATATCAAATTGCGTGATCGGGCATGAATTCAGCTTCCCACCGTTTTTGGGCATAGGAGAATAAGTGCCGGTATGTTTAATAGATCCGATAATAGCTGTCGTTCTTGGTTTTACGTCTGTATAATCTTCAAGTCGAATGTTGTTACCTGCGGCAGCAGCAGTTGCATTCGAGTGGCACGAAAGACAATTGTTTGCCAGAATAGGTGTAATTGTTCCGCTGAAAGAGACAGAGATTGTATCGCATGATGAATTCAAAGAGGGATACAAAGCTTCCTCATTATCATAATAGCATGATAAGGAGATTAATAAGATTGTAGCAAATGTCACGAATACCGGAAGCAACCGTTTCATACTAGTCATTTAAATATCCATTTTTTATCCAAATCTCAAACTGTCTGATCCTGCAGGTTGAAAGGGAACCACCAGGCGGCATTTTAGTCACGCCAATTCCTTTTAATGAGTTAATGAGACTTCCGTTTGAAGCAGCAACAGCAACATTATTATAGTATGCCAGGGCAACGCCACCGGATGGTGATGACCCGCTGTGACATCCTGTGCATGAGCTTTGAATTACAGGCCAGATGATTGCTGTGAAAGTAACCGGATTAATTGTATCACAGGTCTCACCGCAAAACGAATTGAGAGCGCCATAACTGATCCAGGCTGCTATTGAGTCTATCTCTGCTATTGTAAGCTGGGCTTTTCCTGTTGGAGGCATTTTTTCTTCACCGCCAGATAGTTTTATTACTTTATACAATTTACTGTTGCCGGGATTTCCCGGAGTAACTGCGGTCATTGTAGTGCTGTAACTTGAAAAAACATATCCTTCTTTATGGGTAATAGCATCGTGACAAGTGGTTGTTGCACATCGCGATGTAAGCACCGGGAGGATATCACGGGAAAAACAAGCCAATGGGTTATAACTTTCTGAATCTTGTCCTGATGTTTCAGAACAAGTGGTAAGTAGGGCACCCTGTTCAATCCATACTCTGATTATTGTCCTGTTATCCATGGACAAAAACTGATCCGGCGGCATTTTATTTTCACCGGATTTGGCAATAATTGCTTTGTAGACTTTACTTGAATATGGCTTGCCTGGTTCAACAGCATGACTTATCGGCACATAACTGGTAAGGTTTAAGTCCGATTCCCCCGTACCATTGTGGCACCCTGAAAAAGCACAATTATTCTGAAAAACAGGAAGTACATCCCTTTCGAAACATATTTCCAGGATATTACTGATATCAGCATTATGCGTACATGAAGAGATCCATGAAAAGACCGTGATGAAAAGGATCATTCCCAACAAAAGAAAAATTCTGTCATTTTTCATGCAAACAGATTTATAAACACTCAACTATAGGCAAAGATACAACTCATAAGTATTAATGATGATATATAGCATGTTGATATTTAGCATATCACGGACTACACCATCATCCTGAATTCGTATTCAAAATTAGGTGTAAATATCTCTTTCCCGATATTTTCTTTTATCTCTTGAATTGTCCAATATCTTCCATCATCAATTTCCTCCGGATTAACAACAGGGATTTCTTCAGAATTGCCCGTGAATGAATATACAAGCTCTCTTTCCCTGGGCGATTCCCAGATATATTTTCGTTTAAGCAGATATCTGAAATTCTTCAATCCAAGCTCCTCCAGTGTTTCCCTTTTCAGTGCTTCTTCAACACTCTCTCCCGGTCTAATATGTCCGCCAACCGATGTATCCCACCTCCCGGGGAATAGATCTTTTGTCATCGCCCGTTTTTGTAAATAAAGATCTCCTGCCTTGTTAAAAAGATGAAGATGAACGACAGGGTGTAGTAATTTACTTTTTCCATTGTGGCAAAGGCTACGTGCTGCTACGGAAATCTCATTGCCCTCTTCATCAACAATGGGAAAAAGCTCATCAGGGATCATTTTATTCATCAGATTTACCAATAATAGTAAAAATACACTTAATAGTGTTCCCATCCTCATCTACAACAGTCAGAACATGATCCCCTGAACCAGCCATGATCTCGATCTGGTGCATAAACCTTGTTGTCGCGACATAATCCTTATCAAGATGCCAGAAGATCTTTTTTGAGGGATTACGATGGGCCACTTCAGGAATTATCCTGGTTTGCAGGCCGGACTGGTCGCGCGGGATGAATATCTTTATTCCCTGAGTGGGATACAGAAACTCCATGACAGGAATACTTTTATCGGATGAACATCCCGGCGCATAAGGAGGCAATACTTTATATTCAGGATGTTTTTGTCTGTAAAAATATTCCATTGCAGGAGGCAGAATGAACCACGATTCATTAGTAATCTCAGATGATGGTACACAATCTGCATTAACCTGCAGAATTCTGTTATTATCGAGATGAATGATCTTGTGATAAGGACAGGCTTCGCTTCTTAATCCATTTACACAGGCATAAATCTCTTCTGTTTCAGGACAATCGGGGCCGGCCCTGAAGCCGCTCTGCTGGCATACTTTTATCATTGTCATTTCCTCTGCGGGTTCAGCAAACCATCCACGGGTTCCCATCATATTGACAAGGTCAAAAAGTATTGGAGCTGCAGCCGAAATACCCGTCAGGCCTGGTCTTCCTTCCCCATCTGCATTGCCGGCCCAGACTCCTATAACATAGTCCGGAGTTGTTCCGACAGCCCAGGCATCACGAAAACCGAAGCTGGTACCTGTTTTCCAGGCAATATTCTGGGAGGATGAAAAATATTGCCATCCGGCTTCTCCTTCCGGTCTGTTCACTTTCCTGAGAGCCTCATAAGTAAGCCAGATCGATGAGGCAGAAAGAGGAGGATCAGTATCTTCAATTTTTTCGGAGAGAACTGTTTCCTGTGATATCAAAACCGGTGGATGATAATCCTCCCGGAAGTATTTCTTTTCATTGTTGTAATTGCACAAAATTCTTGAAAGTGAGGCATATACTCCTGTCAGCTCCCATAATGAAGTTTCTCCGCCGCCAAGGATCAGGGACAATCCATAATGATCTGCAGGTTTTTCAAAAGTTGAGAATCCTGTTTCTGCCAGGAGATTAAGAAAACGTTCTGCACTGTATTCCTGGAGCATCTTAACTGCAGGAATGTTAAGTGATTGTGAAAGAGCGTATGAGGCAGGGACAGCACCATTAAAGCTAAGGTCAAAATTCCTGGGTGAGAAACCCGGGAACCTTGTTGGGACATCCGCAATCAGAGTATTGGGAAGGATCTCTCCCGATTTCTGCATAGCTGCATAAAGAAGAGGTTTCAGAATACTTCCTGTGCTCCGGTATGATTTAATGATATCGACATCATTGCCATGTTCTTCAGGATTCTCCGGGGAGCTGTTCCCAATATATGCGAGGACTTCTCCCGTTTCGACTTTTATAATTATGCAGGCTGAATTATTAATGAAATTCCCGGAAAGATCTTTCTGATGAGCACTAATTATCTCCTTCGCTCTCTCTTGTATTTCAGGAACTATTGTCGTTTTTATCCTTTCACCCCTGTTATTCATGTAGAAATAATCTGTAAGATGCGGTGCCCTGGCAGGCAGGGATCTGGGTTCTCCCGGGACAGGCTCATCAAGTGCGAGTATCAGGGTTATAGAATCGAAACATTCTTTTTCAAAAAGCTTTTTCAGGAGATCATCGCGGTGCATTTTAAGCATCTCCTGGTTCCTGCCGGGAAAAACGAGCGAAGGCGAATTCGGGAGTACTGCAAGAGCTGCAGCTTCCGCCCACGTCAGATCCTCTGATGATTTCCCTAGGTAACGCCAGGTTGCAGCTTCCAGTCCTACAATATTACCACCAAAAGGCGCATTGGCAGCATACATATTAAGGATGACCTTTTTAGACCGGAACAGCTCAAGCTTCAGGGCGGAAAGTATCTCGATAAATTTTTGAGAATATGTACGCGGCCTGTTGCCCTGTGAGATACGCGCCACCTGCATGGTGATTGTGCTTCCTCCGCTGACGATCTTCCCTGCTTTAATATTCATGGCCAAAGCCCTTACAAGAGAAACGGGATTAATACCCGGATGCCAGTAGAAATATTTATCCTCAAAAGCCAGCAAAGCCTTTTCGAATTTTTCAGGGACATGATCGAAACCAGGGAATCTCCACTGACCATCATCTGCAATACGAGCTCCGAGGAGAGTCCCGTTATTTCCCTCAATAATAGTAGATAACGGTACGCGGAACCGCGGGTAAGGTGAAAGCAAAACCGGAGTAATTAATACTCCGGCGGCTATCAGTACTATTTTCAGTTTTCTGTTCAATCTATTCTCCGGTTACCGTCACCTGTGTTCCGGGGATCCTTGCATAACAGTTTTCGGTGTACATTGCCTCGCACCATACCGACGGCTGGAAATACGATCCTTTATAGGCGGCATTAAGGATAAGGACAAACGTTTTTGTTTCTCCCTGATTAAGTGTGAAGTACGTGTTAACCCTGTCATCCCTGAAATCGCGGTAATCAAAGGAGCTTTCCTTTATGCCCCAATCTGCTTCAAACAGTCGGGTGTTCTGTATCTCCCATCCCGAAGGAACCATTTTGGTAAGTGCAATATTATCCACCCTTGAAAAAGTATTATTGGAAATCCTGACAACCATCATGAAGTCAGTGCCCTGAACCAGGTTCTTATGGTCAATAGGTTTCAGGTTCATATTCAGGTAATCAATTTTCATGCTTAATCCTTTTTCTACCCTTGTAGCATCAGAATAGAGAGGAATTCCTTTCCTTATCAGTGTTGCATAGAGAGGCCTTTCAGAACTATTTTCGACTGAAAGAGAATTAACATCATCCTTCATTTTAAGGTCCTTTTTCCATAATAACTTTTGCCGGATAGTCTGATCAGATTTTTCTCCGTTATAGCTGATCCTGACTTTTGCCTGGCTATCTGCATCTCCGGGAAGCATATTTACCCATTTCATATATGAGAAAAGGCCCCAGGCAAGAGATTGAGTGCTGTACCAGGATTCATTACTGATATTATCACAGATCTCTTTAAGGACAACAAGAGCCTGTTCCTCGTTTTTCAGAAGGGTAAGCGTATAAAGGATAATTGCTTTATCACGAATAGGGCTTCCATAATAATAGTATTGATATTCAGGTTCAGTTTCAATGCTCCTCATATCAAGCAAATCGCCGGCTACTTCGGCTCTGCCTGTTGTTGCATATGCTGCCGCCAGGAACCATCTGGATAATTGCGGAATCTCAGCAGACTCTCTTAACCTGTTCATTGCTCCTTTCTCTGGCTCTCCGGCCAAAGCAAGGGTAAAGAGACGGTAAGCCTGATCATTTGCAGATTGTTTGTATCGTGTATCATAACGCCATTCCTGTGCTGCTTTCTTCTGGTAACTGATCCATTTCTGTCTGAATCCTGAAGTGAAATTATAACCCTGACGTTCCGCTTCAATCATAAAATGTCCGGCATATGAAGTTATCCAGTTATCAGCCTGGTATGAGCCCGGCCACATGGCAATACCTCCATTGACCATTTGTCTTTCTATCAGCTTATTGATTGCTTCTTTTATGTTGTCAGAGGTTTTTTGTGCAATGCCCGGATCATTATCTGCCAGATCTTTCAGAAATAGCTGAGGGAATGCGCAGGAAGTTACCTGTTCAGAGCATCCGTGAGGATAATTGACCAGGTAATCCATCCTTTTTTCAAGATTGATTGAAGGCAGGGCCGATATTTCCAGTTGAGCCGAACCGGAGCCTTCTATTCCGAATTGCTTGAATGTTGTCTCCCATTTTTCTCCGGGCCTGAGGACCTTAAGTTCAGCACGAACCTCAGGAGGATTCGGGCTCCTGATCTCAATCTCCATATCATAAACAGCTGTCTCTCCGCCCCCCGATGCTGTCACTTTAATTTTCGCCACCCCGGTCTTTTCTCCTGCAATAAATGTAAATTCTGTATCTTTTTCTCCCGGACCCGAAGCTGTAATACTTTTTGTATTCTCCTTGAAACTGATAAGGTCATTTCCTTCTGCTTTCACTGAAATGTCCCTGATGTTATCTTTCTGGATGAATAATGTCACAGGTAGTGCAGCTTCCTCACCCGGGCTTATAACCCTTGGTGCAGTGACAAGGACCATCAGCGGATCTTTTACGGGAACCGCTTTTTCAGAAGCGCCGAAAGCCCTGTTGCTGCCTGCAATAACCATTGTTCTCACTGATCCTGTGTACTGTGGAAGTGTAATTGTGTGGGTATTGGTTTTTCCAGCTCCCAGGGTGTATGATCCGAGGAATTTGACTACAGGAACAAATCTCTGTGCTTTATTTGCAGTTTTATCAGCTATAGCCTCATCACCTCCAATGGCAAAGATCCTTTCGAGCGTGCCACCGAAAGAACCCAGGACAAAGTCATAGATATCCCATGTTTGAACTCCAAGCGCTTCGCGGGCATAGAAATAATTCCATGGATCCGGGGTCCTGAAGCCGGTGATATCAAGCAATCCTTCATCAACCACAGCCACAGTATAAGTCATCGCATTGCGGTTTGCTTCTGATACCCTAATTTCAAAAGGTCTTTGCGATCGTAATTCATCAGCCATGTCGATTTGTGGTGAAAGCCGGGTTCCAGGATCCTCAACCATAACAGGGACAATACCGTAGAGCCTGACCGGCATATCGTTAATTGTCTGGCTGTGAGGCTGGATCACTGATACAAAAGCATATACATTTGGCGCCATTTCAGGAGTCGCCTTGAATTTCACTTCGGTATTTCCCTTTAAGGCAGGAACCCTTATCTCATCAATAACTCCAGTAGAATTTTCAAGAGTGACTATCACTCTAGAATTTTCAGGGGAGGGGAATGAGAGCTTGATCTCATCTCCCGGATTATATTTCTCTTTATCGGTGCTTATGGTAAGAAGAGTGGCTCCCTCGGCATTGCCTTTCATGCCATATTCCCATGGCCAGTCTATGAGCAGCATCTTCCCAGTGGAATGCCCTTCAGGAGTGGTGGCCCTTACAAGATAACGTCCCCATTCCTTCTTATCAATCTTAAAGGAGAAACTGCCTTCCCCACCGGATGTAGTTATTGTGTTTTTGATCACAGGCTTATAGATCTGGTTCGAGATATAATAAGCAAGATTTTCTTCATCTGATTCCCACCACCATCTGTATGAAAGCTTATAAACTGTCAGTTCAACCTGCGACCTGACGGGCTTCCCTTTATCATCCACAGTGACCACATTTACATCGATATCTTCATCTGTAAACAGCATCCTGTTTTTACCTTTGAGTCCGGGCAAATTGATTCCGGCAAAAACTGGATACGGGGCATATTTATATGTTGCCTGGGTAATGCTTTCATCACCGCCCTGTTCCTGAACTTTAACAGTAAAGACAGCTTTCAGCATGCCGGGGGCATTAAGATCGTCGCCCGGATCGAATCTTATTACTGCATTTCCGTTCTCATCAATAGTATTATTGAAGATATTTACCGATTCGGACCAGAATTCACTTACCGGATCATCAAAAACATACTGACTGTATTTTTCAAATTCCGTTTTTGCAGGCTTCAGTATATAATCGACAGATGTCCTGAGGTTCCTGGCAGCTGATCCGTTAAGCCATTTGACATTCAGGGTCCCTGTGGTCCCGCTTACAGAACCTCCAAGAATATCCTTCGGAAATTTCAGATCAAGCTTAAGCCTGTTTGGTTTTATAGTTTCAATCCTGATGCGTTTTGTAAATGATGCTCCGCCTATACTGAAACGGGCAGTATAATTTCCTGTGACAGCATCAGATGATGTTTTTGTGATGAAAACGAGCAAGTTGTTACCTTCCTGTTTATGTATCTGGTTATCAACTTTTTGTTCAAGAGGATTTATAAGCTCGAATTGTACCGGATGATCCTGGGGAAGATCATTTTTCATGTCCTTGATGAAAAGAGAAAGAAAAATTGAATCACCGGGTCTCCATACATCCCTTTCCCCGTAAATGAAAGCCTTAATACCGTTTTCGGGTTTTGTCCCTGAAACATCAAATGAACTGAGCGATAGCGAGGAACCGTCATTTACCTTAAGATAATTACGATCCTTATCTTTTTTAGCGATCACAAGGAATGGTTTTCTTCCGCAATAAAGAGAGGCAGAGCCATCCTGGTCGGAGTTTCCAGATACTATAATCTGCATCTGGTAATCATATACCTCAATTGCAGCCTCACTCACAGGCAGGGCTGTAATGAGATCATTTACCATAATATGCAAGACATTATCCACTCCTTTTTTTGCTATCAATCCGAGATTTGAAGCAAGGATATTACGTGATATGTTTTTATCCGGACTATAGAATGCGTCCTTGCATGGATCATCGCGATCCTCCCATTGAAAACCATATGAATAATACAGGTAATTCTCATTGTCTTCATAATAATCATCGCCGCCGTCCCAGGTTTCACGGCTCAGATCCTGCGACTGCTGAAGGAGCTCCTCATACCTGGTATCGGCTTCCTGTGAAGCGCATGGATAGAGTGAATATGAACGTCTCATTGAAAGCTGAACTCTATAGAGAATGCCCGGTTCAACATCAATATAATCAGCGAGGTCTATCGTATATAGGTTCCAGTTGCCTGTACCGGTCCCCGTTCCTGTTATAAGGTCCACCCTGCCGGCATAAACAGGGCGGCCGAAACGTTTGATATAATAACCGGTATTGATATCACTTTCCTGGAGGAAGTATGGCAGGTTATTTTCAAATATCTTGATTATTTTAAGGTCAACAGCCTTGAGATTGGCTGCCTTAAACGGGAAAATAAGATTTTGTGACGAAGGAAGAATTACACCATCGCCGGTGAACATGATTCCCGGCATTACTGCCGTAAAATCAATTTTAGTTGAAAAATCTGATATGAGAGAGTTTCCACGTGTATTTTTTACCGATGCCTGAACATTAAGATTGACTTCGCGTCCCGTTACATTTGATGGGAGCAGGGTGACTACATTCGAGCTGACATTAATGGTAGTCAAAGGGGAAAGATCGACATAAATGATGCCGTCAAGTTCCTGCGATGCATCCACAGGGTCAGAAAATATTACATCAATTCTGGGATTTTCTCCTCCTGAGGATTTTACATCCAGCACGCTGAATTCTGCTGACGATGGGATCATAATGACTGAAGAACCTTTTTGCTTTACCCCGGAAGCTGTTCCGTCCCATGATAAAATTAGCTCCTGCGCTTTATCAGAACGGGATATATCTTTTACGGTGAACTTATGGGTGAAACCGCCGGAATGATCCCAGGTTATTTCCATTTTCTTCTTTCCAAGTTTAGCCTCAACATACGATTCCACTTCTGCTTCCTCAATAAAATCAGAAGCTGTCAGTTCGCTATTCAGGATATATTTGTTTTCTTCTGAAGAAGGGCATTCAAGAAAACCTGTACTGATGCTGAAATCCTTTTTAAGGGTCTGTATTCTGATTGGAAATACCTTCAGCCGTTCATTTACTTTTCCCAGCTTGTCCAGGTTCAGTTCTCCGGAATATGTTTTACCGGGATCCAACAGTTTCGCAGGAGTAAATACAAGTGTTGTTTCGTCAGTCCACTCCGTTTTTCCCTTTATGAAAGGATCAAAAATAAAGAGTCCTCCAGGAGTCTGCCTATTGGCTTTTTGTGCAAATTCCGGAGCAAAACGGATCTCTATTACAGAGTTGGCGGGTACGATGCCTGATGTATATCCGATAATATATTCGCTGAAGCCTTTATCAAGCGGAAGAATTATTTCAGATACTTCAGGAGCTTTACCCGGAAGCTGCTGCAACAAAGGCTTATCCTTTGGTTTGCAAGAAGTTGCGAGAAGGATAATAAAAAACAGCAGAAATAGTTTCACGGCTTTCATGGTAGAACAGGTTAAGTTGGAATGTCTAAATTACGAAAAAAACGGGGATAGTGGATACTGCCCATTTTACTCACCAGCCACCATTCGCCTGTTTTAATCCCAGAACTTCATTCGCCTTTTATACCCCCCACCCATTCCGTCTTTTATACCCCCCACCCCCCCGGAAGGGGGGCTATAAACCTATACATAATAATTATAGCTAGTATAAGATTTAAGAAATAAGGATTTAAACATTTACTAACTAAAAGAAATTCAGTATATTTGAATAGTTCGCTGCATGTTATATAATGAGATCAAGAGTTATAGAAAGAAATATGTTCTATGGTGCTAATCGTAATATTTTTGATAAAGCCCATGAATTAAGGAATAATATGACTTATGCAGAAAAAATCATGTGGGATGAGTTGAAAAACAAAAGAATTTTTAAAGTCAGATTTCGAAGACAACATCCAATTGATATTTTTATAGTTGATTTCTATTGTCATGAAATTAAACTTGCTATTGAAATAGATGGTGAAGTTCATCTAAAAAAGGAAGTGATTGAATATGATGATGGCAGAGCTCATGATATTGAGAAATTTGGAATTAAAATACTCAGGTTTACTAATGATCAGGTATTTAATCATCGCTCAGGAATTATTAAAGAAATCCTAATAACCATTAATCAACTGATTTCTAGTAAATAATGTCACAAAATCTTATTAAATCATGGATTGGGTTTCAACCCCCCTTTAGGGGGGCTTGGGGGGTCATAAATCACGCAGGAATCTAAATCTTCTTTACGGTGTAACCATCTCCGTTCTGAGCTTGGCTACATAATCTCTGATAGTGTTCAGTGTTTCGACAGTAACTGTCATCTTTGCTCCCGAGGAGCGCAGTACCTGCCTGGTTGTGTCTATTTCGAGATCGCCCTTTTCAAAATAAATATCGAAAGTGTCGAAATAATTTTTCAGGAACTTCAGTTTTTTGGTATAGTAAACCACGACAGGATCGTCATAATAATTTTTCATGAAGCTCAGGAGGGAAGTAAGAGTATATTTTTGTTCAGCAATCTTCTGAACCACTTCCGCGTCGGGATTGACAGGATTATAGACAAGCTGGGTGGCAATGAACATTGCCTCAACCCATCCTCCCATTACCATTAATCCCGCAGTGCTCTCCCTGCCACCCTCCCTCAGGTGATTTTCAATATCATAATAGGCATTTTTCATAAGGGCAGTAATTGTATCCGGATCGGCCAGATCATTCTGTACTCTCCTGATAGGCTCGGTCAGCATATTATCCGGGATGCCAAGCTTATTGCTCATCTCCCTGATCGTTACCATATAGTCAATAACCTCCTGGCCAAAACCGAACATCTTCAGATATCCGAAGTCGACTCCATAAACCCCCGTGTTGATTGCTGCCTTTGAATTACTGAGATACAGATCCCTGTTTGATACAGGATTAAGGGTTGCATCATTATATGGTACTGCAAGTCTGTTGAAAATCACGCATATCTCCATTGGCGTAAGAAGACCATAGTAAGTTTCATCTTTTGCTACCGGCTCAATAGTGCCGGTCGAATCAATTTTATATGTAGAAAAACTTGGTGTAAATGTGTCTTTCTCAGGAGTTTTGGGTTTACAGGATGCGATCACCAGTAATAGAGATATAAGCAGAAGGGGAAGAGGACTTTTCATATAAGCAGGTTTATTAATCAAAATTAGTAATATATATGAATAATCAGATTTATTTTGATCCTCATGTACTCACCCCCTTCTTTTCCCCCTCTCTACTTCGTAAAGAGGGGGAATGTATTCATTTACGGTACTTTAACCCCCCTCTTTGCTTCAGCAGAGAGGGGGTTGGGGGGTGAGTGCGTGAGTCCCTATAGATCATAATACTATCCTGTTCCCGAGCTTCTCCGATATCATCCTCATCGCAGCCTTCAGGTTCTGGTCCTTTTTCTGAAGAGCAAGGATTCTCTCTGTATCCCCTTTTTTTGCAGCATCCTCAAGCTGAATCATATTTTCCTTGAGCCGGACTTTAATCTTGTCGCTTTTGAACTTTAACACAACATCCGGGACAATATCTTTGAGCTTCATATCCTCCGTTTCAACAAAAGTCTGTTTATCTCTCCATATCCTGCTAAGTTCATGGGAGTAGGAAAGAAGGTCGGCAGACAACTGTGAAATAGCCGGATCCTCATGTTTTATGAATTGCTTGTCGCCTGGGAAAATGCCCTGCTGGCAGAAAAACCTGAATTCCTCAAAGATCTTTGCACAGGTTTCGTCATTAAAAAGAAGATCATCAGAAGTGATCTCCCTGACAATATAATCAGATACCATGGTCACCTCTTCCTTGCCGTCCTCGCTGCGTATCTTTCTTTCAAATTCTGTGCTTCCGAATTTCAGAAGCAGCCTGATAATCTCTTTTTCGGAATAATATGTTATGATTTCTTGTTTTACCTGTTTTTGTATTACCTGTGGCGGAACAGGAAGATCCTCGATCCCGGGATATTTATTCCTGTCCTGGAATGATCTCTGCTGGCGAAGCTTATTGACTTCATGATAAAGGACAGCTTCCGTAATATCAAGATGAGTGCTGCATTCCTTTATATAAACAGTTCTGTTGATCGTTTCAGGAATAACGGCAATGGACCTTACAATATCGCGGATAAGATTTGCCTTACGGACCGGATCATTACTGGCTTCTTCAAGGAGCAGGTCGGTTTTGAAGCGGATAAAATCGGTTTCCTTTTCCCTGAGATATTTTATGAATTCTTCATTGCTGACCTTCTTTGAATATGAATCAGGATCCTCCCCGTCGGGAAGAAGGACAATCCTGACATTCATCCCCTCTTCCAGTACAATGTCAATACCCCTGATAGACGCTTTTATTCCGGCAGAATCACCATCATAGAGGATCGTGATATTTGGTGTGAACCGCTTTATAAGCCTGACCTGCTCCTGGGTGAGAGATGTACCTGATGATGCGACAACATTCTCAATACCAGCCTCATGCAGCGACATAACATCTGTGTAGCCTTCAACAAGATAGCACCTGTCATCCTGTGTTATGGCCTTCCGTGCCTGGAAAATACCATAAACGATCCGGCTTTTGTGATATATCTCCGATTCAGGGGAGTTTAAATATTTTGCTGTTTTAACGTCTGATTTAAGGATCCTTCCGCCAAAACCGAGAACTTGTCCGGATAATGAATGGATTGGGAACATCACCCTTCCGCTGAACCTGTCGAAGACATGATCTTCATGCTGGATCGATAACCCTGTCTTAAGCAAAAAATCCTGCTTATAGCCATCATCCAGTGCCTGCCTGGTAAAGGCATCCCGTTTTTCGAAACTATAACCTACCTCGAATTTCTTAAGTGTATTCTGCTGGAATCCCCTCTCTTTGAAATAAGAAAGACCAACTGTAATCCCCTCGTCGGTTTGAAAAAGATTTTCTGTAAACTTTCTTGCGGCATATGCTGTAACGACCAGAAGACTTTCACGTTCATTCTGTTTTTCAAGCTCTTCGGGAGTCAGCTCTTTTTCGACAACTTCAATATGATATTTTCTGGCAAGGTATTTAAGGGCTTCAGGATAGGAAAGATGTTCATGCTCCATGATGAAGTTAACCGAGTTACCGACCTTGCCGCATCCGAAGCATTTAAATATCTCTTTAGAAGGCGAAACAGTAAATGACGGTGTTTTTTCATTATGGAAAGGACAGAGGCCCAGATAATTAACACCGCGTTTCTTCAGGGGCACAAACTCCTGGATCACATCAACGATCTGCGCTGCATCAAGTATTCTCTCTATTGTGGGGCGGTCAATCATGGCATAAAGATATTTAAAAATACCCCCCGACCCCCCTGAAGGGGAGCTAATTCCAGTATTTATTTTTAATTTGTATTAACTGAGTATTAGGCACCTTTAGGGGGCAGGCCAGCTTCAGCTGGACGGGGGTAAATAGTCAAACTTTCACTAAATTTATTCCCTAAATTCATTCTGTATGAAGAAACTTGTAATCCTCACGGGAGCCGGAATGAGCTCTGAAAGCGGTATCCGTACTTTCAGGGAAGCAGGCGGATTATGGGAGGAATATGATGTTACTGAAGTTGCCTCTCCAATGGGCTGGTGGAAGAACAGGGATCTTGTTTTAAGGTTTTATAATGAGAGAAGAGCACAGCTTGCAAGCTGCAAACCAAATGAAGGACATTTAGGTGTAGCGGCACTTGAGAAATATTTTAATGTTCAGGTAATCACCCAGAATATTGATAATCTTCATGAACGGGCAGGAAGCACAAAAGTGCTTCATCTGCATGGAGAGCTAACCAAAGCAAGAAGCACTGTTGATCCATTGCTGATCTATGATATTGGTTATAAAGAGATAAATCCGGGAGACAAATGTGAAAAAGGAAGTCAGCTGCGGCCACACATTGTATGGTTCGGAGAAGCCGTACCCATGATGGATGAGGCGATAAAAATAACTGAAACAGCAGATATTTTTGTTGTAATCGGCTCATCATTGAATGTATATCCTGCAGCCGGATTGATTGAATATGCTCCCCGGGATGCATCAATTTGGCTTATTGATCCAAACGAAGTTATTATTCCTGTATACAGGAAGGTGGAGGTCATAAAAACAAAGGCTTCAGAGGGGATCGTAATCTTGACTAAAAGGTTATTATCTGATAATTAATTAGATGTTGTAATGAAAGGATTTGTGTACATATTAACAAATGTCACTAATTCGGTGTTATATACAGGTGTAACAAGTGATATCAAAAACAGGTTAAGACAACACAAATCAAGAAAACACATTAATAGTTTCACAGCCAGATATAATTTAACAAAACTTGTGTATGTAGAAGAGTTTAATTCTATAGGGGAGGCAATAAAAAGAGAGAAACAAATTAAAGCAGGAAGCAGAAAGAAAAAAGTCAATCTCGTTACCGGGATGAATCCGGACTGGGATGACTTGATCAGGATAGTTGAAGATCAATGAGATTGCTTCGTCTTCCGCTTCGCGGAATCCTCGCAATGACGGTACTTTCTATTAAGCTTGTTATAAGATAAGGGACAATATTATATAGAATGCACCGTCATTGCGAGGAGTCCCGCTCCGAAGGGACGACGAAGCAATCTTCCGGAATTTGTAGTATTTTTATAAATTAAACTTTCATAAATGCAACAAAAATCCAGAAAGATTATTCTCGCAGTCACCGGTGCCAGCGGATCAATTTATGCTAAGAACCTGCTTGACAGATTAGGGAGTCTGAAAAATCCGCCTGCAGAGATCGCTGTTGTCTTTTCGGAAACAGCAAAAGAGATATGGGAATACGAAATCGGAGAAAAATACAAAGAAATTCTGCCTGCGAAGGAATATAAAAACAATTCGTTTTTTGTGCCATTCGCATCAGGATCATCTGATTATGACATCATGATTATATGTCCGGCATCGATGGGTATTCTTGGAAGAATTGCCAATGGCATATCTGATGATCTGATAGCCAGAGCCGCCGATGTTATGCTTAAGGAGAGAAGGAAGCTGATACTTGTCCCGCGTGAGACTCCCTATAACCTGATCCATATAAGAAACATGGAAACGCTTTCGCTGGCGGGAGCGATTGTTTGTCCTGCGACGCCGTCATTTTACAACAGGCCAAAGACAATTGATGATCTTGTAAATACAGTTATTGAAAGGATTATATCCCTGGCAGGATTTGAGTCAGACACTTACAGGTGGATGGAAAATGATTGACAGGAGAATAATAAAATTTATCAGGAAACATCGTGTTCTTACCGTGGCAACCTCAGTTGAAAATGAGCCATGGTGCGCCAATTGCTTTTATGTTTATCTTGAAGAAGAAAATGCTATAGTATTTACAACAGATCCAACAACCCGGCACGGACAGGAGTTTCTTAAGAATGCACAGATCGCCGGTTCCATTGTACTCGAGACTAAGATCATCGGTAAAATACAGGGTATTCAATTTCAGGGGATTGTTTCAGAACCCGAAGGTGAAATGATTGACAAATCTCAAAAAGCTTATATCAGACAATTTCCTGTTGCGATGCTGATGGATACTCATCTGTGGGTAGTCACTCTCACACATATAAAATATACAGATAACAGGCTGGGTTTCGGAAAGAAGCTTATTTGGGAAAAACCCCCCACCCCCCTGAAGGGTGGCTAAAATGAGGAATTAAAATAGTTTTTTTATAAACCAGAAATTAGGCCCCCTTCAGGGGGCAGGCCAGCTTTATCTGGTCGGGGGTTATTTCCTCAGCTGTTGCTTCACGATCTTTGCTATATACTTCCCCAGAATATCAAACTCAATATTTACTACAGATCCTTTTTTGATCTGGTGGAAATTAGTAACCTCATAAGTAAAGGGAATAATAGCCACCTGGAAAGATTTCGGCTGTGAATTTACAACCGTCAGACTGACACCGTTTACTGATACAGATCCCTTTTCCACAGTTAAATAATCATCCTGAAGCGGCTCATATTCAAAGGTATAATACCAGCTTCCTCCTGCTTCTTTCACATCAGTGCAAACAGCAGTCTGATCAACATGTCCCTGCACCATGTGCCCGTCCAGACGTCCATCAAGCCTGGCGCTGCGTTCAAGATTCACCTTATCGCCAACCTTCAGCAATCCGAGATTCGATTTTTCAAGTGTTTCCCTTATGGCAGTGACAGTATAGTTGTCTTTATCCTTCTTTACCACCGTAAGACATACCCCATTATGGGAAATGCTCTGATCTACCTTAAGCTCCCTGGTAAAAGAACATTTCATGGTGATATGAATATTGTCTTTCTCTTTTTCAATTTTCACCACAGGTGCAGCTTCTTCTACTATTCCTGAAAACATAACTATCTCATTTAAGAATACGATTCAAATTTAATAAAATTAAGGATGTGATTAAGAAGTCTTGCAGGTCTTGCAAGTCTTGCCGGTCATGCAGGTCATTTTGTGATATAATGACTTGCACGACTTGCATGACCTATTATTTATTTCTTCTAATTTTCTTCTTATCGACCCGAAACCCATCCTTCTTCCAGGCTGTAATCCCTCCATCAAGGTTGTAGAGTTTCCGGAAACCTTTATCATAGAAAAAGAGCAGGGCTTTTGTGCTTCTCCCTCCGGAATAACAATAACAGAAAAGAGATAATCTCTTGTCAAGAGTATCTGCAGCGATATCAAAACCTTCAGATGAAGGAAGAAAAAGCGCTCCCTTGATTCTCGATTTCCGGTACTCGAAAAACTCCCGGACATCAATCAGCAATGCAGAGTCTTCCCTTAAAAATTGCATTTGAAAATCATAAGGATCAAGAGACTGATATTTAACACTATCGGTAGACTGGGATAGTGTTGCAGTACAAAATGTTAAAAGTATAGTAGTAATAATTAGACTCTTTCTCATGCGGTTCAAGAATGGTGTAAATTACGTAAAAAAAGACATACGGAGTAATACAATATTTATACTTGTTTTGAACAGAGAGATTGCTTCGTCTTCCGCTTCGCGGAATCCTCGTAATGACAGTGCATTCTATTTAGTACTCTTCCTGATCCTATAACAAACTTAATCGAAAGTACAGTCATTGCGAGGAGTCCCGAGTACTCGGGACGACGAAGCAATCTTCATGCCCTAAATATAATATTATCGTTAATTAACCCCCCTTTAGGGGGGAGAGGGGGGTCTTTTTTATTATCTTTGTCCGTTTTTAACGACAATAACTACCTGATATAATGGGGAAAAGGTTTCCAGAATACAAAACTCTTGATCTTTCGAAGATAAACAAGGACATCCTGAAGATATGGGATGAGAATGATACCTTCCGGAAAAGTGTACGCGAAATTGACGGCAAAGGTGAATTTGTTTTTTATGAAGGCCCTCCTTCAGCAAACGGGATCCCGGGTATTCATCATGTGATGGCACGTACTATAAAGGATACAATATGCCGTTATAAGACACAGTGCGGTTATGAAGTAAAACGCAAGGCTGGATGGGATACTCATGGACTGCCGATTGAACTGGGGGTTGAAAAAGCTCTTGGCATTACCAAGGAAGACATCGGAACTGAAAAAATATCAATAATAGATTTTAATAAAGCATGCCGCAGAGATGTTATGCGGTATACCGATCAGTGGGAGGACCTGACGCGTAAAATGGGCTACTGGCTCAATATGGACCATCCTTATTTAACTTATGATAACAGGTATATTGAAACTCTGTGGTGGCTCCTGAAACAGCTGTATACAAAGGGTTTTCTGTATCAGGGTTACACAATACAGCCATACTCACCGGCAGCAGGTACCGGGCTCAGCTCACATGAACTTAACCTCCCGGGATGCTATAAGGATGTAAAGGACACTACATGTATAGCTCTTTTTCAGCTAATCAGGGATGAGAAATCGGAATTCCTCTTTAACCATAATGATACTCCTTCTGTCCATATAATGGCCTGGACCACAACCCCATGGACACTTCCCTCAAATACAGCTCTGGCAGTAGGCAAAGAGATAAAATATATCAAGGTAAGAAGCTTCAATCCCTATTCAGGAGAACCCATAACAGTGATTCTGGCAAAGGATCTTCTTCATTCATTGTTCCCTGAGGCAAACGGGGGCATTCACTTTTCGGAATACAAACCTGGAGACAAAAAGGTCCCTTATAAAGTTATTGATGAATTCCCCGGAAGTAAGCTGGAAGGTATTAATTATGAACAGCTTATCGATTGGGTGAAACCGGATAAAGGTGCTTTCCGGGTTCTTACAGGCGATTTTGTAACAACA
Source organism: Bacteroidia bacterium (assembly GCA_026391215.1). Classification (GTDB taxonomy): domain Bacteria; phylum Bacteroidota; class Bacteroidia; order Bacteroidales; family VadinHA17; genus LD21. The sequence goes on from JAPLDX010000009.1 coordinate 19,873, forward strand.
GAGGACGGCACAGGTATTGTTCATATTGCTCCTACCTTCGGCGCCGACGACTACAAAATAGCAAAGGAATATAATGTTCCTCCCATGATCCTTAAAAGGAAAGACGGCTCAATGGGACCGATGGTCGACAAGAAAGGATACATGATACCCATATCTGATCTTGACGATAAATTTGTAAAAGAAAGAGTCAATTTTAATACATATTCAGTTTTTGCCGGACGTCCGGTTAAAAATGAATATGATGAAAGTCTTTCAGAGAATACTGATACTCTTGATGTTGATATTGCCGTGATGCTGAAACTGAGCGGTAAGGCGTTCAGGATTGAAAAACAGGTTCACAGCTATCCTCATTGCTGGCGTACCGACAAACCTGTGCTTTATTATCCGCTTGACGCATGGTTTATCCGAACAACAGCATTCCGTGAAAGACTGATCGAGCTCAATAATACAATTAACTGGAAACCTCAGTCAACAGGATCCGGCAGATTCGGCAAATGGCTGGAGAACCTGGTGGACTGGAACCTCTCCAGATCGCGTTTCTGGGGAACACCCTTGCCTATATGGATAACTGAGGACAGGAAAGAAGAAAAATGTATCGGATCAGCTGAAGAGCTTAAAGCTGAAATAGAAAAATCCATCAAGGCAGGATTCATGAAAAAGAATCCGCTGGCAGCTTTCATTCCCGGTGATAACACTCAGGAAAACTATGAAAAATTTGACCTTCACCGTCCTTTTGTTGATGAGATAATACTTATAAGTCCTTCAGGTAAGAAGATGTTCCGCGAACCGGATCTCATTGATGTGTGGTTTGACTCAGGCGCTATGCCCTATGCTCAGGCACACTATCCTTTTGAGAACAAGGAGAACTTCAGCGATAAGTTCCCGGCCGACTTTATAGCCGAAGGTGTTGACCAGACAAGAGGCTGGTTTTTCACTCTCCATACAATAGCCGTTATGACGTCTGATTCTGTTGCATTTAAAAATATCATATCGAACGGACTTGTACTGGATAAGAACGGAAACAAAATGTCGAAGCGCCTTAAAAACGCTGTCGACCCGTTTTCAACTATTGAAGAGTACGGCTCAGATCCCCTGCGCTGGTACATGTTAACCAATGCGCAGCCCTGGGATAACCTCAAATTCGATTTTGCCGGAGTGGATGAGGTAAAACGCAAGTTCTTCGGTACGCTTTACAACACCTATTCCTTCTTTGCATTATACGCAAATGTTGATAATTTCAGGTACAACGAAAAAGATATTCCAATAAATGAAAGACCGGAAATTGACCGCTGGATAATCTCTCTTCTTAATTCTCTTGTAAAAGAGGTTGGCAACTGCTATGAAGACTATGATCTGACCAGGGCAGGGCGCGCAATCCAGGATTTTGTTACTGAAAACCTCAGCAACTGGTACGTACGGCTTAACAGGAAACGTTACTGGGGAGGCGATTATGATCAGGATAAAATAGCAGCATACCAGGCTCTTTATACCTGCCTGGAGACAATCAGCATGCTTACGGCTCCGATTGCCCCCTTCTATATGGATATGCTCTTCCGCGACCTTAGCATAACCACCGGGAAATACAAGGAAGAATCGGTACATCTGACAAGATTCCCGAATTACGATGAGAAGCTAATTGATAAAGATCTTGAAGAGAGGATGGATATTGCACAGAAAATATCTTCAATGATCCTTGGCTTAAGGAGAAAAGTAAGCATTAAAGTAAGGCAGCCTCTTGCAAAAATAATGATCCCGCTTCCTGACAAGACCTTTAAAAAGAAATTTGAGGCCGTTAAGGATCTGGTGCTTACGGAGGTTAATGTCAAGGAGGTTGAATATATTGATGACACTGCTGCCATTCTTGTTAAAAAAATTAAGCCCAACTTCAAAACGCTAGGGCCAAAATATGGCAAGCTGATGAAGGAAATAAGCAGTGTTGTTTCCGGACTTTCTCAGCAGGAAATAGTCTCATTTGAAGCAAATAAATCGCATTCGTTCAGTATAAATGAACAGCAGATAACACTTACCATTGAAGATGTCGAGATCATTTCCGAAGACATCCCGGGATGGCAGGTAGCCAATGAAGGCAGACTAACAGTTGCCCTCGATATTACAGTTACTGATGAGCTTCGTTATGAAGGCATTGCAAGGGAGTTCGTTAACCGTATTCAGAACATCCGCAAGGAGAACGGTTATGACGTAACTGATAAAATAACAGTTCAGATTGAGGATCACGAATTTGTCCATGAAGCGATAAAAAGGCATGCAGCTTATATTGGTTCGCAAACCCTGGCGACCTCGGTCTCTTTGGCGGCATTAGTAAAAAGTTCTGGCTCCAGGGAGGTTGAAATTGATGAAGTCGTTATAAAAATACTTGTTAATAAGGCTGGTTGAAACCGAAAGGGATTGCTTCGTCTTCCCGAGTACTCGGGAATCCTCGCAATGACGGTATACGCATTTAGTTTGGGCTCAGTTCAACTGTAACAGCATTGAATGTACCGTCATTGCGAACCCGACGAAGGAGGGAGAAGCAATCTCACCGACTTTGTACCAATTTTGGTACATTTGTATTAAAATAAGCCTCAGAAATGAAACATATATTAGTTACCGGCGGTGCCGGCTTTATCGGATCACATCTTTGCGAAAAACTGCTGACTCAGGGCAATGAAGTTATCTGTCTCGACAATTATTTCACCGGTTCAAAAGAGAACATTATACATCTTCTTGATGATCATCATTTTGAGGTAATCCGTCACGATATAACTATGCCGGTATTTATTGAAGTTGATGAGATATATAATCTTGCCTGTCCCGCATCGCCTGTGCACTACCAGTACAACGGCATCAAGACAATAAAAACCTCAGTGATGGGGGCGATAAATACTCTCGGACTGGCAAAAAGGACTAAAGCCAGGGTACTGCAGGCCTCAACCAGCGAGATCTATGGTGATCCTTCGGTTCATCCCCAGACTGAAGATTACTGGGGAAATGTCAATACCCTGGGACCGCGGGCATGTTATGATGAAGGAAAACGGTGTGCCGAAACGCTCTTTATGAATTATCATGTGCAAAACAAAGTCCGGGTAAAGATCGCCAGGATTTTTAATACCTATGGCCCCAGGATGAATTCAAATGACGGCAGGGTTGTATCGAATTTCATCGTTCAGGCACTGAAAGGGGAGGATATAACGATCTTTGGCGACGGTACCCACACACGGAGCTTTCAGTACATAGATGACCTGGTTGATGGCCTGATAAAGCTCATGAACACCCCCGATAACTTCACCGGACCGGTCAATCTGGGAAATCCTGGAGAAATATCAATCAGTGAACTGGCAAAGTTGGTCATCCGGATGACAGGTTCAAAGTCAGAAATCACCTATATGCCTCTTCCTGAAGATGATCCGAGGCAGAGGAAGCCGGATATAAGTCTGGCAATGAGGGAATTGAAATGGCAACCGGTGATAACCCTGGAGAATGGATTGGAAAAGACTATAAAGTACTTTCGGTCTCTTTGACCCCCCAACCCCCCTAAAGGGGGGCTAATTCCAAATTGTTTACAAGACTATTATATATTTGGGATTTAGGCCCCCTTTAGGGGGCAGGACAGCTTTAGCTGGCCGGGGGTGAATAATAAAAAAAGCCGCCCCATCTCTGAAGCGGCTACTATCTAAAGTATAATTAACGCCATCATGCCGTTACGCCTTTACGCCCCTGCGCCGTTGTGCCTTTATTTCTGTTTCATTTTCGCATCTATGCACAGCGTCGCATGAGGAACTGCACGTAATCTTTCTTTAGAGATCAGTTTGCCCGTCTCCCGGCAGATACCATAGGTTTTATTCTCAATCCTTACAAGTGCAGCCTGAAGATGTTGTATGAATTTAAGCTGACGCTGTGCCAGTCTGCCGGCTTCTTCTTTTGATAAAGTAGTAGCTCCCTCCTCCAGGACTTTGAAAGTGGGAGAAGTATCCATGGTGTCGTTGCTCTCTTCGTGAGTTATGCTGGATTTGAGTATTTCATAATCTTTCTTGGCCTTATCCAGCTTCGCAAGGATGATCTGCCTGAATTCCTCAAGCTCCTCATCCGAATATCTTGTTTTCTCAGCCATCGCAAAACGGTATTAAATTATGGGCAAAGGTAGAGTTTTTTAATTAATATTAAAATATAGGGAATTTCCCCTGAATCCACTTTTTCTGTTTGATATTTCTACATTAATTATTTATAAAACAATAGGTTAAAGCATTTAATATTATTCTTGTTCATTTCTTTTGCTCCTCCAAAAGAAATGAACCAAAGAAAAGGAGGCCGGAAATGACAACCACAGCCTGTTTGTCCACCCGCTACACCAAGCCTTTACCCGCCACCAAACAGGCTGCGGTTCGCACCATTTCCGGTTTGCCACCGCACATTTAACTAATAA
>JAPLDX010000014.1 GCA_026391215.1 Bacteroidia bacterium
GTATTTGACAAACCCCTTAAGAAGGTTGTTGTATATCTTGATCCCTCGGAATTTAAAAGCACATGGCTGGGAAACAAAAGCATCTACAGGACACGTATGGCAATGGCCGATAACGGGGAGCTAATAGTTATTGCCCCAGGACTCAGGGAATTTGGTGAGGATAAGGAGATTGACAGGTTGATAAGGAAATATGGATACAGGGGAACACCAGCAACTCTTAAAGCTCTTAAGGAAAACGAAGAGCTCAGGAATAATCTGAGCGCTGCTGCCCATTTTATTCATGGAAGCAGTGAAGGCAGGTTTACAGTAACATATTGCCCTGGATATCTGACAAAAATAGAAATTGAATCGGTGAACTTTAAATATGCCAGTCTCAAAAAAATGATTAAGAGATATGATCCGGAGAAACTTAAGGACGGCTTTAATAAAATGCCGGACGGTGAGGAAATATTCTATATCTCAAATCCGGCAGTCGGATTGTGGAGTTCAAGGGAGAGGCTGAAATAAATATATTTATAAATAGTGCATTTAATGATCCATTGGGGCATTATAGGATGCGGAAAAGTAACTGAAGCCAAAAGTGGCCCGGCTTTCAGTAAGATAAAAAATTCACAGCTCAGGGCTGTCATGAGACGTGATGCTGCCCTGGCTGAAGATTATGCAAAAAGGCATAATGTTCCCAGATTCTATTCCAATGCAAATGACCTTATTAATGACAGTGATATTAATGCAGTTTATATAGCTACGCCTCCGGGCAGCCATGCCGAATATGCAATTAAAGTGCTTAAGTCGGGCAAACCGGTCTACATTGAGAAGCCAATGGCTGCAAATTATGCAGAATGTGTCAGAATAAATAAAGCTGCTGAAAAATATCACCTGCCGGTCTTTGTCGCTTACTACAGAAGGACTCTTCCCGGATTCCTGAAAATAAAGGAGCTTATTGAAAATGGCTCAATAGGAAAAGTAAGATTCGTCAAACTGGAGATATACAACTTCCCGTCACAGGATGAAAAATCCGGCCATCTGCCCTGGCGGGTCATGCCGGAGATTTCAGGCGGGGGCCATTTCTTTGACCTTGCTTCACACCAGCTTGATTACCTCGATTTCCTGTTTGGTCCCATTCAAAAAGTCAAATCACTTGCTCTTAACCAGGCAGGATTATATCAGGCTGAAGATTTTGTATCAGCCGGATTTGTTTTCCCGGGGAATATAGCTGCCACAGGTAACTGGTGTTTTTCCGTTTCTCCGGAAGGAAACAGAGATTCTCTGGAGATATTTGGTGACCAGGGAATTATCAGTACCTCAACTTTCTCCTTTGAACCAATTAAATTGATAAATAAAGAGGGTCAGCAGGAATTTATAAATGAAAGGCCTGAACATGTTCAGTATTACCTGATTGAGCAGATAGTCAAAGCATTGTCAGGCGAAGGGAGCGTGGCAAGCACGGGGATAACGGCAGCAAGGACAAGCAGGGTGATGGATCAAGTGGTAGCTGAATACTATAAGACAAAAGGAAAAAGTTGAGGAACGAAGTGACGAAATCCCGAGAGCGAAGCGACTCGGGAATGAAAGAAATAAACAATTTGGTTATGAATAAATTATCGGACATTGGATTGATTGGGCTTGCAGTTATGGGCGAGAATCTCGTACTCAATATGGAGAGCAAGGGATTCCGGGTAACTGTTTTTAACCGTACGGTACAGAAGGTTGATGATTTTCTTGCCGGAAGGGCAAAAGGGAAGAACATAACAGGAGCTCATTCAATTGAGGAGCTCGTCAGTTCACTGAGCCGCCCCAGGAAAGTAATGATCATGGTCAAGGCTGGCAGTGCTGTTGATGAGATGATAAATACTCTTATTCCTCACCTTGAGAAAGGTGATATAATTATTGACGGAGGTAATACTCATTTCCCTGACACTAACAGGCGTACAGCTCTTGTTGAAAGCAAGGACCTTCTTTATATAGGTACAGGAGTTTCAGGCGGCGAAGAAGGAGCCCTGCTTGGCCCTTCTATAATGCCGGGAGGATCAAAGGCTGCCTGGCCTTTTGTCAAGCCGATATTCCAGGCTATAGCTGCCAAGGTTGAAGACGGCTCCCCATGCTGCGACTGGGTTGGAGATAACGGTGCCGGACATTTTGTAAAAATGGTGCATAATGGCATCGAATACGGCGATATGCAGCTTATCTGCGAAGCATATCAGTTAATGAGGGATATGCTCCATATAAGTGCCGATGAGATGCATCTTGTATTCAAGGATTGGAATAAAGGAGATCTCGACAGTTACCTTATTGAAATAACAAGAGATATTCTGGCTTATAAGGATTCTGACGGCAAACCTCTTGTAGATAAGATACTTGACACAGCCGGACAAAAAGGTACAGGTAAGTGGACAGCTGTTACAGCGCTTGATCATGGAATCCCGCTTACTCTTATCGGAGAAGCAGTATTTGCAAGATGCCTCTCTGCAATTAAGGAAGAAAGAGTCAAGGCATCAAAGGTGCTGCACGGGCCCAACCCTGCGTTTTCAGGAGATAAATCAAAATTTATAAATGATCTGAAAGATGCTCTCTATGCGTCAAAAATAGTCTCGTATGCGCAGGGTTATGCACTTATGAGAGCAGCTGCTGCGGAGTACAAATGGGATTTTAATTATGGAGGAATTGCACTTATGTGGCGCGGAGGCTGTATAATAAGATCCGCATTTCTCAGTAAGATCAAAGAAGCATTTGATAACAATCCTTCAATCACTAACCTTCTTCTTGATCCGTTCTTCAGGGATAAAGTGGAAAAAGCCCAGAAAGGGTGGAGGAATGTGGTATCGGCTGCAGTTACTAACGGAATACCAGTTCCTGCAATATCAGCAGCTCTTGGATATTTTGACGGCTATCGCTGTGAAAGGCTTCCACAAAACCTTCTGCAGGCTCAGAGAGATTACTTCGGTGCTCATACCTATGAACGTACCGACAAGCCAAGAGGAGAATTCTTCCACACAAACTGGACAGGAAGAGGTGGCTCAACCTCTTCTTCAACATATAATGTATAATAAACTTAACCAGATAAATTATGCCAGAAGTAAAAAAATTCAGTAACTACAGATGGACTGTCTGTGCATTGATATTCTTTGCAACAACAGTCAACTACCTGGACAGGCAGATAATAGGGATACTCAAGCCCCTACTGGATTCTGAACTTGGAATCGGTGAGAAAGATTATGCACATATTATCATGACCTTCCAGCTCCTGTATGCTGTCGGTATGTTTTTTGCCGGACGGCTGATAGATAAATTCGGAACCAAAATTGGATATGGAGTTTCCGTTGTTTTATGGAGCATTGCAGCTATGGGACACGCTTTGGCAAAAGGTGTATTGGGTTTCGGAATATGGAGAGGTTTCCTCGGAATCAGCGAAGCGGGTAACTTTCCTGCAGCAAATAAAGCGATAGCCGAATGGTTCCCAAAGAAAGAACGGGCTCTTGCCTTCGGGATAATGAATTCGGGAACAAATGTCGGGGCAATATTGGCTCCCCTGGCCATCCCTGCCATGCTGATTGCATGGGGCTGGCAGGCAGCATTTATTGTCACCGGATCAATAGGTTTCATCTGGGTAATTATATGGTTTATATTTTATGAAGTACCGGAAAAACACAAAAAGGTATCTGCAAGCGAGCTTGCTTACATTAATAGTGATGTTGATGAACAGAATGAGACAAAAGAGAAAGTTCCATGGATGAAGCTGTTCAAGTTACGGCAGACATGGCTCTTCTTTATCGGTAAAGGTCTGACTGACCCTATATGGTGGTTTTACCTGTTCTGGATCCCCGGATGGCTTTCAACTGTCAGAGGTGCAGGTCTCAGCGTTTCATCATTCGGATTGCCTCTTGCCTTCATTTATACAATGACTACAATAGGCAGCATAGGCGGAGGATGGGTCTCCGGATTTATGATCACGAAAGGCATGTCGCCATATAAGTCAAGAAAAGTGACCATGCTTATCTTTGCACTTATGGTCGTGCCCATCATATTTGCACAATCGAAAGGAGTCAGCACGTGGGGTGCAGTCTGCCTTATTGCTCTTGCAGCATCAGCACACCAGGCCTGGTCCACAAACCTCTTTACCACCGTATCAGATGCCTTTCCAAAGAAAGTTGTTAGCTCAATCACCGGAATCGGTGGACTGGCAGGTGCTGTTGGCGGTGCTTTTATTTCATATATAGCAGGAGGTATACTCCAGCATTTTAAAGACCTGGGACATATTGAAACAGGGTATGTTGTAATGTTTGCCATAGCAGGAAGCGCTTATCTGCTTGCATGGATAATAATGACAGCTTTTGCACCAAAAAACAATAAGGTAGTTCTTGACTGACAATGCCTTCCAATAAAGCCAGGATAAAGGATATAGCTGCACGTGCAGGAGTCTCTATAGGTACCGTCGATAGAGTCCTGCACGAAAGAGGCGAGGTAGCGGAAAAAACGAGAGAGAGAATCATCAAGATCGCCAAAGATCTTGATTATTCTCCCAACTTTCTTGCGAGAGCTCTTAAGACAAAAAGGAAGCTCCACCTGGTCTCCCTTCTGCCAGAGGCTACAGAAGAAAATGCATTCTGGTTAAAACATCCTCTGGGATTAAAGAGGGCAATTAATGAACTTGATCCATTCCCGGTAAAGCTGAGCCAGGTAACTTTTGACCTGCTTAATGAGAAGAACTTCCTGGAAAAAACAGTTAATGTCTTTAACCTTCACCCTGACGGTGTAATACTTGCTCCGATCTTTAAGGCTGAATCAATTGATTTTTGCAATCGCCTGACGAAGAAGAAGATCCCATTTGTCTTCCTGGATGGCTATTTGAAAGAATCTGAATTTCTTTCATATACCGGCGAAGATATTTTTCAGAGCGGCCGTGTAGCAGGCCAGCTGACCGATATGGTGACTCCTGTTCAAAAAGATATTCTCATTATCAATATAGTGAGAAATCTTAAGAATGTTGAGCACCTGAACATCAGAACCCAGGGTTTCCTTAGTTATTTTACAAAGTCAGCCAGGAACTCTGAAAGAATAATAAAACTGCGTATATCGGACCCTGTGCCTGAAAATATAAGGAAAGAAACAGGAAGGGCACTCAGGAGGAATCCTGAAATAAGCTCAATATTTGTTACAGGATCCAAATCATATAAGATAGCTGATTTTATAAGATCGGAAGAAATACACCCGTTAAATATCATAGGTTACGACCTCCTTGAAAAAAATGTATCACATCTTAAATCCGGAACGATAAAATTTCTTATTGGACAAAGACCTGAAGAACAGGCATATAGGGGAGTCAGAAAGCTTTTCGATTTTCTGTCATTGAATAAGGTTCCTGAAAAGATGGAATATCTCCCGATAGATATTGTTACTTCAGAAAATGTAAATTTCTTCATAAACAATCATTGAAATATGAAAAAACTGGGAAAATATTCAATTGGCATGGGTGACAGATTCGGTCACCAGGGACATGCACAGCTTGAAGCAGTAATTGAAGCGGGAAAGAAAGGTATTGATATAACTCCGGTATGGAACAAATCAAACAGGGAGCATAATATTATAGGCACTGAACCGGGTGATGTCAGGAAAGAAGCTGACGCCGTAACAAAAAAAGCAGGTTTCAGAAAGCCATATTTTGTTGATGCTGACCACATTAATCTTGAGACAGTAGACAGGTTCATTGAGAGCTCAGATTTCTTTACAATTGATGTGGCATCATATATTGGCAAGAGAGCCGGAAATGATGAAATACAGGCTTTTCTTCAGGGAGCAGAAAAATATTCCGGTGTTCTGAAAATACCGGGTATAAGGAATCCTTTAAAGGTCAGCATTAATCAGATAGCCGGGATAGCTGAAAAATATCTTTTTGCAGCTATCAAGGCGTGGGAAATATTCAGGAAAATAGAAAAATCAAAAGGTAAAGGAAACTTCGTCACAGAAGTGTCAATGGATGAAGTTTCTCATCCCCAGACACCTGTTGAGCTGTTCTTTATTCTTAAGATGCTCGGTGAAGAGAGCATACCTGTTCAAACTATAGCCCCCAAATTTTCCGGAAGGTTCAATAAAGGGGTTGATTATGTGGGAGATCCGGAATATTTTTCTGATGAATTTGAAGCCGATCTTATGGTTATTGATTTCGCTGTCAGGGAGTTTGGTTTGCCCGATAACCTTAAAATGAGCATTCATTCAGGCTCTGACAAGTTTGCATTATACCCTGAAATAGGATCAGTTATAAAGAAGCATAATAAGGGAATTCATCTGAAAACCGCAGGTACCACCTGGCTTGAAGAAGTTATCGGGCTGGCAGAATCAGGAGGGAAAGCTCTTGAATTTGTAAAAGAAATCTATTGCAAATCGCTGGAAAAGACAGAGGAGCTTTGCGCACCCTATGCTGACGTGATCGATATTAATGTCTCAAAGCTTCCTTCAAAAGCTGAAGTATTAAAATGGAACAGCAAAAAATTTGCGGATGCTTTAAGACACATACCCGGTAATCCCTCCTACAATCCCAATATGAGGCAGCTTGTACACGTGGCGTATAAGATGGCCGCTGAAAGAATGGATGAATATGTTCACCTGCTGGAGGCCAATGAAAAGACTGTTGCTAAATGTGTCTTTGAGAACATGTATAAGAGGCACATCTGCAGGTTGTTCGATCTGAAATGACCCCCCTTCAGGGAGGATGCCGTTTTAGCGGCAGGAGGGTTATCTGTCAAGTTCCAGTGCTGCAAGGATGAATGCTCCTATTCCCTTGGTGTCGTTATCGACACGCTTTTCGTTTATATAATATTCATAAGAGCCGTCCCTGTAGGGATTTCCTCCGAGCCCGCATCCTCCTACAATATTATGCATGGTAAGCATGCCTTTTTCATCGACAGTAATAAGTTCCTTTATGATACCATCGAAGGATTTATTGGCAATATCGATGTACTTTTGATCAAGATATCGCATTTTTGCTCCTCTTGCAAAAACATAAGTGAACATTGCCGAGCCTGAGCCTTCAAGGTAATTGCCTTGTCTCCCGCCCTGGTTCAGAACCTGGCACCAGATGCCCGATTCAGGATCGCGCACTTTAAGAAGGGCATCGCAGGTTTTCTGAAGTATGGTTATCAGTGCATCCCTGTCAGCGTGATCAGCAGGCAGATAATCAAGTATGTCTACGATTGCCATCAGGTACCATCCTGTTGCCCTGCTCCATGGGTATAATGACTGTCCTGTTTCAGGATTGCACCACTTTTGCTGATGGCTTTCGTCCCAGGCATGCATCGGCAAGCCGGTTGAGGGATCAAGAGTCTTTTCATAGATGACTTTTACCTGGAATGCTGCAACATCATACCATTCAGGGGCATTGAACTCTTTTGCATACTGAACCATATAGGTTGATGCCATGTAAATTCCATCGAGCCACATCTGCCATGGGTATATCTTCTTATGCCAGTAGCCTCCGGCGTTCGTCTTTGGATGTGTCTTCAGCTGTTCAATGAAATTATCGAGTGCGATCTTATATTTCGGGTCAGGATTTCTCCGGTTAACTGTAAGAACGTTCCTTCCCGGATAAATCCTGTCAAGATTATATTCTTCCAGACTGTAATCAATGACCGATCCGTCAGGCTGGACAAAGTACCTTACCCAATCTTCCATATACTTTGAATATTTGGGATCAACATTCCCCAACTTATCCACCGCCATGCCCAGGAAAGCCACATCATAAGCCCATTTTGGTTTGCCGTCCACATAATGTATAAGGCTGTCGGAGCTGGAAATCACAGTGTTAGCCATCCTTACTGACCATTTTTCCTGAACCTTCGCGCTGCTGCTGCCCGTACCTAATCCTGACATGAGGATGATAAATGCTGTAAACAGAATACTTCTCATATAATTAATATTGTGTTGTCATTCCTCCGACTGGTTTTGGTTGAGTCATATGAAGGTCAAAAATTAGTATTTCATTCATGCCCGGTCTGATATATGAGGCAGGACAATAAAGCCGTTTTTGTGGACCTATATTCCAGTAACGGCCCAGATTATGCCCATTTACCCATACAACGCCTTTCTTATAATTCGAAATATCAAAAAATGTATCGCCCGTATAGGCAAGTGAAAAATCTCCTTTAAAGAATATACCGGGCTTGTTGACGGTCTTTCCTGAAGACCTGATATCGTAAATGAATTTCCTGTCCATTGGCAGGTTATATACTTTCCAGTTCAGTAATTTTTCCCCATCAATAGTCACGCTGTCAGTAATCCCCTTCCTATCATGTATTTGAGGTCCATAATTTATCCGACCCATTCCTTCAACAAGGATTTCAAGGACAGGTTCTGAGACATTGCTTTCAGGAATATCGATTGTATTGATTGCCTCCCTCCGGTCAAGATTGCCAAGGTATTCGCCATTAAGAAAAACTGTAGCATAATCATGAATATCAGTAACTGTCAGCTTTCCGCTTTTTCTGCCAGTAAGTTCTTTCCTGTACAGGATAAAACCATTGTTTTGCCCGTATGCTTCAAAGGTCCGGGGTGTTTCAGAAACCACAGGCTCGGGAAGATAATCCCATACAGATGTAAACCGGACAGGGAAGATAAGTTCGACCTGTATAGCCGGAATGGAATCAGGTATAGGAGGAAGCTTATCTTTCTTTGGCAGGTAGGATCCAATAAGCTTGCGGAGAGCCAAATATTTTTGTGTAGCCTGTCCCTGCTCATTGACAGGAGCATCATAATCATAGCTAGTAATATCGGGTTCATACCCTTTTCCTCCGGAGTTGGCTCCTGCCGTAAATCCGAAATTGGTACCGCCATGTATCACATAAAGATTGAATGATTTCCTGTTATCCATCAGGAATTTAACCTCCTGAAGAAGCTCAACAGTGTCAGGTCTTGCCCACCATGAATCGCCCCAGTGTGTCAGCCAGCCCGGGTATGTTTCGCTGCTGAATACGGGAACGCCCGGATTTATTTTTGTTGCCAGGTCAAAATCACTCTGTGAGCTGCCGGAATCCAGTCCGACGACGCTGCCTGGAAGAGTTCCTGATTCCAGCATCTTTATTGTGGGTCCGTCACCTGTGAAAGTAGGAACATCAATTCCGTTTGCCACCCAGATATCCCTAAGCCTTGACATATAATTATGGTCATTGCTGAAGCTTCCATATTCATTCTCAACCTGGATCATCAGGATTGGACCACCCCTGGTTATAAGGTATGGCCTGATCTCTTCAGCCATTCTTGCCATATATCTTTCAGCTGCTGCCATATACCGGGGATCCAGAGTTCTTAGCTTAATATCCGGAATCTTCAGCAGATATGGAGGAATGCCTCCAAGATCCCATTCTGCGCAAACATAGGGTCCCGGTCTCACGATAAGCCACATTCCCTCATCCTGCACAATCTTAATAAATTCTCCAAGGTTACGGTTCTCTGTGGAAAAATCGAAAACTCCCTCCTCAGTTTCATGATAATTCCAGAAAACATAAACCGAGATAGTGTTGCAACCCATTGCTTTTGCCATTTGAATTCTGTGCTGCCAGTACTCCCTGGGAATCCTTGCCGGATGCATCTCTCCGCTTATGATCTGAAAAGGTTCGTTATCAAGCAGAAATTCTGTTTCGCTGAATTTAAAAGTATGCTTTGCCTTCTTTTCCTTAAAAGAAACCGTTACGGTCAAAAGGATGAGTGCAGATACCAGTATAGTAATTCGCTTTAACATATATATCTATTAGACAATTATTTATAATGGCTATATAGCCTGAAAGCTATAGAGCTTGGCATAATATCCGTCTTTAATTTTCAGCAGTTCCTCATGTGTACCTTTTTCCACAATTCTCCCTTCATCAATGACCACTATCATATCAGCATGCTGAATTGTTGATAATCTGTGAGCTATTACAATTGATGTCCTGTTCTCCATTAATTTGATTATGGCATCCTGTACAAAGCGTTCAGACTCGGTATCCAGGGATGATGTCGCTTCATCGAGGATGAGGATGGGCGGATTTGCCATGATGGCCCTGGCGATGCTTATTCTCTGACGCTGTCCCCCGCTTAGCTTGTTTCCTCCCTCTCCCACGCTGTTTTCATAGCACTTTTCGGTTTCCATAATAAAATCATGGGCATGTGCTATCCGGGCAGCATTAACTACATTTTCCATTTCCGGATTATCAATCCCAAAAGCAATATTTTCAGCGAATGAAGTATTAAAAAGGATTGGTTGCTGACTGACTATTCCCATAAGATCACGGAGGTCGGCAATCCGGAGTTCCCGGATATCAATCCCATCAATCAGGATGGATCCCTTGTCAGGGTCGATGAAGCGCGGCATAAGATCAGCCATTGTTGATTTGCCTGCACCTGATTTACCAACAACAGCGACAGTCTGTCCCTTCTTTATAAGGAGGTTTATATCTTTCAGAACCGGTTCATTTTCATAGGCATACCATATGCCCTTAAATTCTATGGAATCATTGAATTCCTTAACAGGAAGAGCATTCTCCTTTTCGGTTATTTTTTCCTCAGCTTCAAGGATCTGATCAACCCTGTCTATGGAAGCCATCCCTTTCTGTATGCTGAACCACGAAGTTGTAATATTTTTAACAGGTTGTATTATCTGTGAGAATATTATGAGGTAAGCAATAAGCCTGTCAGGAGACATGTGAGCCTCTCCTTTCAGTGCCAGCATCCCTCCTATATACAGCAGGACAATGATAACAATAGTTGAAAGAAACTCACTTAGTGGCGATGCGAGATAATATTTGCGTATCACCCGTTTGAATATTTTCGCATAATTTTCATTTGTGGCTCCGAATTGCGCTTTCATTTTCTTCTCGGCATTGAAGCCTTTTATTATCCTGAGCCCTGAAAGGGTCTCTTCAACAACCGATAAGAGCTGTCCAAGGTATTGCTGACTGACAAGGGATGAAGTGCGCAGTGTACGGCTAACTCTTCCAATAAGCCATCCGCTTACAGGGAGCAGGGCAAGTGCAAACATTGTAAGCTGGTAACTGCTTACAAAAAGGTAGATTACAAAAATAAGAACATATACAGGATCCCTGAAAATCATTGTCAGAGAAGACATTACTGATATTTCTATCTCCTGCACATCATTTGATACCCTTGTCATTATGAAGAGCTCCCACCTGCCCTTTCTCCTCAATGAACATGGATAAAAAGTATGTAAAGAATTGGCTCAAATACTCAATAGTGAGATGGAATTCCCCTGGATTGTGGACACTCTCCACCCTGTTGAACAGGATATTCAGGAACGGAATGGCCAGTGAATATGAAACAAGCGCAAATAATGCACTTAGCATATTAAAAAGTATGCTGCTAAATGCCGGTCTTTTGTAAGGGCTGATATATTTTAAAAGTAGCCTTATTTTGTTCATTGTGCTGTCAGTCTGTTAAAAACCCGTAAAGTTAAACGGAGTGATCTCCTTTAACTCAGCTTTTACTGCCTCACTGACGTCAAGGTTTTCAATGAAGGAATGTATTGATTCTTTTGTGACCTTCTGATCGGTACGGGTAAGGTCAAGAAGAGCTTCGTAAGGTTTGGAGTAACCCTCCCTCCGCAGAATGGTCTGGATACCTTCAGTTACCACTGCCCAGTTGTTGTCAAGGTCGCTTTTGATTTTTTCGGTATTGATAATCAGCTTGCTCAATCCTTTGAGAATAGAATTAAACGCAAGTATAGAATGACCTATCGGAATGCCGATATTCCTCAAGACCGTTGAATCAGTGAGATCGCGCTGAAGCCTTGATACAGGAAGCTTTTCTGACATATGACCAAAAATTGCATTGGCATAACCCAGGTTACCCTCACCGTTTTCAAAATCAATTGGATTTATCTTATGGGGCATTGTGGATGATCCTATCTCTCCTTTCCTGATCTTCTGCCTGAAATAATCAAATGAGATATATGTCCATATATCACGGGAAAGATCGATAAGGATCACATTGATCCTTCGCATGTTATCAAATAAAGCAGCCAGGTTGTCGTAGTGCTCTATCTGGGTTGTGGGTTGAGATCGTTGAAGCCCAAGCTCCTCATTTACGAAATTGTTTGCAAATGTTATCCAGTCAATAGCCGGATATGCAGCCTTATGAGCGTTCATGTTGCCTGTAGCGCCACCGAATTTTGCTGAATATGGTATTTGCCCGAAATATTTTGATTGTTCATCAATCCTTGCTATGAAGACTGCTATTTCCTTTCCAAGCCTGGTTGGGGTGGCCGGCTGTCCATGTGTCCGGGCAAGCATTGGAATATCCTTCCATTCATCAGCCATCGCGGCTAATGCTTCCCTCAGCTCAAAAAGGACCGGGAAATATACGTTGATGAGAGCATCTTTCATTGATAATGGGATGGCAGTATTATTGATATCCTGCGAAGTAAGCCCGAAATGAATGAATTCGCTCCACTTGCCCCACCCTGAATGGAAAAACTTCTCCTTCAGGAAATATTCAATCGCCTTGACATCATGATTTGTGATCTTTTCCTGCTCCTTGATCTTTTCTGCATCAGGGATATCCAGATCTTCATATATTGAGCGCAGAGCCTTGTAATTATCCTTTTTAAAATCACTTAGCTGAGGAAGAGGAATATCGCAGAGGGCAATGAAATATTCAATTTCCACCATCAGTCGATATTTAATAAGCCCGAACTCCGAGAAATAAAGGTCAAGCTCATTCACCTTATGCCTGTACCTTCCGTCAAGAGGAGAAATGGCAGTAAGAGAATTTAAATCCATTAGCAATAAGATTGAGTTTTCAAATGTTATAACGTTAAATGCAAAAGTAGTATTTTTAGAAGTCGTAAAAAAATTGAATTTCAGTATATAAGGTAGTTACCAGTAAAAACAACAATGCTTAAAGAAAAAATCAGGATATCAGCCGTCAAATATGCAAATACATATCCATTCATCTACGGAATGACGGAAACGGGATTTGACAGGAAAGTCATTATTGAAACTGATCACCCGTCTCAATGTGCTGAAAAGCTCATCAGCGATAAGGTTGATATCGGATTGATCCCCATAGCGGCATTCCCTTTGCTAAATGAATATTATATTATTACGGATTATTGCCTTGGTGCCTATGGAAAAGTGAGAACAGTAATGCTGTTAAGCAATTGCCCTTTTTCTGAAATACAATCCATTAACCTCGATTATCATTCACTTTCATCAGTTAATCTGGCAAAGATCCTGGCAAAAAATGCCTGGAAAAGGGAATATATCTGGAAAAATACAAAGACAGGATTTGATTTTCTACATATACCTTATAATGAAGCTGTTGTATTAATCGGAGATAGGTGCTTTGAATTCGAGAGCAGGTTCAGTTACAGGATTGACCTGGCAGAAGAGTGGTATAAATTTACCGGCCTCCCTTTCGCATTTGCATGCTGGACGGCAAATAAAAAGCTTAATAATGAGTTCATTGCTGAATTCAATAATGCGCTTGCTGCCGGTGTAAAGAACATACCGGCGGTGGTTGAAAAATATGGAAAAACCGGGACTATAAGAGGCGAGGATCTCAGGATATATCTTACAGAAAATATGAATTTTGACCTCAATGATGACAAAAGGAAAGCTATAAATCTCTTCCTTGAGATGATGGGTAAATTATAATATTTATGATTATCTTTGGAATTGTTGTGGAAAAGAAATATAAACATTTAAAACTATAATATCATGAGAAAGACAATCACTTTCAATGAATTACGGAAGATAAAAGATCAGTTACCCTCCGGTAGTATTAAGAAAATTGCCAGCAGTCTTGATTTGAATGAAGAAACGGTAAGAAACTACTTCGGAGGGAGAAATTTTGAAGCAGGACAATCAATTGGAATCCATTTTGAACAGGGACCAGACGGAGGTATTGTAAGTTTCGACGATACCACAATCCTTGATATGGCTAAGAAGATGATTCAGGAGTGAACAGAAGAATCTGAAGCCTGTTCAAAAGCAAAAGGCTTAGTCTTTTGCTTTTTTTGTTTATAAACTATGATTAATACTTCGGGTATTATTTCTACAGAAGAAAAGTATAAACTGATACTTGAAAACTTCTTCAATAGTCATTTTGATAAAGATTTTCTTGTATCTCATGGACTTGATCATCATCGCAGGGTGTGGAATAATGCAAAAGAATTGCTGCAATATTTTAAGTATCAATTTGACCAGCTTTTTCTTCAAAAGCTCCTGATTGCTTGTTACCTGCATGATATTGGAATGTCGGTTGATACCGGCATAAAGCATGGTCAACACAGCAGGGAACTCTGCATCCTGTTTCTGAAAGAGCATCATCTGGAAGAGACTGACTACAAGGATGTTCTATCAGCGATTGAAAATCATGATAATAAGGATTATGACAATTCTATTGTGACGGATCAGCTTCAGACTATTCTATCGGTCGCTGATGATCTTGATGCTTTCGGGGAGACCGGTATATCCAGATACCTTGAAATATATCTTGAAAGAGGTATTGATAAACAGCTGATAGCAACTGCTATAAGGGAAAATGCCCGGAAGAGATTTGATAATTTTGAAATGACTTTCGGTAATAATCCTGAACTGCTCAAAAAGCACAGGGAAAGATACCTTGTACTTGATAACTATTTCAAAAACAACTATTTAA
>JAPLDX010000125.1 GCA_026391215.1 Bacteroidia bacterium
CCCTTTGTTATAAAAAGAAATTCGTAAGTATTCCCTTCAACTGAATATATGTCAATCTGGGCAGGAAGGTTTGTACAGGAATTCTTCTCCTCAAACATGGAATATGGGACAACCTGTGAATATCTCAGGTTCTTTTCCTGATATGTTTCGAAAATCCCTTTTGAAAGATAGAGTGCATCGTTTATTCCTGTCCATACTCCTTCGCCTTTTTTCCCGATCACTATTGCAGTTCCTGTATCCTGGCACCATGGCAGTTCTCCTTTAGCTGATATTACAGAGTTGCGCAGCATCATATAGGCAACAAAACGGTCATTATCAGTTGCCTCAGGATCATTAAGGATCGCTGCAAGCTTTTCAAGGTGCGAGGTCCGCAGGAAATAAGAAAGATCCGAAACTGCTGTTTTTGCAAGCAGTTCAAGCCCTAGTGGATCAACTTTCAGTATTTTTCTGCCATCGGCTTCAATAACTTTTACATAATCCTTTGTAAGCAACCTGTATTTAGTTGTATCCTTCTCGATCTGAAAAGGTTTTTCATAGATGAATTCTGTCATGATGTTCTGTTATTTATTTAACAATGAATTAGTTATAAATGATTTTAAACACAAATTCGGGACTTTATCAAATATAATAATAAATGATCTTATAAAAGAATTTAAAGATCATGTTACTTCTTACCTTTTGAAGGTAAATACCCCCGCCGCTTCGTGGCACCCCCTAAATGGGGTCTAAATCCAGGCTTTTCGATGATCAGGTATTAGCCCCCCTTCAGGGGGGGTGGGGGGTCGGTTATACACAAACCCTTCAGGGGGGGGTCGGTTATACACAAGGCGGGGGGGATCATATCCCGGCGAATGGAAATTTCTCCTTTGCCCTGATTCCTTTAGGGGTCATCTCAAGAGTGCAGCATTCCGTTTTCTCGTCATGCTGGAAAACAAGAATATAGTTATTCTCAAGCGCTTCTGACAGAAGGCTTCGTTTCTCTTCAATTGTCTTCAGCGATTCAATATCATAGCTCATGTTCCAGATCAAAGGTAAATGTGCAGCAGTCGGAATAAGATCGCCAGTATATACAAGTGTTTTCCCATTATTATTGATCACCGGGATCATTAGTCCCGGGGTATGTCCATAACAGAATCTCAGTGAGAATCCTTTGAAGAGCTCGCCTTCTTCATCCACCAGGTTCAGCCTGCTGCTTTCTGCAACAGGAAGAAAGTTTTCCTCAAGAAATGCATCTTCTTCCCGCAGGTTATTTTTTGCTGCCCACTCCCATTGTGTCCTGCTTACATGGTATACTGCTTCAGGGAAGACAAGTTCAAAACCGGTTCCTTCAAAATTGTTCCTTACACATCCACCGCAATGGTCGGCATGAAGATGTGTAAGCACCACATCGGTAATATCTTCAGGTTTATATCCTTTTTTCTTAAGCCCTTCCAGTAATCCTTCACCGCCATGAAGATGAACATGCCTGAAAAATCTCTCATCCTGCTTGTCGCCCCATCCTGTATCGACAAGAATAACATGCCCGTCTGTTTCAACTATCAGTGAGTTGAGAGTAAGAACAATAAGGTTGTTTTCATCAGCGGGATAAACCCGGGACCATAGCGTCTTTGGTACTACTCCGAACATTGCGCCCCCGTCGACTTTAAAATTGGCAATATTGAAAAGATGAAGTTTCATATTGAACGTTGTTTCTTTCTCTTTGATGTCAGCTGGTATGTTATTCTCATCAGGAGCCTGATCATCTGGTAAGAGATCCAGCCTCTTATCTTTGAATACCATGTCTGCCTGCGATTATATTCCTCAAAGGTGATCTGCCGGCAGTCTTTATCAATAATGCTGCGCAGCAGTTCTTCAAAATGAAGGGCAAAACCTTCATCAAGAATATCAACATTTATTTCGATGCTTGCATAATCGCTGAGGTGATTCATATTATAGCTTCCTATTGTGCTCCATTTCCCGTC
>JAPLDX010000035.1 GCA_026391215.1 Bacteroidia bacterium
GATGTTCCCAGGTATTTCCATGCTCCCTGGTTATAGATCTGGATTTTAAGGAATAAAGGTGTTTTAGCCCAGTCAATATCACTGAAATTCAGTGCCGATCCTGCCTGTCGGGTGCCTGTTCCAATCACCAGGTTAAACACCCCGTTTACATTGGTTTTAACTGCAGAATGCAGTTCTTCCCATACTACAACCGGAGTAATGGTATCTGAAAGAATGCCCATTTTGACCTGGATCGTTGTGTTCATTATAGGTGCTCCTGCACTGTTATGTGCTACTGCCTGGTAGTTAAAGCCCTGAGGTACCTGGGCGGTACAAGGCGAAAGGAGAAAGGCGAAAGGAGAGAGTAAGGCAAGGAGGATGAGTTTTGTTTTCATGGGGGGAAGGAATTAAGGAGTAAGGGTATAAAGGCTTTACGGCCTGGTTAATAATCGAAAACAAATTTCTATATAAGCAAGTTATAACAAAAGGAAAGGCAAGTCAAATATATTTTGACCCGCTTAATGAAGGTTCCTTTTTCAACAATAAAAAAGCCGGTTTAAACCGGCTTTTAAGTTATCTCAAAATATATAGTTTTTAAAGGATTAAAAAGAGGTCTGTCCTTTAAAAACCCTTGAATTGTTAAGTGGCACAAGGTGCCCTTCCCAGGTCAGCCTGCCAGGGCCCAATCCTGTAATTGTCGCTGTAGCACGGGTGTTTGAACTTACATACATAAGAACGTCATAATGTCCGATGTTTGAAAAAAGACTGAAACGAACTACATAAGTCAATTTTTTTGGATTTTTCGTGATCTTCCAGCTTCCTGTTTTTCCTTCAGCCGTAACACCTCCGACACCATTATAACCCGGATCGAAAGATGATCCGGTTTGCAGGATCCCGTCTGATTCATTGACTTTTATAAAATTCAGATCCGATAGAACCGAGACTCTGTCACCATATCTGCTCTCAAGATAATCAGCCTCAAGCACAAAAGTTTTTGCATTAAGCATTGTATCAAGAATATAATAATTTGTTTCCATTTGTGCTTTTCTTACCTCTTTAAGTTCCTGACGGGTCAATTTTATATCCCGGGAATAACTGTTGACAGTTGATCCTAAGAATCCCAAAAGCAAAAAGAGGCACATCATGTTAGATTTAATTGTTTTCATAACCTCTTAATTTAGTCTTAATATAAAGAACAAAATATGTACCATTTTCGTTCTTCCGGGTACTGTAATTCGATATTTAACATAATATTAAGAAAGCAGAACCAAGAGATCAGCACACATGCCGCAGAGGTGAAAGTTCTTGGAATTCTGAGAAGCTAATAAGTTTAAATCAATAGTATATAGTAATAAGCCACGGTCCTGGTTCATTAATAGTTATTCTCAGCTCACAGGCGAGACTTCCTGTATTTAATGCACTGGGAGCATTGAATTGGACCTTGCCTTCAAACGGGAAAGTCACATTCTCAAAGCCGGTAAAATTGGATGATATGTTTTCTATTCCGGAACTTCCCTGGAGCATCAGATCGGTAATGGCAACGAAAGATGATGCTTCCCCTGAACGTGAAAATTTATATTTTACATAATTTCGCTCGTCTCCCATTTTCATGCATGCTATCCTTCCTATATTGTTACGGTATCCGATCGCATAGGCAACCGCGACCTCTTTCGGCCCGACATACTTATCCCTTTTCCAGATACCAGCCTGCACTGAATCACTTCCTGTCAGTTTTGAAATATATTCACCCTTTCCGTCTCTCATTCCCATTTTCCAGTCACCTATATATGTTTCGCCTGTCTGCCAGATATATGTTCCATAACCATCAGGAAGGCCTTTTTTAAACTCTCCTGTGTACTTGTCGATACCGGAAGCTTCGCCCTTTCCATCAGCCAGACCCTGTTTGCAGGATCCGGTGTATGAATCGCTAATCCCGGACAAAAGGACCTTACATGCGTTCTGTCCGGACATGGTTGTTGTTAATAACAGCATTGCTGCCATCAAAGCAAACAGAGATTTTCTTTTCATTTTTTTGGTTTTAAATTAAGATCAGATTCATTCGTATAAGTTGTTTGGTACAAAAATCACACCAGAAATCCGCCAGGAATCCATCAAGACTGCGCGGGGCGCAGCAGGGCATGAACTGTATTTCCGGTATTGGTTTAATCAATTTGTCACAATTCTTTTGCTCCGAAACTGCTGCTTGCGTCAGTCCATTTATAAATATTTGGTTTAACAAATTTACGTTTACATTGATCTATTCTTAAACCCCGGATTTCAATATCGTCCAAAGCGGCAGGCAACATACCGGTTTTATGCGCCAATACGATAGCAGGTATATCATTCAATTCAAATCCCATTAATGACGCTCCTACCATATCTGTCGCAAGCGGGGATGTTCCTGCTATTATTAATCCCATATCGACAAGAGTACCACCTGTCGGACCATCTCCTTCCATAGCGGAAGAAGCATCAATTATTGATAGACCGGTTTTAACAGCGTTATTGATGTCGATGACTTCATATGCAACACCTGGAGACCCTGCTTCAGCTGCTCTGTCATGAAGCCATGAGCGGACTGAATAATACACTGTACCTGGGTACAGCCCAATTAAATTCTTCATTGCTAGCGTGACCGTTGCAAGTGTATGTGTTTTCATCATCGGAACTGAACACAACAGGTCGACTTCTGTAAGTGATTTATGGATCTTTACTGATTTTGCTGCCAATCCGTTTTTTAGAGGTACTTCCACAATTTCTCCGGAATGGAGGTTAATCAAAGGTATATTTAATGATTGAGCCATTTCACTATACCCAAGGACATCAAAAACATGTTGCTGCATGCCATCCAGGATTTCCCTTTTATTTGTTCTGAAGATCTCATTATCTATGACGTTAAATGAGGAGGCAGCAGCAGAACCTTCTCCGATCATTACTTCTTTTCCGGCTTGTTGCATAAGTTGTGCAAGAGTCTTTACAATAATAAGTTTTGTTGTAACTGCAGGACTATCAGCAACCAGGTTCGGTTTAAGCATTATTCTGTTCTTCCCAATGGTAACTGCTTTAATTCCACCTAAAAGTTCAATTGCCTCTTCCACGGCTGTAGCTGTATCTCCATCCTTGATCCGGACAATGCTTACAATCTCTTTTGACCTTCCTTCAGAACTATACCCATAAACAAGATTCAATCCGAATGCTGCAGAACCAATTGCTGCTGCGGAAGCTGTACCAATGAATTTTCGTCTGGTAATTTTTGGTTTTTTCATTTTGTGATAAGTCAGAATAAGGTTTTTCTACTTGTCAACAGGAAATGCCTCATGCTTTGGCAATTTACGAGGATTGTCGATTATTTCTTTCATGACCACATCAACAGCTTTCATCAGCTGTGTGTCATAGCCCTCAGAATATTTCTTTGAGTCGATGTCAACTATGATATCAGGTGTAACACCTTCATTTTCAATAATCCACTCGCCTTTCTCATTATATATCCTGTAATCTGGCACTGTCAGGGAACCTCCGTCAATCAGTTTAATAAACATTGAAACACCGACAAGGCCACCCCAGGTGCGTGTACCTATTATAGGCCCCATTTTGTTCCACCGGAATTCATACGGGAGTTCGTCTCCTCCAGAGCCCGCATACCTGTTGGTAACCAGAGCCATATTAGCTTCAACAGCCAGCAATGGTATAGGCTGATCAGCTGACTGCCTGCGTGTCCAGTAACCATGTGGCTTTTTCAACAATCTCTCCAGGAAGATATCGGGATCAAGTCCGCCGCCGTTAAAGCGACCATCCAGGATTATTCCTTCTTTCTTTGTCTGGGAGTAGAAATACCTGGGGAAATCAATAGCAGAACCGGTCCATGTATCAGGCATATATATATAGCCAATTCTCCCGTTTGATGCTTTATCAACAGCCAGACGGTTTGATTCGAGCCAATCCATATAACGTATATTGCTTTCACTTCTGACAGGCTCAACAACTACTTCACGGGCCCCGGTGATGATAGGTTTGGAGTTGACAGTCAGAGTTACCTGTTTACCTGCAAGCCCGACAAAATAACTGTAAATTTCCTTATCAGTTTTTATTTCAATATTATTTACTTTCAGGAGGTAATCACCCTCAGCAATGTTAATTCCCGGTTTTGCAAGTGGCGGCCAGGTTTCGCGCGACCAGTCCTTTTCCCTGTAAATCTTTTTAAACTGAAAAAGACTATTTTGCGGATCAACTTTAAAGTCGGCACCCAGCATACCTGTATTAACTGCATCAGCTTTCCTTTTACTGTCGCCTCCGTAAACATAGGTGTGTGACGTGTTCAGCTCTCCGATCATTTCACCTATAATAAAAGTCAGATCCTGACGGCATGAAGCCCTGTCAGCCAGTTTCCCGTATTTTTGTTTTATGAAATTCCAATCCTGTCCATGCATGTTGGGTTCGTAATAGTAATCACGCTCCATGCGCCATGCTTCGTTAAAAATCTGCTTCCATTCCCTGAGCGGTTCGTACCATATCTTAAGCTCAGACAGGTTAACGGGTTTGCCTTCTCCTCCGGCTGAAGAAATAATTGATACGCTTTTTTCTTTGAGATAAATTATACTTTCACCATCATATGAAAGCTCATAATTATCAATGTCATCAACAACCGGTGTCTCTTTCTTCGTGTCAAAAGAGTAGGAGTAAAGAGTCATCGGACCATGCCCCGATACCTCAAAACGGTTAAAATTGCCTTCATCGGCATTTAAATAGTACAAGGTCGATTTATTGACTGACAGGTTCCTGTAGTTTCCGCTTTCAAGAGGTAGCGCCTCAGTACGGTCCGCAATACCCTGAAAATCAATACGGACTATAACCGGCGAGTCGTATTTTGCAGATTCTCCGGCCGGATTTTCATCATCACTTTTGAACGGGAGTATCGATTTCCCGTCTTTATTAAGGGTAACAGCATAAAGGCCTGCGACCTTCTGATAGACCATTTCCCATTCAATATCGCAGTAAGTAGGATTGAAACGGCGGGTGGATATAAAAATGATATATTCACCATCCTTTGTGAAGACCGGATTGAAATCATAGAACAATCCGTTGCTAATACAGTTTATGGCTTTTGTCTCGAGGTTATAGACATATATCTGGTACACAAAAGACTCATTCATTTTCGTGTATGCAACAAACCGGCTGTCAGGTGACCAGGAAAAATCAAAAATAGATTTCACATCCAGCGAAACGTCAACATTCTCATATTCCTCCTGATCGACTCTGGTTATTGCTTTAGTTGCGATATCAATATAATACAGTGTAAGAGTCTGGTCTGTGTAGGCAATCTTCCTGCTGTCAGGCGACCACTTAAGCGTATGCCGGTAGCCATCTTTACTTGAAGTCAGCTTTATTGCTTCTTGCTTTCCATCAGGATTAACAATGTAAATTTCATATTCACCGGTTTTGTCAGAAAGGTATGCTATCCACTTACCATCCGGTGACCAGACAGCATCTTTATCCCTGGCGCCACAATTATTAGATATGTTTCTAACAGGACCCTCACCTGAAGGAACGGTGAAGACCTCACCCCTGGCCACAATCAAGGCTCTTTTACCGGCAGGGGAGATATCAATCCGGTTAATATCCATGCTGATATCCTTCATAAACGGCCGGGTCTCTTCCATATCAGCCAGGATCTGTATGGGGATCTCTTTTGTTTCATTTGAAGCCAGGTCGAGCATCCAGATATTTCCGCCAAGGTCGTAAACGATCTTATTGCTGCCATCACCGGGGTGCCGGACATCATATTCAGTATGCCTTGTTATTTGTTCAATCTTTTCGGTATTTGTGTCATAGGCATAAATATTAAGTACCCTGTCCCTGTCAGAGCTGAAATAGATTTTATCTCCAATCCACATTGGAATTCTGTCTGATCCTTCATAGTTACTAATATTGATTTCCTCATTGGTATTAAAATCATAGATGTATATTTCCTGCGCCCTGCCGCCCTTATAGCGCTTCCAGGTAGCATTATCCTGGGGATCTTTATTGTACGCTATTTTTGAACCGTCGGGAGAAAAACTTCCGCGGGCCGCATCATACATTATCATCTCTTCTAGGCCTGTTCCGTCAGGTGATACAAGAAACATTTTCAGATAACGTGATGAACTGTTCCGGCCGGAAGTGAACATTATCTTGTTTTTGGTTTTATTCCATCCTATCACTTCGTCTGTACCGGGGTGAAAAGTCAGTCTTGTTATATCTCCACCGTTTATGTTCATGACGTAAACATCTGAATTCCCGTCGTATTCTCCGGTAAAAGCAATTAGTTTGCCGTCGGGAGAAATTTCAGGATAATTTTCGCTTCCGTCGTTAAATGTGAGGCGGGTGGCAACACCCCCTTCGACAGGAACTTTCCAGATATCGCCACCGCTTGCAAAAACGATGATGTTGTTATAAATATCAGGATATTGCATCATGGGATTTTGCGCAGATACTAAAATACCCGCAAAGAATAAAATCAAAAAGTCAAATGCCCTGAAAAAGGTTTTGGTTTTTCTTAAGGAGCTTTTAAGGTTCTTCATAAGAGATTAGTTTGTAATTTAATTCACGTTTTGTCAGATATTGTGGTTCATATAGCCGGCTTTCATTATTGAATCTGTTTGGGCTATTTAGAAAGTAATCTCTAAATTTCATCCCTGAATAAAGTAAATGAAATAGTGTCTGAATCTGCACCTCTTGTGAGCAATAATCTTAATCGTATGGTATCAGATAATATTTCATTTGCAAGGATTGACATATCCAGTGTCTTTTTATCATTTTTCATTATTCCGAAAGTATCTGCCGGTAATCCTGTAACTTCCCATTTTTCAGGCAAATCCGCAATATTTAGTTTATATAATTCCTTATTCCCGGTGACATTTGAAACTGAGACTGACAGCTTGCGTGCAATGTCTTCCTGTATAAATGGTTCCTGCAAATAATCTAAAATAATTACCCAGTCTGTATTGTGCCTTACTACTCGCCAGGGAGAGAGGTTCCAGAGTTTTTCCAGTTCATTTTTATCAGGTTTAAGCGATTGCTCCTGGTCAGGCAGCCGTGATTTGCCAGGACCGATAATAACAGGCAAGTCATATCTGGATATTACTTTTTTAGTCATTTCAACTGTACTGTCGGTTAACTCATCCAGGGTTGCCGGAGCTTTAAATCCCGAAATTGCTACCGTGGCGATTTTATTACCAACAGGTTTACGCCATTTTTCAGCGATTGCTTTTGTGCCGCCGATAATTCCGAAGATTGAACCCAGTGTAGCGCCTGTGCAATCTGTATCATCTCCGCAACTCACAGCGATACAGACAGACTTTCCAAAATCATCCTCACCATACAGCCAGCCAATCATAGTAAAGGCAACATTTCTGGGTGCCTGGAACCAGCCCATATCCTCCGTATTCCTGATTACTGCCATACGTGCTTCTCTCCAGTCCTTTCCCCCTTTTTTAGCCTCAACTGCAGTACGCACGGCACTGGCAACACGGCAGTCGGGAGGGATCATTGACAAACCAAAACTGATCAAACTGTCACGGTTAGATTCTATGAAAGCTGCAGATTCGATCGAGGCAGTAAATATTTCAGCATAGGTTCCTTCGGCCATGCCATGATCCACGCAGGCATCCTCCCTGGCCATTTCAGCCGCCATCATGGGATTACCCGGGAACAGGCATGCCCAGATTTCTGAGCGGATCCAGGCTCCATTGCTTTGTTTCCACTTGTCATTATTGAATTCCCCCGATACAGGAGGCATAAGTCCGGCAAGCATGTTTGCCTTTCCTATACCATATTCATTCCAGTTTACCGGTACATATTTCAGCCAGTACTCCCCAAGTGTGAATGCATCCACATGTGCATTATTTTCCTGCATAGCTTTCAGCCATAGTATCTGAAGATCGAGATCATCATTGGCTGCGGGTTCTCCTTCTGACAGCTTTGTATAGAAGGTTATATCATGGACATTGGTATCACCTTCAAATGGCATACCAAGTGTACCTCCGATATTTTTCCCCAGCCAGCAGGCATATACCTTATCATGAAAATCATTTTCGTTTATGTATACTTTCTGATCTTTGACACAGGAATGCCATATAAATACAAGACCGAAAGCCAATAAAAAACAGCCGTGCTTCTTATAGTTAATATTTCGCATGGGTAAGAAGGTTAAGGTTAGATTGTAAAGTTAAAAAAAGTATAATTTCCTAACTGCCCTGTACCATGAAAAGCACCAGAAAACAGTTTCAGATTCCGGATTAGAGCTCCTCGATAACCAGATTGCGCCATCTTACCTTTATTCCTCCACCGTCATGGATCTGGAGTGCTATGGAACCATTAGCTTTTCCAATCTTTTCATCACTGAAGTCAACCATGGGTTCTCCGTTTAGCCAGGTTTGTACCCTGTCGCCTGTAACTTTTAACCTCAGTTTATTCCACTCTCCCGGTTTCAGAATATTTTCTTTTTCTTCTTCTATCTGTTTAAGCCATCCACGACCGTACGATTCATAAATACCTCCTGTATCATTTCCCTGAGGTGCAACTTCGCATTGCCAGCCCGAAATTTTAGTGCCTTCAATTGTTGAGCGGAAGAATACTCCGCTGTTGCCATTTGCCTCCTGCCTGAACTCAAGGGTGAGATCGAAGTCCTTATAGAATTTTTCGGTGGCAAGGTATCCGTATTCTTTATCCGGACCACTTTCACAAAGGAGCTGGCCATCCTCCACATACCATTTTTCGGTCCCATAGACTTTCCATCCGGTTAAGTCTTTCCCATTAAAAAGGGACTCTTTTTTCTGCGGAGAACAAAAGCTTGACAGAAGTAATAGCACTAAGATTAATAACAGACTTTTTTTCATTGGTTTTTGAGATTTTTAAGTTGAGCAGGATTTTATAAATTCATTTATTCTGGCACTTTTCTATTTAGTAAGCAGCAATTTAATATCAGGGTTTCCTGCGTAGTCAAAAGCTGTTTTAGACTCATTATCTTTCAGGTCAGGATTTGCACCTTTTTCCAGAAGCAGTTTGACGACTTCTGTATGTCCATTAACTGAAGCAGCCATCAGGTCGGTGAATCTGGCTGTTTTCTCCAGGTTGAATTTCGCTCCTTTTTTTAGCATCACCTTTACGATTTCAATATGTCCGCTCCGGGAAGCGCGTATAAAAGCAGTAGCTTTATTATAATTTTCATTTAAATTTGAGTTCGCTTCCCTGCGTCTGTTAAGCTTAACAGCTTCAAGGTTTCCGTTTTGTGAAGATGTGATGGTGGCAGTAACCTGTTCATTGTCAAAAGAATCCGGTTTCAATGCATTATCAAGCAGTGTCTTTAAGGTCCCTGCAAGTTCTTCACTGGCATTTATTAACAGGGCGCTGGTGCCGTCAGATTCATGCAAATCCGGTTTTGCTCCATTTTCAAGCAACATTTTTACTACATCCGTATGTCCGTTCAGTGAAGCCAGGAACAGGGCATTTGAACCATCAGTACATTTTAAATTGATGTCAGCGCCATGATCAAGCAACAATTTTATGTATTCAGCGTGACCATTCAGGGAAGCTGTCATCAGAGCAGTTAATCCTCCCTTATCCTGCAGGTCGGGATCAGCTCCTTTGTCGAGCAATAACCTTGCAGCATCAGTATACCCTGAGAGGGAAGCCTGGATCAGCGCTGTCGTCCTGCTGCTGAGATCCTGCATATCTGTCTGCGCTCCTCTTTCGAGCAACAATCTGACAACCTCTGTGTATCCGTTCTGGGCTGCCAGCATAAGTGATGTGTATCCGTCGAATGACTGAAGATTTATATTCGATCCGTTATCGAGAAGAATTTCCACAATTTCTGTATGTCCGTTCTGGGCCGCCATCATAAGGGCAGTTAATCCGTCAATTTCCTGCATATCCAGGACAAATCCTTTTTCCAGTAATAGTTTTACTATCCTGGTATGACCGTTATAGGCAGCGTACATGGCAGCAGTTGCACCATCTAATGACTGCAGGTTGGGATCTGCTCCCCGTCTGAGCAAAATCCTGCATGCAGAAGTATACCCGCTTGTAGCCGAATGCATCAATAGAGTCCTGTCATACGTGTCGGTGTAATCAACATTGTCAATACTTCTTGCCAATTCCAGTATTATAAAGAGATCATTTTCTCCCTGAGCCTGTATTTCACCCGGACAGATCAGCAGTAAATAAGCAATTAATGCAATCTGAAATACTGTTTTCATAAATCCTTTCTTTATAGACCTATAATCGTTATTTCTGTTAAAGTTCCATTACTCAATAGCAACAATAAAGTTATAAAAAATGTCGGGATTTAAGACGTCCGGTTTTTGCACCAGGCATTTTCTTTATGTCCGATCCCTTGTTTCTTTTTTCTTGTTAATTTTATCTTTGTATTTAAACCCGCCATCACTTTCCTTCTATGAGAGTTCTCACCTTCTCCCTTCTGACCGGCCTCATTTTTGCCTTGTCCACCACGGTATTATACGCCCAAAAATCGTTGCCTGCTTTTTTCCTCAAATCTGCGCCGCCTGTCGACGGCCTATTCGAAAAGGAGATCTGGGCGGGCGCTGACAGTGCGTCCGGCTTCATCCAGATGGAACCGCATCCCGGGGAAGCTGCAACTGAAGCAACATCTGCGTGGTTCGGATTCGATGATAAAAATATTTATGCAGTCATAAAATGTTACCAGGGAACGTCGGTGATCGCCAAAAATCAAAGCCGTGATGCCTTGTCAAAGAATGACGATGAGGTTGCACTGATAATAGACACATACAATGATAACCGTACGGGTTACGGCTTCATTGTTAATCCCCTTGGCACACAGATCGATTTCAGGATAAATGATGACGGCAACAATATCGACCTGAACTGGGACACGGAATGGAAGTGCGCATCAGCCGGATTTAACGGTGGCTGGTGTACCGAGATAATGATCCCCCTGAACAGTCTGAAATTCAAAAAGGGACCCGGCACATGGGGTGTCAATTTCGGCAGGGTCATTCGTTCAGGTTTCGAAACAGTTTACTGGACTGGCCCTCTCACTCAGGACTTCAGGATCTCGCAGGGAGGAAAGGTTACAGGCATTAACACCTTGGGCAGGAGAATGCAGCTGACGCTGTTCCCGTATTTGTCAGTGTTTAAGACTACCGGTGAGAAGGTAAATGCCGATGCCGGCGGAGATATAAAATGGCAGATCTCGCCAAATACTTCACTCAACGGAACGATTAATCCCGATTTTGCTACTGTCGAAGCTGACCAGGTGAAGATAAATCTTACCCGGTACGAGCTGAGCTATCCTGAGAAGCGTCTTTTCTTCCAGGAAGGAAATGAAATGTACAACACCAGGTTTCAGACCTTTTATTCGCGCAGGATACAGGATATCGATTTTGGTGAAAGGTTTAACGGTAAGATCGGAGGATATCAGTTCAATGTGGTAAATGTAAGAACACCCAGGATGCCTGAGGATGATGCACACTATTACTTTACCGCTGCCAGGATTAAGCGTGACATCCTGAATTCATCGAGCCTGGGTCTCACAATGGTCGATAAAAGTGGAGATGATTCATACACAAGATCATTGAGCCTTGATTATATCCTGAACCTTGGCAAAACATGGCAGCTTACAGGCCAGTTTGTCGGAAGCGCACCTGGAGATTTCTGGTCGCACAGCGCATGGTTCATGCGTTTTGCCCGTGAGACAAACATATTCAATTATCATATAAGGTACAATAATGTGGGAATCGACTTCCGCGATAATGTTAACCAGACAGGTTTTGTCACGGATGATGACCGGCGGGAAATTGATGCAGCGGGTTCGTATAAATTCTGGATCAAGAACAGCATCTGGGAGTATATTGAGATCGGAACGAATAATAATATATTCTGGAGCCAGTCAGGGACACTGAGGAGCTGGGATCTCGACAATTCGTTAAATGCCTATTTCAGCAATCGCATAAGCGCCAGCTACAATTATAATAATGAATACAAGTTGTATGAAAAAGGCTTTTATAACCACAGTCATGACTTCACCCTGGGTTACAATACAGAGGAATGGAGTCATGTTCAGACCGGCTTTTCAACCGGAAAGAATTTCGACAGGAATTTTTACCTGTATAGCGGAGGTTTCCAGGTGAAGCCGGTGAAGAGTCTTTCGCTTGAATACAGTTCATCTTACCTGCGCTTCGTACCTGATCCCGACACGAGTTCCACATTCATCAATGTGGTAACTGTAAACTATAATTTCACCAATGATATCTGGATCAAGTTATTTGCCCAAAACAGTACCGACAATGAAAGGATTTATGTTTACGGCCTTTTCGGATGGCGTTTCAAACCGCCTTTTGGTGCACTCTATCTCATTTATTCCCACGACAGGTACAAACTTCCGGAGAGTCCCTTCATATCAGATAGTTTCTTTCTGAAGATCACATTGCCGATAACAATACTGAAATAGATTAAGAAAGGTTACCATGCACACTGCACCTTGTACTCAGAATTTTTCATCTCACTATAAACATTAATTCTCGCAGAAGTGATAGAATAAAATTGATGGTTTTATTTATGATAACCGTGGTCAATATATTCAGGCCAACATAGGTCAAAGTTACTGGCTTTTCCAATATCCTTTAATTCTTGAATATTACTTATTTAGTGTATTTCTGTAATTTTGAGAATTTTCTTCTAATGTCAATAATTTTTCATTATAAAAATTTAACATATTTGCTATGTTATCTGTGGAAGGATTTTCTTTTAATTGTTTCTTTAAAATTTTATAAGTCTCATCAAATTTTTGAAGTTCAGATTTGAATTTAGCCTTTTCTTCTAAATTATTAATAGAATTATAAGTAAGTCGAGTACTTCGATTAATCTGATATTTATAATCATGTTCTGCTTTCCAATATTTTAAAGAAATGTGTGACAGGGGAGGACAGATATATGTTCTCCATAAAAGAAAAGATAAAATAAATATAAGTATTGTGGTGATGCCTACTTTTACTAAATAAGGCACAATATTAATTACTTCCTTAAATTTATTTATTAATCTATTTAAGAAATGTTGATTATGATTGGGTTCAGGTTGATATACATCGAACTTATCTTTATTATCTCTAATAAATTTTTCTAATTCTTCTTCTTCCCAGTTTTTCATATTACTGTATGTCTT
>JAPLDX010000085.1 GCA_026391215.1 Bacteroidia bacterium
CTTGTCTTCAGATCTATCAGCCCCAGATTGAACCGGTCGAGAGCTTCTTCCCGTATCTGCTGGGCATCGTGCCATGTCTCAAGCATCCTTGGCTGATTCACGTTGTTCCACAGGGTATAAAGTTCCTTTGCCAGCTCATGATCATGATCATTTATTTCCTCTTCCGGATCCCAGGAAGATAAAGTCGCTCTCTCAAGCACCTCAAAAATAAGGACAGAATGGTGCGCTGCAAGTGAACGTCCCGATTCAGTTATTACATTCGGATGGGGAATGTTGTTCTTGTTGCTTGCATCCACAAATGTGCTTACCGAGTCATTGACATACTCCTGAAGAGTATAATTTACGCTGCTCTCGCTGTTCGATGATCCGGTGCCGTCATAATCAACTCCCAAGCCTCCTCCGATATCAACAAACTCAACAGTAAATCCCAGCTTGCGAAGCTGTACATAAAACTCTGAGGCTTCACGCAGAGCAATTTTTATCCTTCTGATCTTGGTAACCTGGCTTCCAATGTGGAAATGAATAAGCTTAAGACATGATCTCATCTTGTTTCTTTCCAGAAAGTCAATTGCATCAAGCAGCTCGCTTGATGTAAGGCCGAATTTGCTGTTATCACCACCTGAATCTTCCCACTTTCCGCTTCCGATACTTGCAAGCTTGATACGGATACCCAGGTTAGGTTTAATTTTCAGTCTTTTAGCAATTGAAGCGATAAGCCGGAGCTCATTTGGCTTTTCCACGACAAGAAATATGCGCTTGCCCATTTTCTGGGCAAGAAGTGCCAGCTCGATATAATTTTCATCCTTGTACCCGTTGCATATAATAAGCGATTCAGGATCAGTATTAATGGCTATCACTGCATGCAGTTCAGGTTTGGATCCTGCCTCAAGTCCGATGTTGAATTTCTTGCCATGACTGACAATCTCCTCAACCACAGGCCGCATCTGATTAACCTTGATCGGATAGATTATGAAGTTCTGTGCATTGTATCCATATTCCTCAGAGGCAGACTTAAAGCATTTTGAGATGCTTATGATACGGTCATCCAGAATGTCAGGGAACCTTATCAGCATGGGTGTCGATACATCAGTAAGGATGAGTTCATCAAGCAGCTCTTTAAGATCGACAGATGCACTATTTGTCTGTGGAGTGACTGTTACATTCCCCTTTTCATTAATTGAAAAATAGGGTACGCCCCATCCGTTGACATTATATAATTCGGCTGAATCTTCAATACGCCATTTTCTCATGATCAGTTCTTTAGACCTGGTTATTTGATCGTTAAAGATCAGAATAAATTAATTTTTCTGCAATGTTAATGAATAATTATAAACTCCCTCATATTAATATAAATTTGTCTTCATAAATAAATCATAAAATGGGAAGAAAGAATTTATTTGCGATTAACAGGCAACTTGCAGTCATTATTGTTTTTTTATTGTCACTTTGCCCGATAAAACTGTCAGGACAGGAATATGCGATCGGGGCTGATCTTTCATTTTTGAAAAGTGCCGAAGAGAGAGGATTTGTTTTTAAGGAAAATGATACTGCAAAAAAAGGGCTCCTGATTTTCAGGGATCATGGCTATAACTGGATAAGGCTGCGTCTTTTTCATTCTCCAACCACTCTTCCAAATAATCTTGAATATACCATAGCCCTTGCTAAAGAAGCAAAATATCTTGGTTTTAAATTCTTGCTTGACTACCATTATTCAGATACATGGGCAGATCCGGGCAAACAATTTCTTCCGAAAGAATGGGAAAATTTTTCTCACAAAGAGCTTGTCAAATCAGTCTATGATTACACGAGCAAGACAATGAAAGCCTTCAAAGATGCAGGTGTTCTTCCCGAAATAGTACAGATCGGTAATGAAGTAATTAACGGTATGCTGTGGCCTGACGGGAAGCTTCCGGAAAACTGGGATAATTTTGCCGGACTTGTCAGGGCAGGTATTGAAGGAGTATATGCCGGCTCAGGTCAGGATCAGCATCCGAAAATCATGATACATATTGATCAGGGCGGAAATAAGAAGAATACAAAAAACTTCTTCGACAAATTCCTGTCCTATGGCATTGAATTCGATTATATCGGGCAATCATATTATCCCTGGTGGCATGGGACTCTTCTTGATCTTCGCAACAATATGATATTCATGGCTAAGGAATATAAAAAACCTGTTATCCTGGTCGAAGTTGCCTATTGCGCATCCCCGACTGAATACAGGAATAAGCCTGCTCCTTTTCCTGAGACACCAGAAGGCCAGAAGGAATTTCTTGAAGAGGTCAATGACATTGTGCTGAACACCCCTGATAATTTGGGTGTCGGAATATTCTGGTGGGAGCCAGCTACAATGGGAGGCCGTTCAACACGCGATTACTTTGATGAAAACGGGAACGTACTGCCTGTAATTACAGTATTTGATAAATACACCCGCAGATAATCTGGATCATTCACCCATTCACCCCTTCTCCCCTTCCCCTATTCTCCCCCTCTTAATTCATTGGGATCGTCTCCAGTTCAATAGGACTAATAACTTTATATACCGGATAGTGATAATAGCCTGCTCCCCATTGGGGAACAAGATACCTGTCAAAATAATTCCATGTCAATAGACCATCATCTGACTGTGGTTCAAGCAGATATGCTGCAAGATTGGCCAGCGGCTGAGATGTTCTTATCACAAGAGTCCCGGTCGGGAATCCGATGATTTCCCTGACAAAACTGCCTTTAACAGTATTTGTATAATGGCCCTGGTTCAGTCTTGATGAACCATCCAGGGCACTTATTTCAAATCGTTCAACCTCCAGTTCGGATGCAACCGTCATTTTTTCCAGCTTTATCCCCTGTATCTTCAACAGGTCAACAACATTCTGGTCATTGATTTTCATCAGGTAGGCATATGGAAATTTAACATTCCTCTCCGGGAAGAAATCAATAAAATAAGGTATTGTTACGGTATTCTGCCGGTCTGTCCGCTTGAATGGCGGCCATACATTGGCATCCTGTATCGGTTCAACCTCATAGGTTTTGATCGTGACCTCTTCAGGTAATGGCCGGACACCAAATTTTATTGCAAATGAATCAGTTGCTAAAGGATTCAGTCCGCGCTTAAGTGTTTTTGCATCAGCCTCCTTCAGCATTTCCTTTATTTCATCCTTGTAGACAGATGCATAATCAGCAAGGGATTTTATTAAATAATAGCATCCCATTACACGCGACTTATAATCGGCATGAACATAATTTTCATTCAGTATCCCCAGCCTGTTTCGCAGTCCGAAATAATTGCTCATATACCTGGGCTCTGCCGATTCATAAAACCAGCCTTCTTCGGGCTTCATCATATTGTTAAACTCACCATAGTAACAGTTTTCCACCTTGTATTTGTCAAGAAGAGTTTTTGACATTTCTGGCATCATCCTGTCACGCATGTAATGAATCAGCGAGTTGTCTCCATTCGGATTGACCATCCAGGTAAAGGTCACCGGTTCAACATGATATGAACCATCGGTGGTATGACAGTCCATAAAAATCGCTGGATCCCATATATTAAAAACCTTTGTAATCACACCTCTTACTTCAGGTGATTCAGCTTTCATGGCATCCCTGTTAAGGTCCAGAAACTGACCATTATGCCTAACTCCCACCCCATTTATCGGTCCTTCCTGATTAGTTCTGTTCGTGGGACTGATCTTTTCATTCCCGTCCGGATTAAAGTTGGGGCATATCAGAAACACAATATGTTTCAGCAGTTCAGGATTTTCATCTGAAATAAGATCCCTTGCAAACATCAATGAGGCTTCTTTCCCCTCAACCTCTCCTGCATGAATATTTGCCTGTATATATATTACAATACGTTTGTCATTAATAAGCTGATAAGGCGTTTTTGGCAATGGATTCCCGATTATCAGCAGAGGGATATCCCTTCCTTCAGTCGATTTTGCTATTGTTTCAACTCTTATATTTTTTGACGATTTCTTTAACTGCCCGATAAAGCTCATCACATCATCATAATCAGACGTGGATTTGAAATCTGAACTCTCAGCAGTGGTCAAAAATCTGGTTTGGCCAAATATGCAAACACATGATAGTAAAATCGCAGCTCCTGAAACAAAAAATCTTTTCATCGTTTATCTCATTTTATTGCACAATAAAAGTATAAATATTTTAAAGTCAGATCTGAACAATATGTCTTATTAAACTGTTAAAGTTATTTTATTTGAATATTTGAATATAAATAGTTATTTTAGCGGCCTTAATTTTAAAACATAACATCATGAACAAAGGAACAGTTAAATTTTACAATGTATCAAAAAGATTCGGCTTCATTAAAGATGCAGATTCGGACAACGAATATTTCGTACATGCGTCTGGTCTGATTGACAAGATCAAGGATAATGATGAAGTAACGTTTGAACTTGCAGAAGGCAAAAAAGGTCTTAATGCAGTTAACGTCAAACTGGCTCAATAAATAATCAAAGAGGTTGATTTTAAAGCCGTCCTGATAAGACGGCTTTTTCTTTTCTAAAAAAACTTGCAGGACTATAAAGACCTGCAAGTCATTCAGCTAAAAGCCTGTGGTGTAATTATACCGGCTTCAATTATTTCTTGGCGGCTTTCTTGGCCTTTTTTACAGCGCGTTTTTCTTTCAGATTTTTTGTGGCTGCTTTTTTAACTTTTGGTTGTGCTTTTGCTTTTTCGTGTGCCATGATTTCTAAATTTTTGATTAAACTCAATCAAATTTAAATAATTCATCAAAGCCAATTTATTAAGTTTTTAACAGTTTGAATTTCATATGATAAACATTCCTGATTCTTCGTCAACGATCCATACTATTTTAAACGGACAGAAAAAATATAAACAGTGGAAAACGTACGAACATCCGATATTTTGCCAAATATCTTATAAGACATAACTGCTTTACTCATACCGGTCACAGGAAAAAATACTGTCTCAGCATTGTTAATAACTTTCCCTGTA
Organism: Bacteroidia bacterium; assembly: GCA_026391215.1. GTDB lineage: Bacteria > Bacteroidota > Bacteroidia > Bacteroidales > VadinHA17 > LD21. Next base: position 4,978 of record JAPLDX010000085.1, read on the forward strand.
AGAGTAACTCTATGTTTTGATTGTCATTGGAGTTTATGAAAAAACATATTTAATGTATTGTTGATTATTAGGTTTATAACTTTATGTAATATATTTTTATATTTTGAAATATTTTTAATGATATTTGCGTCAATCTGAAAGAAGAATTAATATATTTGCATCGGATTAGTAAAAATGAAAGTGAAAAAATCCATATTATCATCATTTCTTTTCGTGAGGTTCATTGGGAAAGAGTGAGAATGGTATATGGCATTGGATTAGGGATAACCGTTCTCTCTGGGTAAATTGAGAACGGTTTTTTATTTACATATTATGAAAACAGAAAGACCGGCCAGTCAGGGATTATACAGACAGGAATTTGAACACGATAACTGCGGGATAGGATTTGTTGCTCATCTGAAAGGCAAAAAATCTCATTCAATTATAAATCATGGGCTTGATATACTCTCTAACATGACTCACAGGGGAGCAGAAGGAGCTGACAGCAGAACTGGCGACGGAGCCGGAATAATGATCCAGGTTCCTCGTGATTTTTATCTCATCCAGGGTTACTCATTACCGCCGTCAGGGCAGTTTGGAACTGGTCTTGTATTCCTGCCAAAAGATAATCAGGATGCACTGAAATGTGAAGAGATACTGCTTAATATTATAATAGAAGAAGATGTAAAATTCATTGGTTTCAGGGAAGTACCCCGGAATAATTCGGTCCTTGGTGAAATATCTCTTGCTGCAGAACCCTTCATTAAACAGATTCTGCTGGGTGCCGATATCAGGCAGGATGATCTGGAACGCAAGTTATATATAATACGGAAGCGGGTTGAGAGAAGAATCCGCGAATCAGATATAAACCAGAAGAGCTTCTTTTATATACCGAGCCTTTCAACCAAAGTACTGATATATAAAGGAATGCTGACATCCAGTCAGCTCAGGGAATATTATACTGACCTGACTGATGAACTTCTGCAAAGCGCCATTGCACTTGTTCATTCACGTTTCAGCACAAATACCTTCCCAAGCTGGGATCTTGCACAGCCATTCAGGATGCTGGGACACAATGGGGAGATCAATACCATCAGAGGCAACAGGCTCTGGATGAAAGCCAGGGAATCCATCCTTAAATCGGAAAAACTGGGTGATCTTTCAAGGTTATATCCGATCATTGAGCCCGGCAAGAGCGATTCGGCATCGCTCGACAACGTACTTGAATTCCTTGTTATGAGCGGTAAATCGTTACCTTATGCAATGTCTATTCTTATTCCTGAATCAATCAATGCAAAAAATCCCATTTCAACTGAGCTCAGGGCTTTTTATCACTATCATTCAACATTCATGGAGCCATGGGATGGTCCGGCTTCCCTGATTTTTTCTGATGGACGATATATTGGTGGCATGCTTGACAGGAACGGCTTGCGGCCTTCAAGATATACAATAACCACAAACGACCTGATCGTAATGGGATCTGAAACAGGTGTACAGACTTTCTCACCTCATGAAATAAGAGAAAAAGGGAGACTGAAACCAGGAAAAATGCTTCTTGTCGATACTGAAACAGGCAAGATCTTTTATGATAATGAACTGAAAGCCAAGCTTGCTGGCGAATTTCCATATGGAAAATGGATACAGCAGAATATGGTCAATCTCGAGGAGATAGAGACCGGACAGGTTGTTACTCCGGAAATCGGTACAGACTATAAAAAATACATCACTTCCTTTAATTATTCCAGGGAAGATATTGAAAAGATTATCAGGGAAATGGCCGCAACAGGTAAAGAACCTATAGGCTCCATGGGTAATGATGTCCCTGTCGCTGTCCTTTCGAGAAAACCTTACCGGCTATTCAATTACTTCAAGCAGAATTTTGCACAGGTAACCAATCCCCCGATCGATCCGATCAGGGAGGAGCTTGTAATGACTCTTTCAGGTTATCTTGGCTCTCTTCAGCAGAACCTGCTTGATGAAACTCCGGATCACGTTAAAATGGTTCGTTTCAGGAATCCCGTTATTTCAAATACTTATTTCCAGATCGTCAAAAACCTTAGATACAAGGGATTCTCAGCTGCGAACATCTCTATACTTTTCGATGCCAGGCAAGGAGCGGAAGGAATGCAACGAGCTATAGACAAGATTTGCAGCGATGCAGAAAAAGCTGTTGATGAAGGCAAAAATTATATTATCATCTCTGACAGGGGAATCAACGAGAATCTGGCACCTGTTCCCTCTTTACTGGCCGTCTCAGCTATTCACCACCACCTGATCGAAAAGCGTAAACGCATGCAGATTGATATAGTAGTGGAGAGTGGTGAACCCCGTGAAGTAATGCATTTTGCGCTGTTGTTCGGGTTTGGGGCAAGCATCATTAATCCTTATATGAGCTTCGCAGTAATTGATAAGCTGGTAAAAGAAAAAACGATTCAGCTCGATTATCAAAAGGCTGAGGCAAACTATATTAACTCAATAAATAAAGGCATTCTCAAAATTATGTCAAAAATGGGGATAAGCACCCTCCGAAGCTATCGTTCTTCTCAGATTTTTGAGGCTATTGGAATACATCCTGACCTGATAGACAAATATTTTGCAGGCACTATTACCCGTATCGGGGGAATTGGCATCAGCGAGATTACTGAAGAAGTGCTTATACCTCACAGAAAAGCATTTATTGAAGATCAGCAGCCTGAGATTCTCACCGAGGGAGTTTATTCATTCAGAAAGTATGGTGAACACCATGCATGGAATCCCGAGACTATTGCTCTCCTGCAATGGGCTACAAGAACAGGCGATCAAGAAAAATTCAGAGAATTCTGCAACATTGTGAATAATAACACTGCCAGTCCCGGATTTATCAGAGGATTGCTTAGAATAAAGAAGAATCCTATTCCTCCTGATGACATTGAACCGGCAGAGAAAATCATGAAACGGTTTGTCACAGGGGCAATGTCATACGGGGCAATCAGCCGGGAGGCGCATGAGACCCTGGCAATTGCAATGAACAGGATAGGAGGTCGCAGCAATACCGGAGAAGGAGGAGAAGATCCTGACAGGTTCAAACCGCGTGAAGATGGAGAATTAACAAGGAGCGCAATTAAGCAGGTTGCAAGCGGCAGATTCGGGGTAACAACCGAGTACCTTGTTAATGCTGATGAAATACAGATCAAAATAGCACAGGGAGCGAAACCGGGTGAAGGAGGCCAGCTGCCAGGTCACAAAGTGGACAGGATCATCGCAAAAACAAGATATTCAATTCCCGGGATAACTCTCATATCTCCCCCTCCTCACCATGATATCTATTCTATTGAGGATCTTTCGCAGCTCATATTTGATTTGAAAAACGTAAATCCGGAGGCGAAAATAAGCGTCAAGCTTGTTTCGGAGAGCGGAGTAGGAACAATTGCTGCCGGAGTTACAAAAGCCGGAGCTGATCTCATAACAATAAGTGGCTTTGAGGGAGGAACAGGAGCCAGTCCTTCATCATCTATAAAACATGCCGGGTTGCCTCTTGAACTTGGTCTCACCGAAACTCAGCAAGTCCTCGTCATGAATAATTTGCGGAGGAGGGTAATGCTCCAGGCTGACGGTCAGCTAAAAACCGGTTGGGACATTATAATGACAGCACTCATGGGAGCCGAGGAATTTGGATTCTCAACAAGCGCCCTGGTAGTACTGGGATGTGTCATGATGCGCAAATGCCACCTTAATACCTGTCCTGCCGGTATTGCCACGCAAAATCCTGAGCTCAGGAAAAAGTTCCGGGGGAAAGCTGAATACCTTGTCAACTATTTCAGATTTCTTGCTGAAGATGTGCGAGGGTACCTGGCAGAACTGGGATTCAGGAGCCTGAATGAAATAATCGGCCGGGTCGATCTGCTGGAACGTAATCCTGAAGTGGATCACTGGAAAATTAAGAACCTGAATCTGAATGGATTGCTTACGCTTCCACCTGAGTCAAGGGCAAATTCGATGTATTGTGTTGAAAAACAAAATGATAAAACAACCAACATACTGGATAACGATCTGATAGCTGAAGCCCAGGAAGCAATAATAAACAAACAGCCTGTTGAGATCAAAAAGA
>JAPLDX010000118.1 GCA_026391215.1 Bacteroidia bacterium
AAGGGAAAGGAATATACATTGATATTATAAATGGGCATCATGAACATATTCATTGCCTTATTTCTTTGGATCCTGAAATGTCTCTGTCAAAGGTTATACAATTGATCAAGGGAGAATCATCTTTCTGGATTAACAGGAACAAGCTGACAAAGTTCAGATTTGAGTTGGACGATGAGTACAGAGGGTTTTTGAAAGAATATGGATTTGACAAGTTTCCAGGCTAAAGCCCTCGTTGAGAGTGTTATCCAACACCCCAGGCTAAAGAGGCTGTCTCAAAAGGATACATTTACCTCCCCTGGCCTCCAAGGGGGGAGATCTTAATTATTTGGAAATCAAAAAGTCCCCCTCGGGAGATTTAGGGGTGAGGGTGTAAAAGAAGGTTTTTGAGACAGTCCCGATGCCGCGCCTGCCCGCCGAAGCTATGCGTAGGCGGGAAGAGGCAGGGGGGTTCTAAGTACCAAAGCTTGTCTCGTAAAATAGTTGGGTTTTAGCCCCCCCCTTGGGGGGGTCGGGGGGTACTACAAATACTTATCCTTCGTCTCCTTCTTCACGTCTTCAAGATAATTCTTAATGTTCTGCTCCTCTTCCTTCTTTACAATGAGCAATACATCTTCCGATTCTATGACTATATAATCTTTCAGACCCTGGATCACTGCAACTTTCCCCGGGGAAATATTAATAATATTGCCCTTGTTGTCGTAAGAGAAAACATTACCGCCAAGAATCGCATTACCCCTCTTGTCTGCCTCTGAATGATCATACAGAGAGCTCCATGTACCAAGATCCGTCCATCCGATATCAGTACACATGACATATACATTATCTGCCTTTTCCATAATACCATAGTCAATGGATATGCTCCTGCATTCGGTGTATGTCCTGCCAATAAAACTCTTCTCCTGTCTTGTACCGAACAGCTTCCTGCCCTCATCAAAGGCAGTATACATATCCGGCAGATGCTTCTCAAAAGCTGCCATTATGGTCTTTAAATTCCAGATAAAAATCCCCGAGTTCCAGTAAAAATCCCCGCTCTGAATGAACTTCCTGGCAAGATCAATATCCGGCTTCTCGGTGAATGTCTTGACTTTGAGCAGGTTGTCAAATCCTTTTACAGGCTTTTTACGGTCAGCCTGGATATAACCGTATCCTGTCTCCGGCCTGTCGGGCTTGATGCCAAGAGTAAGCAATGCGTCATTTTCACTGGCGAAATCCATGCTTTCCCGGATCACCTTGCAGAATTTATCCTCCTTGACGATCAGGTGATCGGCAGGTGTAACAACGATCACGGCATCAGGATTCTCTTTGAATATCCTGAAAGTGCCATAGGCGAGACATGGTGCGGTGTTACGGCGGAAAGGCTCGGCAAGCACATTTTCAGGGTTAATATTAAGCTGCTCCAGAACAAGATCCTTATGTTCAGTGCTGGTCACGACAAAAATATTGTTTTCAGGGCAGGTTGACTTAAAACGCCTGAATGTCTGCTGTATAAGAGTCTCCCCCGTACCCAGTATATCAAGGAATTGTTTGGGTTTTTCACGACGGCTCAATGGCCAGAAACGGCTCCCTACGCCGCCGGCCATTATAATTACATATCTGTTATCCATAGTCAGGCAGTTGATTTCTTAACTATTTGCAAATATATCTAATTTATGCTTCCGGTTTTAAGATAGCGCCAGGGGAAATATAGTAATTATTCGTATTTTTGAAGGCTGTAAACTCTGGTGAATGATATTAAGATTTCTGTCACAGCTGGGACGTTATTTCATGTTGCTTAAAAAGGTTTTTTCCAAGCCAGAAAAATCTTCTGTGTATTATAAGCAGACCATGCATGAGCTGGTTTACCTTGGTCTCAATTCGATAGGAATTGTTGCAGTTGTTTCTTTCTTCATGGGTGCAGTTATAACACTTCAGACTGCCTATAATACTGAAAATCCTATTTACCCCACATATCTTATCGGCCTTGGCACCCGCGATTCCATTTTACTTGAGTTTTCTTCTACTATCGTAGCCCTGATACTGGCCGGGAAAGTCGGGTCAAACATAGCCTCCGAAATAGGGACAATGAGGGTTACCGAACAGATTGATGTACTTGAAATTATGGGTGTCAATTCTGCTTCTTACCTTATACTGCCCAAAATGATCGCTACCCTTGTTTTTAACCCTTTCCTTACCCTTATCAGCATAAGCGTTGGAATTGTAGGAGGATGGCTCGCAGGAACTTTTTCAGGAGTCATAACCTCCGAGGATTTCATTTACGGGATCCAGTATGCTTTCATTCCTTATTATATCGTATACGCAATGATAAAAACTGTATTTTTCGCTTTTATCATAACCAGCGTTTCAGCTTTCCATGGCTATTATGTGAATGGCGGATCACTTGAGGTAGGACAGGCCAGCACCAAGGCCGTTGTGCACAGCAGCGTCCTCATATTATTGTTCAATGTGATACTTACTCAACTCCTGCTGTCATGATAAGAGTGATAAACATTAATAAGTCATTCGATGACCAGAAGGTGCTGGATAATGTATCAGTAACATTTGAACCTGGCAAAACAAATCTTATCATCGGGCGAAGCGGATCAGGGAAAACGGTTCTTTTAAAATCAATTGTTGGGCTTCATGATATAGACAGCGGGGAGATATGGTTTGAAGATGTTCTTTTTAACAAGCTTGATTTTAAGGACAAGAAGGAGATCCGGAAGCAGATGGGAATGCTCTTCCAGGGAAGCGCTCTCTTTGATTCCCTTACCGTTGAGCAGAATGTAATGTTCCCGCTCAATATGTTCACTGTTAAAAGCACCGAAGAAAAAATAGAAAGGGTCAATTTCTGCCTTAACAGGGTAGACATATTAAATGTAAACGAGCTTTTTCCATCTGAGTTATCAGGAGGGATGAAGAAAAGAGTAGCGATAGCCAGGGCAATTGCCCTGAATCCCAAATACCTGTTTTGCGACGAACCCAATTCAGGTCTCGATCCCATTACAGCGATCCTGATAGACGAGCTTATAAAGGAGCTGACTGAAGAATATTCAATGACCACAATAGTCAATACTCACGACATGAATTCGGTGATGGAGATCGGGGAAAAGATCGTTTTTATAAATGAAGGCATCATTTGCTGGGAAGGAAGCAAGAATGAGATCCTCCATTCCGATTGTGAGATACTTAATGATTTTGTATTTGCCAACGCTCTGGCAAAACAGCTCAGGTCATCAGAGAATAAATAAGCTATTTCTTATCAGTCTCCTCATAGTCAACATATTCACCAATATTTTTTGAGATCTTCTTAGTATCCGGATGCTTTTTATCTTCCGGCACCTCCCTGCTTTCACCCTCTTCACGGAAATACCTTGCGAATGATCTGACAAGCAGATAGATTATCAGGCCTACTAATATGAATCGAAGCAAAAGGATCATTTTCCTTTCAGCTGTTTTTCTTTCAGCTGTTCCGGAATGACAACCATCGGTTTGTCATTTTTCTTTTTCAGCTTATTTCCGAAGGCAAGATTCATTCCGAACCTGAAATGTATGGTATTCCAGCTGGCAGGGATAGGAATGGAATTTTCTCCGAAAAGCATACTCACGGGTCGGGGAGTTTCAAAATCAGCAGAAACGATCTTATTCCATGTCACAGGGAGCCTGTCGGCAAGAAAGTAAAACTGGAAGATGGTTCCCCTGAATGCCAGTCCCAGTCCGAGGTTATCATATGTGTGGTTCGCCGCAGTATATGCGATTGTTGTGGAAAAGGCATTCCCCATATTAACATTGGCTGATACAGTCAGTGTTTCCTTTACCTGTTTTCCAATGAATTTTGTATATGATAAAACGCCAAGTGACAAATTCTTTGTCAGATCAAAGCTGGCCCCGGCGGAAACACCAAATGGCAGATATGTCGTAAAATGAGTATCTTCAATGGAAGGTGAAAATAAATTAAGCAGGGAATCCCCAAGCTCAGCCATAAGGGAATCAAATGTGATTTCCCTTTTATAAATATCTGAAATGTCAATTCCTGTGAAATCGAAATGATTCTCAACTTTAAAATTTGTAATGTCTCTTTTCCATTTTATATAGCCGAGATCGGTTATCGCGACAGAAGCTCTTAACCTGTCATTAAAAGCATATTCTGCTCCTATATCAATTCCCAGGCCTTTATTTTCACCGCTAAGAAGGTAATTGACTATTTCAATGGCCTTATCAAATCGCGTGCTGTTAAATTCAAAACCACTAAAATTGTTATCAGCATCCTGGATGGTATCCAGGGGGACACTTAAATTCATTGTCATGTCAGCATCAAGGATATGACTGTAATCATCATTTACCGTTATTCCAAGCGATCTCACGTCAGTTGAGGCAGCGGCCATTCCGGAAAGCAGCTTGCCTTTAATCCCGATCCTCAGGTTTTGTGTAATGTTCTTTGAAAAGCCAAGACCAGATTCACGGTACCACATTATATCAGTTCTCAGGGATGACAGATCAATCTTATTTCCAATAAATTGTTCATT
>JAPLDX010000132.1 GCA_026391215.1 Bacteroidia bacterium
ACTTCTCCCTTATGAAGGTCAGGGGAGACCTGGTAACTGACGATCTTGCAGGCTCCTATGGATTGATATATTTTGATGCGTTCGGTCCTGAGAAACAGCCTGAAATGTGGACTAAAAGTGTTGTTAGTAAAATTGCGGGAATAACTGACAGGAATGGAGTATTTGTCACATATTCCTCAAAAGGTGAGGTAAAAAGGAATCTCAGGGATTGTGGTTTTAAGGTAACTTTGCTTCCGGGGCCTCCGGGCAAAAGGCATTATATAAAGGCAATTAAAATTTGAAAAATGTTATTAAAGGCTTTTTTACTTTGCTCAAAGTGTTAACTTTGCGAAAATTCTAATTAAAAATATTCAATATGAAAATTAAGGGATTATTGGTACTCTCAATTGTAATGGCCATGCTACTTGGCTCCTGTTCGAAAAGCGCAGTAAAATCCGTTAAAATGAAAAGTGATGAAGATTCACTTGCTTATGCATTAGGCACTATTTATTATAATGGACTGATTGCTGACAGCCTGAATCTGAATCCGCTTCTGATAGCCAAGGCAATGCTTGATGGGAAAGACGGGAAAACAGTTATGACCGAAGAGAGTGCAAGAAATTACATCATGGTATTCGTTAATGCTCGCGAACGCGAAAAAACCGCAAAGAAAGCTGAAGATAATTTAGTTTTATATAAAGACTATATTGCAGAGAATGAAGCATTTCTGGTTAAGAACAAGGAAAGATCAGAAATTACTGTTACTGCAAGCGGCCTTCAGTATGAAGTTATAAAGATGGGTACGGGTCCCAAACCGACTACCGACAATGTTGTTAAGGTTCATTATGTAGGAACTCTTATTGATGGTACAGAATTCGATTCCTCGATTAAAGAAGGTGAACCTGTTGTATTCCCGCTTTCCGGAGTTATCCCCGGTTGGACAGAAGCCCTTCAGCTCATGCCTGTAGGTTCGAAGTTCAGGATCTATCTTCCGCAAAGTATAGCTTACGGTGCAAATGAAGCAGGTGATCAGATCAAACCATATTCCACACTCATTTTTGAAGTTGAGCTTCTTGAAATTGTTGAGTAAATGATAAACGCTGAAATTCATACCGCTAAGGGTGTGATGAAAGTAGATTTCTTCGATAAAGACGCACCCGGTACAGTTGAAAATTTTATCAAACTTGCAAAGAGTGGTTTCTATGACGGGCTGGCATTTCATCGTGTCATTCCAGATTTCGTTATCCAGGGAGGCTGCCCGTTTTCGAAGGACCTTAAAGACCCAAGGGTAGGTACAGGCGGGCCGGGATACAAGATAAAATGTGAACTAAAAGGTGAAAACCAGTATCACGACAGAGGAGTGCTCTCGATGGCTCATGCCGGAAGAGATACCGGGGGGTCGCAGTTCTTTATCTGTCACAGCAGGACCAATACAAAGCACCTCGACAGGCAACACACCTGCTTTGGCAAGGTATATGATGGCACTGATATCATTGACAAGATCCGGCAGGGAGACAAAATTGAAAAAATTATCATTCACGAAGAATAAACTCAGATGGCATTTGAAACTTCAGGCAGGATCATCGACATCTCCCCTGTAAACCAGGTAAGCGATAAATTCAGAAAACGTGAATTTGTCATTGAGAAAAAGGAGGCGGGAGGAGCTGCGGTATTTGTTGACTATGTTAAGTTCCAGCTGACTCAGGATAAATGTGAGCTAATTAACGAATCATTTCTTAATGAGGATGTTAAGATATGGTTCAACCTGAGAGGCAATAAATGGGAACGGGACGGAAAGGTCAATTACTTCACCAATCTTGATGTCTGGAAAATTGAAAAACTGTCAGCACAGGGAAGAGATCAGAATGCACCCTCAGACATCACTCTTGAGGATATACCTCCGGAAAATGATGAACTGAGCGACTTGCCATTCTGAAAAGAAAATATTTATGAATCCGCTCCTCCAGGACTGGAACACACCTTTTAAAACTCCGCCTTTCCATTCTATTGAGACTGCTCATTTCAAACCGGCGGTGGAGGAGTCTATCAGGTCAGCTTCAGAAGAAATAAAAACAATTGCAGAAAATCCGGAGCCTCCGGATTTTGAGAATACAATTGCAGCACTTGACAGAACAGGCAACAAGCTGGGAGATGTCACAGCTGTTCTTTTTAATCTCAACAGCGCTGAAACAAATAAAGATCTGCAGGAAGTCACAAGGGACGTCTCTCCTGTCCTTGCACGCTTCTCCAACGATATAACGCTGAATGAAAAGCTTTTCGCCAGAGTAAAGTCAGTATATGATTCCATGGGATCATCAGGACTGACAACTGAACAGAAGATGCTTGTTGAAAAGAATCACAGGAATTTTATTCTCGGCGGTGCAGGGCTTGATGAAAAGTCGAAGAAACGCTTCAGGGAGATTTCAGAAGAGCTTTCCCGTTTGTCAGTAAGATTTGAAGAAAACATACTGGAAGATACCAACTCATTCGAACTCCATATCACTGACAGGGATGATATTTCAGGCTTGCCTGAAGGAACATTGGAGATGGCAGCCATGGAAGCAAAAGACAGGAAGAAAGAGGGCTGGATCTTCACTCTTCACTTCCCAAGCTATATTCCTTTTATGCAATATTGTGATAAGAGCCTCCTCAGGGAGAAAATGTACAAAGCCTATACTTCAAGGGCATTCCACGGAGATAAAAGCGATAACAGGGAATTGGTAAGGGAAATAGTCAACCTGCGTGTAGAACTAGCCAATATACTGGGATTCAATAACTTTGCGGATTTGACTCTTGGCGACAGGATGGCTGATACAACCATGAAGGTCGAAACATTTTTCAATGAGCTCCATAGTGCCTCAAAACCTGCTGCCATAAGGGATCATGACAACCTTAAAAAGTTTGCCCTGGAAACCGGAAACAAAGATGAAGTTGAGAGATGGGACTGGGCTTATTATTCGGAAAAGCTCAGGAAGGCAAAATATGACATCGATGATGAAGTCCTTAAGCCATTTTTTGTTCTGGAAAATACAGAGACAGCAATATTCAACCTTGCCACAACACTTTATGGAGTCAGATTCGTGAGGAATGAAACAATACAGGTTTACCATCAGGAAGTGAAGGCCTGGGAGGTTCATGATGCCGATAATTCTTTTCTGGCTGTCCTTTATACGGATTACTTCCCAAGAGCAGGTAAAAACGGCGGCGCATGGATGACTGCATACCGTGAACAAAGACAGGAATATGGAAAAGATGTAAGACCTATCATATCCATAGTTGCCAATTTTACAAGACCTACTGAAACAAAGCCTTCTCTTCTTACTTTCAACGAGGTTACAACTTTTCTTCACGAGTTTGGTCATGCTCTTCACGGGATGCTTACAAAATGCACCTATGAAAGTCTTTCCGGAACAAGTGTTGCACGCGATTTTGTTGAGCTCCCTTCACAGTTCATGGAGAATTTTGCATTTGAGAAAGAATGGTTATCATCATGGGCAGTTCACTACAAAACCGGCGAAAAGATCACTGATCAAATTATTACCAGGATAAGGGAATCTTCAACATTTAACGAAGGCTATGCCTGCAACAGGCAACTGGGTTTCGGATTTCTGGATATGGCATGGCACACGATAACCGCACCAGTAACGGACGATATAGCGGCATTTGAATATACAGCTATGGAAAATACCGAGCTGTTTCCTCCTGTAACCGGTTCAAATATGAGCGCCTCGTTCAGCCATATTTTTGGTGGAGGATATGCTGCCGGCTATTACGGGTACAAATGGGCTGAAGTACTTGATGCTGATGCTTTTTTGCATTTCAGGGAAACGGGTATTTTTAACAGCGAAACTGCAGGATCATTCAGGAAGAACATTCTCGAGAAAGGAGGAACTGATAAGCCGATGAACCTTTATATAAGCTTCAGGGGCAAGGAGCCGACCATAGATGCTTTTCTTGAACGAAGCGGATTGAATGACCCCCCTGCCCCCCTTAAGGGGGGTTGAAACCCATACTGGTCCTTATGAAATATGATATGGGTTTATAGCCCCCCTTCAGGGGGGATGGGGGGTAGAAAAGTCAATGGGGATGGGGGGTCGACAAGTCAATGGTCAAGAACTGAGAAATGCAAACATATATTATATTTACCAGTTCTTATTAAATTGAAGCATCTCTTTAACATATTATAAATCAATATATTAATTATTATAAATGATTCTCTTCTTCAAAGGCTCCGCTAATACCATTTTAGCAGCCGGAGTTATAAAAAAGCTGTTAAAGAAAGATATTGAAAAGCTATGCTGGCTCTTCAGCAATGCAGCTAAGCTTGATTCTGAAACAGTTAAAGGTACCTTCATCGGACCTCGCAAGGAGATGATAACTCCCTGGAGCACCAACGCCGTTGAGATCACGCAGAATATGGGAATTACCGGTATAACCAGGATTGAAGAATTCCATCCTTCGGGGAAGAATCCGATATGGGACCCAATGCTTCAGTCCATATACAAAGACCTCGACCAGCATATTTTCAAAATTGACAGACTGCCTGAACCGGTAATATACATTGATGATATAAAGGAATACAACGACAAAGAAGGTCTTGCACTGAGCAATGAAGAAATAAAATATCTGCATAAGCTCAGCACCAGGATCGGCAGAAAATTGACTGACAGTGAAATATTCGGATTCTCGCAGGTCAATTCTGAACACTGCCGTCACAAGATATTTAACGGAATGTTTGTCATAGACGGTAAAGAAAAGGAAGCCTCACTTTTCCAGCTGATCAAGCTGACAACAAAGGTTAATCACAACAAAGTAGTTTCAGCATATAAGGATAACTGTGCTTTCATAAGCGGTCCTGTTGTTGAGCAATTTGCCCCGGTCACCCAGGACAAGGCTGATTTCTTCAAAATAACAGACTATGAATCAGTACTTTCACTTAAAGCTGAAACACATAATTTTCCTACCACAGTAGAGCCCTTCAATGGAGCTTCAACAGGTACCGGTGGTGAGATCAGGGACCGTATTGCGGGAGGCAAGGGGGCCTTTCCAATTGCAGGTACTGCGGTTTATATGACTTCCTATCCCCGCCCTGATGGTGCACGCAAGTGGGAAAAGAAGACTAAAGAGAGATCCTGGCTTTACCAGACACCTGAAGATATACTTATCAAAGCATCTAACGGTGCCAGTGATTTTGGCAATAAATTCGGACAGCCGCTGATCTGCGGATCGCTTTTCACATTCGAACATTTTGAAAATCTTAAAAAATACGGCTACGATAAAGTTATTATGCTGGCCGGAGGAATAGGTATCGGCAAGAAAAATGACAGTGAAAAAGACATCCCCGAAAAAGGAGACATAATAGTTCTCCTCGGAGGAGACAACTACAGGATCGGTATGAGCGGAGGAGCCGTATCTTCAGTAGAAACAGGCAGATATGACAGCTCCATAGAACTGAATGCTGTCCAGAGAGCAAATCCCGAAATGCAGAAAAGGATATACAATGCCATCAGGGCTCTTGGTGAATCGGAAAATAGTCCTGTTATATCGATACATGATCACGGTGCGGGCGGACATCTTAATTGCCTATCAGAGCTGGTAGAGTCAACAGGAGGAAGAATTGATATCTGCAAGCTTCCGGTGGGTGATCCTACGCTTTCGGCAAAAGAAATAATAGGCAACGAATCGCAGGAACGTATAGGACTGATAATGAATAAATTATCAATTGATACGTTAAAAAAGATTGCTGAAAGGGAAAGAGCCCCTATGTACATCATCGGAGAAGTAACAGGTGATCACCAGTTCACAATGATAAATCCGATAACAGGCGAAAAGCCAATTGATATTAAGCTTGAATCTCTCTTTGGCAATCCCCCGAAAACAGTCTTAACCGATAATACTGTCAGAACCGGCTACAGGAAAGTATCATATGATATTATCCATATCAATGAATATGCAGAGATGGTTCTGCAGATAGAGGAAGTGGCGTGCAAAGACTGGCTCACAAATAAAGTTGACAGGTCGGTGACCGGCAGGATAGCCAAACAACAATGTGCTGGTCCTCTTCAGCTTCCGCTGAACAACTTGGGAGTCATTACTCTTGATTACAGGGGGAAACACGGGATGGCCACATCACTTGGTCACGCTCCGGCTGCCGGGCTGGTTGATCCGGCTGCAGGTTCCGTCTTATCTATTGCTGAGGCCCTGACAAACATTATCTGGGCACCGCTTACCGGCAAAATAAAGGGTGTTTCACTTTCAGCAAACTGGGTATGGCCATGCAGGAATCCAGGGGAAGATGCCAGGCTTTACATTGCGGTTAAAGCTGCCAGTGATTTCGCCATCAGACTGGGGATTAATATACCTACAGGCAAAGACAGTCTCTCAATGACGCAAAAATACAATGACCAGGTGGTACTCTCACCCGGAACCCTGATAATTTCGGCATCTGCTGAAGTAAAGGATGTTCGCAAAATTGTAGAACCGGTCATAGTTAATGATCCCTATACCAGCCTTTTCTATATTGACATGAGCAAGGATGATTTTAAGACAGGAGGAAGCAGTTTTGCCCAGGTACTGAACAGGCTGGGAAATGATGTCCCCACAGTGAAGGATCCTGTTTATTTTGCTGAAGTATTTAATACAATACAGGAACTGATATCCGGGAACAAGATCCTTGCCGGTCATGACATATCGGCTGGAGGAATGCTAACAACACTTCTTGAAATGTGCTTCTCAAACACTTCGGGAGGAATAACGATCAACCTTTCAGCCCTGGATGAAAAAGATACAATAAAAATGCTTTTCAGTCAGAATCCCGGAATATTGATCCAGGTGAAGGATGAGAATGAAGTGGCCGAAATACTGCTGGAACATGGCATATCTTACTTTTCTATAGGACATCCTGTAGATGAAAGATCACTTTTTATCACCAGCAATAATTATAAAATAAAATTTGATATTGACGAGCTCAGGGATAAATGGTTTATCACCTCATTTCTTCTCGACCGGAAACAATGCGGAGAGAAACTTGCAGCCGAACGGTTCAGGAATTATAAGAACAATAATCTGAAAATCAATATTGGTGATTTCCCCGGAACTTTTAAATCTCTCGGTATCTCACCTGAAAGAAGGAAGAAAAGTGGAATCAGGGCAGCGATCATCAGGGAGAAGGGTGTGAACGGCGACAGGGAAATGGCATATGCTCTTTATCTTGCCGGATTTGATGTGAAGGATGTTCACATGACAGACCTGATCTCGGGCAGGGAAAATCTTGAGGAATTGAGCATGATAGTCTTTGTGGGCGGATTTTCAAACTCTGATGTTCTTGGTTCTGCAAAGGGCTGGGCCGGTGCATTCATGTACAATAGCAAGGCACAGTCATCCCTCAAAAAATTCTACAAAAGAACTGATACTCTATCCCTTGGCGTCTGTAACGGATGCCAGCTGATGGCCGAGCTGGGGCTGATTTATCCGGAGCATTTGAAGATGCCAAAGCTTCTGCGTAACAGGTCCGGCAAATTTGAATCTGCATTTCTCGGAGTCAGGATATTGCCTAATAAATCGGTTATGCTTGGCAATATGTCAGGAATGGAACTTGGTATCTGGGTTGCGCACGGAGAGGGACAGTTTAGTCTTCCCTATCCCGAAAAGAAGTATAATATCCCTTTAAAATATTCCGGTCACACATATCCGGCAAATCCTAACGGCTCCGATTATGACGTGGCAGGCTTATGTTCTGATGATGGCCGCCATCTGGTAGTTATGCCGCATCTTGAACGGGCATATCTCCCATGGCAATGCGGTTATTATCCTGACGGAAGGAAAAATGATGAAGTCACACCATGGATACAGGCATTTGTAAATGCCAGGGAATGGATAGAATCAGCGGCGGGTGACAGGCGTAAATGAAACTGAGATAAGCTTGGCTATATCAGCAGCGGAAGATCCGGTTACCTTAAAATCCTTCGGGAGTATCATTTCACTTGTGACCTGGATATAGAATTGGCCGGTATCCTGCAGATACAGGGAACCGATAAATGAATCTGCCCTGAAATAAGGTGATGTCACATCGGATGAATTCATAAAAACCTTATCGCAATCAGGACGTGCCTGGATCATTTTATCCTGAACGTTAACCATCACCGGATTTTTATATTTCAGATCATTTGTATCCAAAGTAGCACTTGTTATCCATACATTATAACGTCCTGATTTTGAAACAACAACATTCCATTCTGCGGTATTATCTGCTCGATCGTCCATATCTAAATAGCAGTCTGCCTTATCCAGCTTCAAGGAAATTGTTCCGTCTTCACGTTGTCTTATTGTTTCAGCACCATCCTTAATTTCCGGTGTTGTAGTCTTACATGAAATAAGAAGGCTGATAGCTGCTATTGCCAATAACCCTGATTTAGCCCTTTCAATTCTTATCATTCGCGCTTATATCGTTAAATTAATAATCCTCGTAAATAGAACACTGCAAAAATTATTCCATTGTTCTGATTTTGGAAGAATTTGCAAATTAAATTTAAATATTCCGATTATAAAAATGCTGATATAGGATTGACGAATTTAAAAGTCTTTCTTACCTTCTCATTATTAATATAACCATCAAATAACTTGTTATTATCCAGTTATTAATGTATATCTTTGATTATGTTACATGATAGATTATAGAAGTATACTGCTTCACTATTAATCTCATAATAAATCAAAATATAAGATCTCATGAAAAAAATCAGATCTGCAATTCATTTCCTCTTTTTTCGAAACGGATTAAAGTCCGTAAGGTCAGGAAAAGTCAGATCCCTCATATTTTTATCGAAAGTAATTATGGTCATCCTTGCCTTCAATATGATCTCAGGATGTTATTATTATAAAGCCATCTCTACTACTAATCCAGGTGAAGAGCTTTTCCGTCCGTATCTCGGTAATAATAAAGTATTTGTTATCCATGAAGGAACATCTGTCTATCTATTGAATGTTTCAAAAATTGAAAATGATTCATTAAAGGGCACTCTCTCTTCAGATACCTATTCATTTCCATATAAGCGTACAGGCTTCCCTGAAATGAATACCTCGCCAAGATACAGGAGAACAAAGGGAGATCTTAGAATATTGAATGAAGTCCATCTATATATTGATACAAAGGAAATTACTCAAATTCCTGGTACTTCAATTTCTTTAAAAGATATTCACAGGTGTGACGTTTATTTCAATAATTATAACAAGACAGCATTTGTCTCGATTTTTGGCACCATCGGAATCATTGCGGGCACATTCATTGCAGTAAATATTGTAATCCTGCTGTATTTCATATTTTCAGGTGCTTCCTGTCCATTTATTTATGTAAATACAGACGATGGTTTAAAATTTGCCGGTGAAATTTACAGCGGAGCTATTTATGCCCCAATGGAAAGAAACGATTATCTCGCTCTGCCACAGCTGATTGCTGATGACGGGAGTTATAAACTCAGGATTTCAAACGAACTTCAGGAGGTGCAGCACACAAATCTTGCAGAGCTCATTGTTATAGACCATCCGGCAAAATCAGAGGTCCTGTTAGACAAGTATGGCAATTATCAAACCTTTTCCGATATTCTGGCTCCGCTGAAGGCAATAAATCTCAGGGGAATGGATGTTCTTGACCTGGTTAAGGAAAGAGACAGTATATGCTATGTCGGTACAGATCCGCAAAAGGAGATTCCCCTGACAGATGGATTGATTTTAACATTTGATCCGCCTGATAATGCACGATCAGCCAAAGTTATTATCAGGGCAAGAAATTCCCTCTGGCTTGAATATGTTTATAAGGATCTACATGAATTACTTGGAAATTATAATGATAACTGGACCCGAAAACAAAATGGATCTAATCCTGAAAAGCTTAAGGAATGGCCTTTAAGCCAGAAGATCCCTCTCTTATTGTTTGTTGAAAAGAATGAAAGCTGGAAATTCCAAGACTATTATAATATGATCGGTCCGATGGCATTGAAAGAGGATGTTATCTCAATTAATCTTGACAGTATCGGAACAGGACCGTTAAAAATAAAACTGGAATCAGGAACATACTTCTGGGAAATTGATTATGTAGGCATTGATTATTCTATAAATATACCAGTCAGACAAACTACAATCACCTTAAACAAGGCAATAGCTGAAGATGAGGATAATGTTGCCGACCTTCTCATGCATGACGATTTAAAATATTATGTCCAGTCTGAAGAACATACTTTTGCTGACCTGACTTTCAGGGTTCCGGAAAATGCCGGCGACGACAGGACTGTCATTCTTCATTCGAAAGGCTACTATAACATTAACCAGAAGAATACTGGTTTACCTCAGATTAAAAAGCTTAATGCCAGCCGTAAACCTGGACAGTTCCTTGAATATTCGAGGGAATTAATGGAAACCAAGGTCAATCAATTGTACGGCACTCAGTGATCCGAAAGCATTTAAAGATGATTTATTATGAATCGGGGCACTAAAGCTGCCTGTGTTCAAAATAGCAGGATACATATTGTAAGCGGTTTGAAGCTTGCAATGGTAAGGATTGGTGCAGTCCTGACCATTCTCATACTATCTCTAAAAATCAATCCAAATCCATTTAAAGCAGTCCGATTGCTTCGTTCCTTAATCAGGGAAAGAGTTACCATCCATGGCAACGAAGGTGGAATAAAGGCTGTTAAAGCAGGCAAAAAATATTTTTGGAGCACAAATGTGCCGGGATGGCCTTCTGAGGCTTTCAATCATTTTATATATAATGAATTCCAGAGGATTCACTCTCCTCTTGAAAGCCATCTTCAGACGATATTTTTAGGTATCACCAATGTTTGTCCATTAAACTGCATTCACTGCTTTGAATCAGAAAATTTGTCTGACAAAGACAATTTATCACTGGAGGAATTAGTGAATATTATGGAGAAAATTAACAATCATGGAATCAGACACATACATCTAAGCGGCGGAGAGCCCCTGAGCAGGTTTGATGATATGATCGAACTGTTGAGATTTTCCGGGAACACCAAAGAATTCTGGATTAATACTTCGGGTTTCGGACTTACCAGGGAAAAAGCTTTTGTAATGAAGCAAAATGGGATCACCGGGGCCATTATTAGTCTTGATGATTGGGATGAAAAAAAGCATAATGCTTTCCGGAAAAATGACAAATCTTACTTCTGGGTGAAAGAAGCTGTCAGAAACTGCAACGAAGCAGGTATTATTGTCTGCCTGGCATTATGCTGTATAAGGGAATTTGCAACAGAAGAAAATTTAGACCGGTATCTCCAGCTGGCTAAAGAAATGGGTGCCGTATTCGTCAGGATAATGGAGCCAGTTAAAGTCGGGAGGTTTTCCGGCAAGGATGTTCAGCTTGATCAATTCCAGATCGGTATAATTGACAGGTTTATGCTTTCCCGCAATAGTGATCCGGCTTATGCCGGATATCCTATAATACAATTTCCTGGCCACCACCAGAGAAGATCAGGTTGTCAGGGTGCAGGCAACAGGTATCTTTACATTGACTCAAATGGTCAGTTTCATTCATGCCCATTTTGCAGGAAACCTCTTGGAAATGCTTTAACAGAATCATTAGACTTCGGGATAGCACAGGCCAGAGCAGCCGGATGCCATTTATTCCAGCAAAGAACTTTAGCCTGACCGGAAATGAAAATAATAAATATACCTCTTAATATACCTAATGTACTTTCCTTATACAGATTGTTCTCGTTCCCATTCGTAATGATCTTTATATTCCTGGGGCATGAGACTCTGTTTGCATTCTTTATATGGTTCAATCTCACAACGGATATTCTTGACGGGTGGATTGCCCGCCGGTTCAATCAAATGACCGAAATCGGTGAAAAGATAGACGGAATAGCTGATTCAGGAACATACATTCTTGCGCTTACGGGGATTTTTGTATTTAAATGGACTGATTTTCAACCTCATGCTATATCATTTTTCATTTTTATCGGACTTTTTATTATTTCCCGGTTGCTTTCTCTTCTGAAATTCAGGGTTTATTTCGGTTACCATTCCGTACTTATTAAAATAGCCGGATATATTCATGGCGCTTTTTTTATTGTACTGTTCTTTTTGAATTTCTACATTTGGTTTTACTATATTGTCATGATCAGTGGTTATATTGTATTTACGGAATCCATTCTGATAACGTTGATTTTAAAGGAACCAAGGTCGCATGTTAAAGGGTTCTTCTGGTTGCTTAAATCCAGGAAAGAGGTAAATCAGTCATGAGCTTACTTTTAATTATATCAACAATCCACTTTTTAATAGGCGGGGTCAGCTTATTTCTTATTAACAAGAAACTATCTGTTGAAGAGCGGAGAAAAAACTGGTTGAAGTACATATTCTACCTGCTTATTTTTGTGGTTGTCCTGGCATCTGTCCTGGTAAATAAGAACATTTTCCTTGGAGTCTCAATAATTATTTTTTCCATTTGTCTTTTAGAGATCCTGAAACTTAGTAAACTGCCATGCACTTATATTTTGCGTGATCGATTTGTTTTCATATCCATAATAATATTTTCAATCCTTGCACTGTTATTTTCAATTTTCATTCTTGTACCCTCAGTAATCATTGCCTATACCTATACTGTTGTCATTATTTTTGATGGTGCAAGCCAGATATCAGGTCAGATCTTCGGTAAGAGAAAAATATTCCCGGCCATTAGTCCAAACAAAACATTTGAAGGATTAGCAGGCGGAATTTTAAGCGCAGTGATCACAGCTGTCATTTTACATGGTTTTGTCAGCTTTTCTGTAACTAAAGCTTTGATCTTCGGGCTGCTAATATGTGGTGTATCGTTCACAGGAGATTTCGTATCATCGATTTACAAAAGAGCCTTTAGTATGAAAGATTTTGGGAATATAATTCCGGGTCAAGGAGGGATGATGGACAGGTTCGACAGCTTCATAACAAGTGGTGCTGTTGTAGGTTTAATAAGCATTTTTACATTTTTTTCATTCAGGGATGCTGACAGAAACATTGCCGTCTATCTTGGATACTCCCTGACCTTTATATTAATACTCTTATCCGGTGAAATGCTTCAGCATATATTCAAGTTTAAGCCGGAATTTTCAAGAGCTTTTTCACATATGATAGCGGGAATAGCCAGCTTATTCATGATAAAGTTGTTTACATCTCCGTGGTATATCGTTTCTATCTGTATCCATTCGGCTATATTCATGTACATTTCAAAAAGAATCAGCATGTTTCATTCTCACCACGGAGTGGAAAGGACTACAAATGGAAGCCCATTGTTTTTCATGGGAATCTTAGCTGCCTTCTTAATCTCAGAAATGCAAAAAAATACATCATTGTTTTATTTGCCGGTTACGATCCTGTCAATCAGTGATCCTGCTGCTTCATTGGCTGGATTAAAAAGCAAGTCGGGATTGTGGTCAGAATTATTTTCAGGTTTCAAAAGTTCAAAAACCTACCTGGGATCTCTTGTTTTTTTTATTTCAGCTTTTATAATCCTGATTGCAGGGATGGCTCTCTTTTACGAATTTACCTCATTAAAGCTTATTCCTTTAGCAATAATATCAGGGATAATTACAATTACAGAGCTCATTAGTCCCGGTGGGTCTGATAATCTCACCATTCCCTTAGCAGCCTCTTTGACAATTGCCTTGCTAGTAGTGTAAGTAACTGTCTAGTAAACAATTACATTTTTTCTCAAGCAGGAAGCTGGTTTAGGTGTGTTTTTTTTTAACATTGGCACAGTTATAGCTTCTGCAACTATTTCAGCGATATCGGCAACCTTTGTCTCTGTTGCTCCTGCAAGAATTTTCTTGCATAACGGGCATGATGTTGCCAGAATGTCCGGATTTTCCCTGGTCAGCTCAGCAGCTGTATCACGGGCTATTTTATTCTTTTCCTGATAGCTGATCTTAATATTGCCAAGGCTCCCTCCGCAACAGAGAGATTTCTCATTTTCAAAATTCGTATTCTGCAGGCGGACAACATGCTTAAGGACTTCTTTGGGTTCATCGTAAACTCCAGAACCTCTTCCCAGATCACAGGGTGTATGGTATACGACTTTTTTCCTCAGGAAATTGAGTTTCAGTGAACCTTCCTCAATAAGCATATTAATGAACTGTGTATGATGAAGAACCTCAACATCAAGATAATAGCTTTCTTTAAATACCTTATAGCATATCGGACAGGAGGTCACAAGTGTATGGGCACCTGATTTCCATATAAGCTGCGAGTTAAAATTAATTAATTCTCTTGCTTCCCTGTCCTGACCTGAAAGCATAAGAGGACGGCCGCAGCAGACACCACCGCCGGCATCCATGAAACTGTAATTTACCCCGGAAGCATCAAATATCCTGACCATTGAATTCCCGATAGCCGGTGTAAGATGAGTCATGCAGCCGGCAAAATAAAGAACATCAGTTTTTGCCGGTTCTTCCACAGGCAGAAATGAATATGATGTTTTCCCGTTAGTTTTCACCGGCATAATATCAAGCCTGTCAGGCAGATATTTCTTCCATATGCTGGTTTGAACAGGTTCGGTCTCTCCTGCCCTTCTTCTTATCATCCTGATCGGCGTCAGCTCAATACCTACCGGGCATACCTGATCACACCGCCCGCACATGAGACAGTTGAAAGCAATATCGCTGACATTTTCATTGTTACGTATGCCTTTCAGAAGATAAGCCGATTGAATATTAGTTATGCCTGCCGAGAAATTAAGCTGGCATGCATCTATGCACATCCCGCATGATGAACATGAATATGTCTGTATTTCCGTGAAAGCGCCTGGCTGATCACCTGTTGTTATTCCTGAGTTCCTCGCAAATATCAGGAACAGCTCAGTTGGGATATGCATATACCTTGTAAGAGGAAGAAGGATAAAAAATGTACCAAGTGAAAGAGAATAGAGCCACCAGAAGGGATATGCCATCTGCTGTGCCGGAAGAAAGGATGCCAGGAGTGAGCCAAGAAATCCTGTAAGGAAGCTACCGGTGCCATAAGCACCACTGGTGAAGCTTTCAGCCAGAAGTCGGCTCGGAAAGATCAGCCATAAAGAAGTAAGAGCAACCTTGTCAAGCACTCTCAACCTGGTTGTCTTTTTCATTCCGACCACTTTTGAAGAAAACCTCTTGATCACTGCAATCAGCAGTCCTGATAAAATAAAAGCAAGCAGCAGATCCATCCAGAACGAATAGGCGGCTTCAAAGCCCGCCCTTCCGTGATCAGGATTAAAGAATTTGAAGAAAATAGCTTTATATGGAGCGTTCAGGTGTTTCTCACCGAAGATATCAGCTTCAATAGTACCGAACAGAATCAGCAGGAACCATCCGAAAGCCAGGCTCATATGCATAAAGCCAAGTCTGAAGTTAGATTTAAGTATCTTCCTGTGAATCAGGCTCTCCATAAAGATCTCCTTCAGGCTTTGTCCGAATGCTCTTCCGAAGAAGCCGCGCTGAAGCCGCAGCTTGTCAGGCCTCGAAAGGTTGCTGAACCAGCGCACGCTTCTCACTACTGCATAGATGAGAATGAAGTACAGTCCGATATTAAATGGTATGACAAACGGATCAAACTGCATTTTTCACTTTTTTATTAAAAGCTTCTCTTGCAAGCGTAACAACATTACGTGTGTTCACACCCCGTGGGCATACCAGTATACATTTTCCACAGAGCATGCATTTCCCAATATTATCGCGGACAAGTTCATTCTCTCCCCGTTTCAAAAATATCTGGAGCTCCCTGAGGCTGAATCGTGTAAAATTACCAGTTGTACATGTTGCTGAACAGCATCCGCATTCAATACATACCCTGAAGCTTGGTTCATGTTCGGCAATATATTCAGCAATGCTCCTGTCGTTGGCGTCATAGTCAATAATTCTGGCCTTCGAAATTGTAAAACCGAAATTGCTCATCTTATTAACTTCTGTTTTTAAAGTAATTCAATACATCCGAAACCGTTGCCCGTGCATGTGATATCGTTTCTGTAATATTCATAGGTGCAGTGCAGGTACCGGCATAAAACACCCCCGGTATATTACTGATATTACTTCCGAAATGGTTATCAGCTGAAGCAAAGAATCTGTTTTCCCCGGTTTCCAATCCTGCTGATTTTGCCAGGATTCTTCCACCTTCCGACATCTCCATACCTGCCATTAATACAAGCATATCGAGTTCCATTTTCAATGGGCGGCCTGCAAGAGTATCTTCGGCCTTAATTATCAGCTTCTTTCTTATTGATTCACTTACTTCGGATACTTTTCCTCTGATGAAGTTTATCCCCCATTCTTCCTGAGCTTCGCGATAAATTTCCTCGTAATGAGCTCCACCCATTCTCATATCCATATAAAAACAAAAAACTCTTGTTTCAGGAAGAAGTTCTCTAATTTCAATTGCTTGTTTTACAGCTGTTATACAACACAGCTTGGAGCAATACAGGTTACCCACCTTCTCATCACGAGAACCTACGCAATGTACAATACCCACATTCTCAGGTACCCTGCCATCGACTAATACAATCTTATCTTTTCTGAACATTTCTTCCAGATCAGATGATGTGATTACATTATCATAAATGCCATAACCATACTCTTCCTTTCTGGAACTTTTAAACAGATCAAATCCTGTTGCGACAACAACAGCATCTGCAGTCATTTCAGTACCTTCCCTGGTTTCAAGAGAAAAAATGCCATTTATATTTACTAATTTTTCTATTGTTGTTCCTGATATGACCTTTATACCATCTTTATTTATAAGCTTGTCGAGATAGTCTTTTACCTCAGAGCTTCTTCTTCTGTCAGGGAAAAGCTTATACCAGCCATTAAGGTGTCCCCCTGTGTTTTCATCTTTCTCAACAAGACTTACATTAAAACCGGCGTTTGAAAGCTGTCCTGCAGCTTCCATCCCGGCCACACCAGCCCCGATAACAACAATGTGCTTATTCATTAAATATCAGATATTTAACAGACTGTGAGAATTTATTTTTGTCACTGTTCCGTTAATTTCATATTTCTTCTCCGGATCATATTCATATCCGATTTTTTCAAGCAATGGTTCACAATCGATCTGGTGCATCTGCAATCCCAGATCCCAGGGATCGTAACCCAGAACAAGCCCGGCTACCTCTTCGTATGTGAATACAGGAATACCCTCACCATTACAACCATATGTTTTGCCTTCCATTTCATTAATCACATACTGCCACCTGTCTAAAAACATAGGACATCCAGGGCAGTTAGTGATAATCATATCGGGTTTATAGGGCTGCATTGATTCAAACTTCTGCTTCGAGCAGGCAATTGAAAAGCCCCTGTTAGCCTGTACCAGGTATTGTCTGAAGCCAAAACCACAGCAATGTCTCCGTTCGGGATAGTCAATGACTTGTCCTCCCCATTCTTCTATCATTCCTGCAAGAACATAAGGATATTCTGCGCCACCGACACCCTTTAAAGGAAACATTTTAGAATAATGGCATCCTATATGATCCACAACTTTAAGAGGTTCACCGGTATTTTTATTTACTAACTTATATTTAGCTTTTGCACCTATTTCTTTTCTGAATTTATATATGACATCACTTGCATGAGCCAGATTTTCAGGAATTTCAAATTCCCTCCCTGTGGCCTTTTTAAGCTGCTTCCTGACTTTACCCTCAACCTCCGGAAAATGGTGCCATGTTTCAAGGATTTCGGTATAAAGACCAAATGAAGTAATGCAGGAAGGGACATAGTTTTTATAACCTGCCTCAGTCATTAATGCAAACTGCCTTGCAACAACGGTCATCGCTGTCTCAACCGGAACAACGTCTCCATGATATCCAATGCCGGAACAGGTCGTATGACATGGATGTTCGTAGACATCCTTACCAAGCTCTTCCCTCATTATACGCAGAAAAGCAACCTCAGATCCGGGGAAGAAATTTTGCCTTATACAGCTTCTTACATAGAAGTATCTGTCATCAGCTATCTCTTTCTGATATTCACTCCATATAGCTCTTTTTCCTTCAATTTTCATTCTGATTATTGCTTTGTGTGCGACCCGTTATTGGTCTTGTAAATATGCCTGAAATACTCATTATCATTGGTTTCATCAAGTTGAAGGTTCAATTCCTCAGCCTTTTTCATTGAAGAAGACTCAATCTTTTCATATCGTTTTAGAGCTCCTGTCACTTCAAAAATCTTTTTTAGTTCATCAAGTGATTCTTGTGGAATTTTTCTTAAGATCCCAGGGCCAGATCCTTTATAATTTCCACCAAGCCGGTTTACAAGTTCTTTACGGTTTTCATAAACCCATTCCCAGTTTGGTCCCTGTTCAGGGTGAAGAGGAGGTGTAAGCATATCAATATAAACACAGTAACCGGTGCTGAGAATAGATTCCCCAACAGTTCTCTTAATAGCCAGTTGTTGTCTCCCCTTCTCTGATTCAACAAAAAAACCAAGATCCTGTGATAATCCGCGTAATGCCATTATTACTAATCCTGGTGCATTACCTCGCGGACATCGTGTTTTACATGACATACATTCTCCACAATACCATATTACTTCAGACTTAAGCAGTTTTTCAATTTCATCATTATCACCCGATTGAACAATATCCACAATTTGGCGTGGATCATAATTATAAAACTCGGCTGCCGGGCAAATAGCAGTGCAAACGCCACAGTTCATGCAGGCATTCAGTCCCTCTTCAAACCTGATGTCCTGCATCAGCATTTCATAGTAATTTACCATTTCAGGATCTTGACTTTGCTGTTAATTGATTAACACAAAAGTATATTGTGTCCGCGAAACAGGTAAGACGATTAAAGCCTATTTTAGGTGTGGTATTTATACTTAGAGAAAACGGTGCAACGGTACAACGGTACAACGGTGCGACAGTGCAACGGGTCAGCGGTGCGACTGTGCAATGATGCAATGGTAAATGGTTTTAAGGGCAATTGCAGGGTTTGTATTTCCTCCTGCCGTTCAGCTTTTCGTTGATCTTGTAAGTCAGGAAGGCCGAACCGGCACCAATAAGCGCTCCTGCAAGCACATCCGAGGGATAATGAACACCAACCTCCATTCTGGAATATGCAACTGTCCCGGCCCATGCAAAAGAGGGAACGATTACATACCATTCAGGATATGCCAGGCTTAAAGATGTGGCCGTTTCAAATGCAGATGAGGTATGTCCCGATGGGAAGGACGGACTTATAACATCCATTTTTTTCATAATATCGGGATAGGTTTCATATGGGCGGTCACGGTTAACAGTATATTTCAGTGCCGCGCTGATTCCAAAACTGAATGCAGTGCCCACTGCTATCACACAGGCATTTCTCACCATTTCTTTATCATCTTTTATAAGTCCTGCCGTTACAATGCCAGCAGGCACACCAATGACAACATAAGCCTCTGACCGCGACATGAACCTGAAGAAATTGTCTGCCGGAAGAACTTCCGGAGAATTTATTGACCTTAACAACCGGATGTCAATATTCTGAGAATAGAGACCTATCGATGTAAATAATGATATTATCAGAAAAATAGCCTTCATAATTTATTGTCCTGCAAGTCATTCAAGTCATGCAAGTCGTGCAAATCATGCAGGCCTTTTCCCCTTGAGAGACTTGCACGACTGCAAGACCGGCAAGACTGGCAAGACCTTATTTCAGTTTGGTCTTGATATCAATCAGTTTCTTTATAGTTACAACATCAGACTGATCCGCCATTTTCGTTGTTATTGCCCTGATCTTGCCATAATGCTTGCCACCTGTAAAATCATCCTTTACAGATTTTGGTATATCGCTGGCAAGTATTACAGGTTCTGCTTTATCTCCAAAATAGAAAGTCACCCTGAAAGTATCCTTCATCACAGCCAGCCAGAAGATTGTCTTCTTTTTCAGGACCATTTTAAAAAGCCATTGCTTCCCGTCATTATAATAATTCCAGCTGCCCAAAGAATCCTTATAATTTTCTGACATATAATCCATTATACTTTTCCACAGAGCCTTCTTAATTCCGATAATTGAAAATATGTACTCATCTGTTGGTTCGACCTGCTTGTCGGATAAAACATAAACTTCTTTTTCTGCCATAATTTAATATTTTCTCAATTTTTCTGAAACACCTGAAAAAGTCTTTTTTTCCCACCCCTAAATCCCCCAAGGGGGACTTTCAGATATCCAGATAGTCATAATGCCCCCCCTGGGGGGTTGGGGGGTACAATATTTTTATTCGTTTCCTTCAATGAAGTAACGCTTCCAAACCTCCAGGCTTTAAGAAGTGTTTTAATATAAAACAGAATTTGTGTTGTAATAAAGAGAAGGAAAACACCTCCTCCTGTAACAGGTGTCCATGATCTGATAACGAGAATGACCAGCGCTCCGAAAAGAAGCTGAATCACCATGAGTATCAGCATCATCGGGAAAGACGATGCGAAATGACCGAATGTTTCACTGAATCCAAATCCCAGGGCTTTAAAGAATGCAGGCTTTTCAGAGGATACCAGCCAGGCCCTTGCATAATCGGCAACAAGCAGAAAAATAACTTCTGCCATGGAAAATACCAGCACAGCAATGATCCCTATGATGAAGGTCATCGGACCGGGTGTTCCCGACTGCAATGTTAATCCAACAGGAAGACCAACAATAAGGAATGCAAAGAAAATAATCATGAAAATGATCATGAAATATAAGCCAAGAAAATACCAGAAATACCTGGCCGAAGCCCTGAAAAAGCACGGAACTGAGATTATATCTTTTGAACCTTTTATGCTTTGGAAAAGACCTCCGGCAAAAAATGTGTTTAGAAGTATACCCAGGAAGATCACAAAGAAAAATCCTGAGAAGAAGTATGAAGCCAGGCTTGCCAGATACGGGCCAAGGTCACTTATCACTTCAATATCCAATCCGTCCCGCAACCTTTCAGTTATCATGCTGCTTCCGAACCCTGTTCTCATTGTACCTTTCATCGGGATTACAAATACTGATATAAGTATCAGAGAGAAGAACCAGATTATTAGTACACCCTTCCATGATCTTAATGACCGCAGGGCACCTGATGACAAAGATTTAAAAATCTTCATAACGTCTTAATTTACAGTGTTATAGCACTAATATATAATTGCATCAGAAAAATTAACTTGTCGGCAAAGCGACGAATGAGTACACGGTCAGGATCTTCAGTTCTGGAGTTATTAATGAAGTTCACATCCATCCTGTTTTTATATTCCGGATCTATCTTAACCCATTCTATCTTTCCGTGTCCCAGGTATGTGAAATCCTTATAACGGGCTTTCCCATCCCAGTTTTCAAGGATCTCATCGCCATTCTTAAAATGAACCAGAACATCCACAGGGAGCATGACCTCTCCAAGCCTTTCCATCTGGACAACCGCTTTATAGAGTGAATCATTCAAGGGAAGACCTTTGGAGAGTGAATCGTTCTCCTGCATTTTCTTTTCAGAAGGAAGCTTCTTATTTATAAGGTTTGACACCCTGTAATCACATATACCGGTGCCATAAAGTGTCTCGTCAAAAAACCAGTTCATATCTGCTCCGAACTTATCTCCATAAGTCTTTGTAACGACTTCATTGACAACATTAACAAAGTCTTTTCCCGAAGGATGCCTGAATGCCCATTTTCTGTAATATTCCCTGAAAACTTCATTTGTCGTTTTCTCGCCGATAACTCCCATTAATGAGTAAAGCCATGTCGCAGCTTTATTATACGACATCATTCCATAGGTTCCGTGCGGATAATTCCAGGAATACTCATTATTACTGACCACCTGCCTGTTGTCAGATTTGGTATAGGTTAATCTTGAATAGGCTTTATCAGGTATTTTTAGGTAACGATAGTCCATCAATCCTGAGTTTTCTCCATAGTAGTGATCCATGATCCTTGCCTCCCAGAATGAATTAATTCCCTCATCCATCCATGGCTCCTCAAATTCATTGGATGCCAGAATCCCCATAAAATAAGCATGTCCGAATTCGTGGACGGTAACCATTTCACCCATATGCATCCATTCAGGCATTCGGTCAGCCGACATTGAAGTAAACAGGGTTGTATATTCCATTCCGCTGGCCCCCGATCCTATAGTCGGCGGATCAACAAAAGTGAGGTGCGGCCATGGGAAAGGACCAACGTTTTTTGTCAGGTATTCGAGAGCATTTTTTACTGCAGTAAATTGCCTGTCAACCTGTTTAACCCTTGCTTCAGGTAAAAGAAGCGTTATACTGACATGTTCCCACTTATCAGTAAATACCTTATATCCCGGCCATGCTGTCCATGCAAAATCAACTATATCCTCCGCCCTCAGGGTCAGTGTCTTCAAATTGCTGTCAGCAACAGATTCATTTATAAGCATCCCTCCGGAACCCACAACATATCTCTCTGGTAAGGTGATCTTGACATCATAAACACTATGGTTGGCATAGAATTCGGAGTTCACATGGAACTGATGGCAGTTCCATCCGCTTTGAGATCTCTGCCGCATTCCGGAAGGCTCATATACTCCGAATTTGGGAAACCACTGGGCTACAAAAAAGTATTCGCCGGAAAAGCCTGTTCTCCTGATCCTTGACGGCAGCTTTGTCTCAAAATCCACATTGATAAAGACCGTATCGCCGGGTCTGGCAGGTTTTGGAAGAATCACCTGAAGAACGGTGCTGTCAGCAGAATTGGCATCATCGGGATGGATATAATGAATCAATGGCATCAGGTCGGTTCCATTCCCGTCAGTGAAGGAGCTTATGTTTATCCACCCAAGGTCCAAATCCTTTTTGCCTGGTGATCCTCCTGATTCTTTATACAGTGTTGAATTTCTGCTCCTGAAAGCATTCATATACATATGAAGCTGGATATCAGGCACTGTCCCGGATGACGTATTTACCCAGAAGGCTTTCATTGTTCCGGAAACGGTCTTCGCTGCAGTATCGAGTTTTACGTCAATGTTATAGCCGGTGATCCTTGGACTCAGGGGTTCCTTGTTAATGATCTGGGAATGAAGGGAACCGGCAAAAGTCAATAATACGACAAATGGCATTACCTTTTTTTTCATCTGAGTAAATGATTTATGACTATCCTGCTATTGATTTTCCACTGGTTCTTTTATCAGCGTCAGAGGGATAACTCCTTCACTAAAGACAGCATTACCGGTCATTGTTGAATTGTCGTTCATCTTAAGATTAACCGATACACTATCAGTTTCAATCCAGATATAGAAATGGATAGAATCATTTTGAATCTTTACTTTTTCACCCGTAAGGGTATAATCCATATTTGTCAATGAAATTAATGCAGTGTATTTCCCCTCAGCTGACAAAAAATCTATTGCCCCCGAAGTATAGCCTTCAGGAGCATATGGCGCATCAAATTTCCATTGGCCAACAGGATCTTTTTTCTCAATTACTGGTTGTGCCAGACCGGTCGAGGAAAAGAAAACAAGAAGCATGATGAAAGGAAAAATCTTTTTCATATATGATAATTTTAAATTAGAGAGATCCATTTAGTTCCGAAGGCTGAATTTACTTGATTTTTTTTATCTGACCCGTTTTTTCTGAAAATGTATTAAAAACATCATAATTATCATATATTTAGTTTGAAAGGTGAACAAAATATACTTTTACATTGTTAATTAAATAACAATAGATTAGAATTAAACATGAAAAATCTTGTAATTATCGGAGGAGGAACAGCCGGGACTACGATGGCAAACAAACTGGTAAAGTATCTCCCTGCGAACAGATGGAAAATAACGATCATCGAAAGGGCAAAAGAACATTTTTATCAGCCCGGCTTTCTTTTTATCCCCTTTGGTTACTATAACAGGGATCAAATAGCAAAACCAACAAAGAAATTCTTTCCAAAAGGAATTGATGTCATCAATAATGAGGTAGATCGGATCGAGCCTGATAAAAACCTGGTAAATCTAAAAGATGGAAATTCAATTACTTATGATGTTCTTCTCATCGCAACAGGTACAAGAATAACCCCTGAGGATACACCTGGTCTTAAAGGTGAATTATGGCATAAGAATGTTTTTGATTTCTATACTATTGAAGGCGCTGAAGCTCTTGCAGGCTTTTTCAAAACCTGGGAAGGCGGCGACCTGGTGATCAACATAGCCGATAATCCTATAAAATGTCCTGTAGCTCCTCTTGAATTTAGCTTTTATGCTGATGAATTTTTCCAAAAAAGAGGTATAAGGGACAAGGTAAAGATAACTTATGTAACCCCGATGTCAGGAGCTTTCACAAAACCGAAAGCCTCAAAATTTCTAGGATCTCTCATGGAGAGGAAGAATATTATTATTGTCACCGATTTTTTCCTTGGAGAAGTCGATAATACAAATAAAAAGATCCTCGATTTTGGAGGCCGTGAGGTTCCATTTGACTGTCTGGTTACTATACCCCTTCATTCAGGAGATCCTGTAATCTCAAAAAGTGGATTGGGTGATGAATTTGGATTTGTAAAAGCCAATAAAAACACACTGCAATCCCTCAATTACCAGAATATTTTTGTAATTGGTGATGCATCAAATCTTCCGACATCTAAAGCCGGATCAGTAGCTCATTTCCAGGCAGATATCCTTCATGAGAATATCCTGAGCTTTATTAATAATGAATCTTTAAAAGCTTCATTTGACGGACATTCAAATTGTTATATTGAAACAGGTTATGGAAAAGGGATCCTGATTGATTTTAATTATGAAACAGAACCCTTGCCGGGAATGTTCCCATTACCAGGTATTGGTCCTTTCACATTATTGAAAGAGAGTCGAATAAATCATTTGGGGAAACTGTTTTTTAAATGGATGTACTGGAATCTCCTCCTGCGAGGAAGATGGATTCCTATACCATCTAAAATGTCTATGAAAGGTAAGATTTCAGACTAATATATTTATAATCAATAACTTAATAATCTCAATATTATGGCACAAAAAATTTATGCAGGCGTCACAGTGGATGTCAACGAGGAGGGTTATTTTACCAGTCCCTCACAATGGACCAAAGAAATAGCCGTGGAAATTGCAAAGGAAGAAGGTATCACCCTTACAGATCAGCATTTTGCTATTATGGATTTTCTCCGTACCAAATTCCTCAGTGGTGAATTACTCTCAATAAGGAGCATAAA
>JAPLDX010000103.1 GCA_026391215.1 Bacteroidia bacterium
GAATTCGGACTGGGAGGATTCCCGGGACAATCGAATGACGGTGATTACGGCAATAAGATAATCGGTTACCTTGAAGGAAAAGGAATAAGCTGGGTATGCTGGGTATTTGATCCTGAATGGGGTCCGCGGTTGCTGCAGTCATGGGATTACTCCCTGACCGATGGCGGCACTTTCTTCAAAAAAGCCATGCATGGTGAACTCGATGTGCAGAAGAAATAGAAAATTGGGTACTCGGTCCTCGGTCTTTTAACCACATGGCACCCAGCACCCAGCACCATTTTTCAATTAAACGAATCTTAAATTCAATATCTATGAATCGATTATTCCTGACATCTGCCTTATTCCTCTTTCTGTTATCCTCATGCGGTAATTCCGGCAAGTCATCCCGGAAAAATGATTTGTTGCCTGTTGCTGATGAAATGGAAAAACTCCTCATGGAGAATAACATGCCGCAGTGGTATCCTCGTGTAATCGATTATGAGTACGGTGGTTACCTGAGCGATTTCGATTATAAATGGCAGCAGACTGATCAGCAGGATAAGATGATTGTCACTCAGGCCAGGCATGTCTGGACTTGCTCAAAGATGTATGCATTCACCGGGGATACTATTTACCTTGCATATGCAAAGCACGGTTACAAGTTTCTCAGGGATGTCATGTGGGACAAGGAGTATGGAGGTTTCTTCAACCTCGTGACGCGTGAAGGCAAACCGATTAATGAGGGTAATAATCCGTGTATCAGGAAGAATGCCTATGGCAATGCTTTCGGTCTTTATGCACTGGCGGCTTACTATAAGGCAAGCCGCGATCCTGAGGTCATTGAAATGGCAAAGAAGACATTCAGCTGGCTTGAAAAAGGAAGTCATGATGCAAAATTCGGAGGCTATTTCCAGTTCCTTGACCAGGATGGAACGCCGTCGAAAGAAGGTATGCAATTCATTCCTCCGAAAGATCAGAACAGCTCTATACATATTATGGAGGCGCTGACAGAACTGTACCAGGTGTGGCCTGATGAACTGCTCCGGCAGCGTCTTGATGAAATGTTCCTGCTCATACGCGATGTGATCGTTAATGACAGGGGATCCCTTCAACTGTACATGACTGAAACGCTCACGCCGATATCGCTTCAGGATTCATCAAAGAAAACCCACGAAAGAATGTATTTCCTTGATCATATGTCGTTTGGGCATGATGTGGAAACAGCCTACCTGCTGATGGAAGCCGCTGAAGCACTTAATATTAAAGACAAAAGGACCCCGGTAATCTGTAAAAAGATGGTCGACAATGCAATGAACTACGGATGGGATGCTGAAACCGCAGGAGTCTATGATGCAGGTTATTTCTATAAGGGAGAAAAAGAGGTCACTATTCTTCGCAATTCAAAAAACTGGTGGGCGCAGGCGGAGACTCTTAATACATTATTAATAATGTCGGAGCTGTATCCTTATGATCCCCTGGATTACAGCAACAGGTTTCTTGATCAGTGGAAATTCATAAAGGATTATCTTATTGACTGGGAATATGGCGACTGGTACTCTGCTTCCATTGACAGAGAGCCTCTGGCAAAAGTAGACAAAAAATCACAGATATGGAAAGGCAATTATCACACTGCCAGATCATTGATGAACTGTATTACCAGAATACGAAAAGCAGAACAGGAATAATCTTCTACTGGGGCTTTGTAAATATAGTTTCGTCGACCGGTACGTTTAATTCGACCTTAGTCACCACCATAGACATTGTAAACTGACCACCAGCCATGTCCATGTCCATTTTATACGGCATGGCATAACCATCAGTCAGCCTGTAGTCTGAGAAAATAATTATATTTTCAACCATCTGGCCCTGCATATCGGCTTCCTGGACTGATTTTATCAGATAAAAAGTATTGGGGTCAAAAAAGTATAAAGATGATGTACTATCCGGAGCGGTCAATTTGATTTTAAAAGCCTCTACATCACCAACTGCTTCGGTCCCCGACAATTCGGCCTTATATCCGCTTTCGGCAAAATTTACAAAAGGAGCTCCAATAACTATCTGATCTTTACCGGAATTATACTGAGCTTCAGGCATATCTTCCGGTGTGGCAGAACCGGCCATTGGATTGGTACTCCAGCCACCTTTGTCAGTATAGCATGTAATCATAGGACTGCCCATCATATCCATTTCCTGCTTCATGCCCTTGCCATTCAGCGTGGTACTTTTAATAGCTATCTGCATACCCATGACATCCATAGTGCTTTCGGAATAAACAGATGTGATTTTATTCAGTACATCTTTTCCGCCAATTGCCTGGACATATTTACCGATTATTTCATCAGCAGTCTGCGCTGATACCGTAACAGCACAGAATAGTGCTATAAATGCAAGTGCAATAGATCTGTAAGTTTTCATTTTTAAAGTTTTAGTAGTTCAATAATTATTTGCAAGTTAATCAGATATTTTATTTAATATGTAAATTATACGTAATAATTTTTATCTTTGATATAATACAAATCCCATTCCAAAAATAAAGATAATGAAAAGATTAATCTTAATATTAATTCCGACTCTTATATTAATTGGATTTTCTGCACCCGTAAAGGAAAAGACATTCTGTAATCCGATGGACCTGAATTACCGGTTCCAGGCATCTTCCCGTTTTGCTTTCAGGGAAGCTGCAGATCCTGTTATCACTATTTACAAGGGGAAATACTTTCTTTACGCATCACACAGCGGAGGATACTGGTATTCGGATAATATGCAGGATTGGAAATTTATACCCATAGAAAGTCTGCCCATTGAAGATTATGCTCCGGATGTGATCACCATTAATGATACTACTTATTATATGGGTTCATCCATGGCTAAAAAAAATATTTACTGGACCGCCAATCCCTTTGAGGACAATTGGGAACCAAAGGAAAAAACCCTGCCTTTCGCGGTATGGGACCCTCATTTCTTTCAGGATAATAATGGGAGGGTATACTTATATTGGGGTTGTTCGGACAGGGTGCCAATCAAAGTGGTGGAACTCAACAGTAAGATGCAGCCAATAACAGAGCCTGAAATAGTAATTACACATAATCCCCAGGAACATGGATGGGAAAATCCGGGTGAATTCAATGAAAAAGCAAAGAATGGTTATAATGAAGGATCATGGATGACGAAATACAATAATAAATACTATCTCCAGTATGCATCGCCGGGCACTGAATTTAAAACTTATGGCGATGGGGTATATACTTCAGATTCACCTATCGGTCCTTTTAAATATGAAACGTACAGTCCTTTTTCATATAAACCGGGCGGTTTCATTGCCAGTGCAGGTCACAGCGGGACCTTCGAGGATAAATACGGGAACTTCTGGCATGTCTCAAGTATGACCATCGGTATACGTCATATATTTGAACGGCGACTGGGATTATTCCCTGCATGTTTTGACAAAGATGGCGTCTTAAGAACATTCACGGCTTTTGGGGATTATCCGACCATACTGCCCAGCCGGAAAATTGACTTTAAAAAAGAGAGTCTTTTCAGGGGATGGATGCTCTTATCTTATAATAAGAAAGCAAGTGCATCTTCTTCAACGGAAGAATATCCTGTTCAAAATGCATTTGATGAAAATATAAGAACCTCATGGTCTGCAAATTCCGGGAATGCTGGGGAATGGCTAAGCGTGGAATTAGACAACAAAGTAACTATTAATGCCATTCAGGTAAATTTTGCGGATAACGAAGCAATGCTTAATCCGGATAGTAAAAACCTTCAGTATTGTTACCGGATTTTTGCTTCTAACGACCAGAAAACCTGGAAAGTAATTGTTGATAAAAGCAATAATACGAAAGATGCCTGTCATGAATACATTGAACTCGATAAACCTGTAAAAGCAAAATATATCAAACTTGAGAACATAAAAGTTCCTGACGGGAAATTTTCTGTCTATGACCTGAGGATCTTTGGTAAGAAGAAAGGAAAAACACCCGGACAAGTGACCGGTTTTGAAGTCGAACGGGATGCATCCGATCTCCGGAGAGCAACTGTGAAATGGACAAAAGATGATTCAGCCACCGGCTATGTTGTGAACTATGGTCCTGATATAACTAAGCTTTACACTTCATTCATGATATATGACTCTGACTCGGTCCGGCTGACCGGATTAAATAAAGATGTTACCTATTACTTCAGCATTGATGCCTTTAATGAATCAGGGATTGCTTCAGGTACGCAAAGAATAACAAAATAAAATACAGGTGAAAACATTGGAAGAAATACATGATGAAATCATAAACGGTCATTTATATTATCTCCGCAATGTTTCTATCGATAATGTAATTTTCGGTTATCATAACAAGGAGTTAAAAGTATTGCTTCAACGACCGCAGGGGATCCATAAATGGGTATTGTCCGGTGGTTATATAAAGAGAACTGAATCAATTGATGAAGCGGCAAAGAGAATTGCCAGGGAAAGAACAGGACTGGATGATCTGTATCTCACACAGTTCATGGCATTCGGAAATCCTGATCGAACCACTGATCCCGATATACCCACCAGGCTTATAAGCAAGCTGGTTAATATAAAAGATGCAAAGGATTTCTGGATGTTTGATTATTTTGTTTCTATCGGTTATTATACCCTTACAGAATTTGAACTGGTGAAACCCAACGGTGAGTTCAATATGGAAGAATGTCAGTGGTGGGATATTAAGAAACTACCTCCTTTACTGTTTGATCATAGGGAGATTTTAGTAGCTGCTTTTAAAGCCATGAGACTTCATCTTTACCATTACCCTATCGGTTATGAACTGCTTCCGCATAAATTCACTTTACCGGAGATCCATACATTATATGAAACTATCCTGGGAAAGAAACTGGACAGCCGGAATTTTGCTAAAAAGCTTATCTCCACAGGGATTATTAAAAAACTTAATGAGCGAAGAAACATCGGACCTCACCGCTCCCCATTTCTCTATATATTTGATAAAGTAAAATACGATAAAGCCCTTAAAAATGGTATGGTGCTGGCTATCTGACCTTTGAATATCAGAAGGATGAAAAAGAACCTGTTATTAGCGATAATTTCATTATTGACGTTTACGGCAAACGGGCAGGAAATTATCAAACCAAACAGCGAAGGATATTTCCATATTAAGATCAGGGATGGGATCTATCTGATATCCAATATGTCATGGGGCGGACGGGCAGAGAAAGGAACTGCAACACAGAATGCTCAGTTGATCATCGGAAAGAAAAAAGCTTTGCTGATTGATACATCGCTGCCCAAAGCAGGCTTTGCCGATTATGTTAAATCAATTACACCCCTGCCGATCATGGTTGTTAATTCCCATGGTCATGTTGACCACATTGGAAATGACAATCAGTTTGACGAGATATTTATTCACCCTTCAGATGAAGAAATGCTTAAAGAATCTTTAAGCAAAGCTGGTGATATCAATTTTAAAATCAAGTATTTAAATGATGGGGATGTCATTAATCTGGGAGGTCGTCCGGTTAAGGTTTATAATGTTCCCGGACACACAAAAGGCAGTATTGTTTTCCTGGATAAAAAAACCTCCACTCTTATTACAGGTGATGCCATTGCTCGAAGACTTTTCTATATACCTTCTGGTGAATGGACCGACTTTTCGGATTATTTCCGTGCAATTGAAAAGATTGAAAAGCTGAAATTTGACTCAATCCTTACGAATCACGATCGATTTCTGATTTCCCGTGATCTGGGAAGTCGTTTAAAACAAACAATTATAGACAATATTGCAACTGCATCTAAAACATGGACTGCCTTTGGAACCGTTTATCTTCTTATTAAACCGGAAACGGACCAGGCAAGTAAGACATTTCTGGATATTTCCATTACTAAAGATAAGAGGGACGATATTCTAAGTGATTTAAAACAAAACGGTTATTTGAAATAGATTTATCTTTAATACAAGACTTCAATGAAAACAAGAATCTTATTATCGCTTCTTATATTACTGGAAATTGGAAATGTCATTTCAGCTCAACAGGAACTAATCCCTCTGTGGCCAGGAACAGCTCCCGGATCAGAAAGCTGGACGCAGACAGAAGTTCAGTACCTGAATGAACAGGGTCAGCAAATGGTCAGAAATGTTGTAACACCAACACTTACAGTATATAAGCCAGATCCGGCCAAATCCAACGGTACGGCTATGATTGTAGCACCCGGCGGAGGTTTTCTGTTTTTATCATGGCAGACAGAAGGTACTGAGGTAGCTGAATGGCTGGCCTCAAAAGGAGTTACTGCTTTTCTGCTGAAGTACAGGTTGTCCAATTCCGGTTCAACCAGGGAAGAATTTCAGAAAGCCATGATGGCATTATTCAGTTCAATCAGCGCGGCAAGCAATCCGGAAAACTCAGGTAAGCCTGAAGGCGATATTAACAGGAATAAGGCTATGTCGGAAATAGCTGTACTCGGACAGGAAGACGGCAGGCAGGCTATAAGGATAGTCCGGAACCGGGCCGCAGAATGGGGAATTGATCCGCATAAAATAGGCATCATGGGTTTTTCAGCCGGAGGAATGGTGACTCTGGGTCCGTTGCTGCAACATGATGCTGAAAGCCGACCTGACTTTGCCGCTGCTATTTATACACCATGGGCAGATAATCCTGTTCCGGCCGATGCTCCGCCTCTGTTCATTCTGGTCGCATCAGATGACATGCTGACTGAAAAGGGAAGCATTCAGATGTATTCTGCATGGAAGGCAGCCAAAAAACCAACTGAACTCCATATATATTCCAAAGGCGGTCATGGCTTTGGCATGCAGAAGAAAGGATTGCCAGTGGATAGCTGGATTGAAAGGCTCGGAGACTGGATGAAATCTCAGGGATTTTGAAGCAACAAAATACCAGTAACAAGCAACTACTAATCTTATTTATCGATACTATGATAAAAAACTTCAAACCCATTTTTTTGCAGGCAACCATATTATCCATAGTGTTTCTTGCATTTGTATTTCCAGCCCAGGCTGCCGCTCTTATTCAAAACCTTAAGGTGGAATATTCCAAAACCCCATTGGGTCTAGATGTGAAAAATCCCCGGTTCAACTGGCAGATGGTAACGAAGGTAAACGAACGCGGATATATGCAAACTGCTTACAAGATTGTAGTAAAAGATCCGGAAGGAACAATTATGTGGGATACCCAAAAAGTGCCGGGTAGTGCTTCAATAGGCATTGCATATTCCGGTGATCCTTTAAAAGCAACCACCCGCTATACATGGACCGTGACTGTCTGGGATCAGAAAGGGAAACCTGCTTCTGATGCATCATGGTTTGAAACAGGTCTGATGGATACTGACCCCGGCTCTTCAGCCTGGGAAGGAGCAAAATGGATAGGAGGAGGTCCGAATGACCTGGTGCTTCAGGCTCACTTCCTTTCAGTTTTTAAAGTTAATTATACCATTAAGTTGGACAGCGAATCAAAAAGCACAAAAGCATCATTTATCCTGGGCGCAAATGACGGTCGTCTGCTTGATAAAAACAAGAACATCTTTAACATTGAATCAAA
This sequence comes from Bacteroidia bacterium, assembly GCA_026391215.1. Lineage (GTDB taxonomy): Bacteria > Bacteroidota > Bacteroidia > Bacteroidales > VadinHA17 > LD21. Next base: position 7,525 of record JAPLDX010000103.1, read on the forward strand.
GCACAATGAGAGCTATATCAAACTTGAGCTTGATATTTCATCTGTTGGTGTTTCTGAAGCCGGAAATGCAAAATTCAATATTTACCGTGCCGGCTATCATCCTGATGATAATAAAGATGTCATTTTCTTCAGCGCCTCAATTCCCCGGGATATAATCAATAATGAAAACAAGTATGAACGCCATTTTTTCTTTATAGAAAGTGTTTTCGGAGCCTTAACAGTATTCGTTGATGAGAAGGATAATCACCACAGGTTGTCACCTTCCCAGGGAGGTCAGATGTTCGGAGGAGGCAGCGGTCTTAACCTTAATCCTGTCGGTAAAGGCGGTGATTATATAGCCTTCCCCCTGCTCGCTGATATAGGCTTTTCTGTCGATTCCGGTCAGAAAGCAAGCTTTTCGGAAGTTGCAGTTACCCATTATCGTGAGCCGTCAAATAAAATGTTTGGCGAAGATCTTTTTGCAGCTGATTACAAAGGGATCTATAAGAATTATGTAAATGACGGGAAATCAGGTTTTTCTGTAAGTAACGGAGCATACACACTGGATGGCGGCAGCAGCGGATCTCTTATCACCGCTGATCCAAGCCAAAATTCAATGCCTATGCTGAGGAGCGAATTTGCTCCATCCGGAAAAGAGATCAAAGCTGCCAGGCTTTATATCACCGCCAGGGGTATTTATGAAATGTACCTGAATGGTAAAAGGGTAGGAGAAGATTATTTTAATCCCGGACTTACCCAGTACAATATCACCCACATGTACCAGACCTATGATGTCACTTCGATGATCATCCCTGGAGGTAAAAATGCAATAGGGGCATGGCTGGGTGAAGGATGGTGGAGCGGTGCCATCTCATTTACCGGCTCCAACTGGAACTTCTTCGGCGACCGTCAGTCCCTGATGGCAAAACTTGTAATTACCTATGGTGATGGTTCAGAGACTGTAATAACAACTAATGACCGGGATTGGAAATTCTATAATAATGGTCCCATACTCTATGGGAGCTTGTTCCAGGGAGAAATGTACGATGCTACCAGAGAAGCCTCTGTTAAAGGCTGGAATACTGCAGGTTATGATGACAGCAAATGGACAAAGGCAGTCGAAATACCATTGAGCGGCACTACATTTACCGGCACATCAGCTGACTTTACGGGATCAAAAAGCAATTTCAATTTTGATAAAATGTCGCTGATCGGACAGATCGGTGAAAATGCAGGTATTGTAAAAGAATTGACAGCAGTGAAGGTTGAAGAGGTTCGTCCTGGAGTATTTGTTTATGATATGGGACAGAATATGGTCGGTGTACCCCGGGTAACAATTCCAAACGCTGAGCCGGGTAAAAAAATTACTTTCCGTTATGCTGAAGTGCTATACCCGGATCTTCCTGAATCCGGAAAAAATGTCGGGATGATCATGATCGAAAATCTCCGTGCTGCCCTGGTACAGGATATCTATATTACAAAGGGCGGGAACGATATATTTCAACCCCGGTTTACTTTTCATGGTTATCGTTATCTTGAGATAACCGGAATTGACAAACCGTTGCCTCTTGAATCAGTCAGGGGAATGGTAATCAGTTCCGTTCATGAGCTTACTTCAGATTACGAAACATCTGACCCGAAAGTAAACAGGCTCTGGCAAAATATTGTATGGTCAACACTGGGTAATTTTTTATCTATCCCCACTGATTGTCCTCAGCGCAATGAACGCATGGGGTGGTCGGGAGATATATCCGTGTTCTCGCGTACATCTACCTATGTGACAAATGCTGATAAGTTCCTGACCCGCCACATGATAGCAATGCGTAACCTTCAGATGCCTTCAGGTAAATTCACAGATACAGCTCCTGTCGTTGGCGCTTTTGGCGGTCTTCTATGGGGAAGTGCTGGAATGACAATTCCCTGGGAGGCATATCTCCAGTATGGTGATACTGATTTGCTGGAAGAACATTATAATGCCATGACTGCTTATATGGACTTTCTGGCAACAACTATTAATAAAAATACAGGACTCAGTTCGGAAAGCCAGCTGGGCGACTGGCTCGGTCCTCAGACTAACCAGGTTGGAACACAGCTGATCGTGACAGCCTACCATATCTTCGACCTGGAGATAATGGTAAGAACAGCAGAGATACTTAACAAAAGCGCTGATGCAGAGAAATACCGCAAAATGTATAATGAGCGCAAAGAATTCTTCAACAGGACATTTGTAAATTCTGAAAAGAAAACTTTACAGGGACCAAACGGGAAGCTGTCTGATACGCAGACATCTTATGCTGTTGGTCTTGCATTGGGTGCCTTCAATGATGAGAACATTCCCTTTATGGTAAAAAATCTTGCTGAAACTGTTAAGCGTGAGAATAAGGATGATGGTGGTGTTATGCGTCCTGTATATTCCCTCATGACAGGATTTATAGGTACGGCATGGATCAGCAAAGCATTATCCGACAATGGATTCAGCGAACTGGCTTACAGGATACTCCAAAACAATAAGTACCCCTCATGGCTTTACGCAATAGATCAGGGTGCCACAACTATCTGGGAGCGGTTGAACGGGTATACTATTGAAAACGGATTCGGAGGCAATAACAGCATGAATTCCTTTAACCACTATTCCTTTGGAGCCGTCGGTCAGTGGATGATGGCTTATTCACTGGGGATCCAGCGTGATGAACCCGGTTTCAGAAAATTCAACCTTCAGCCTGAACCGGACCCGACCGGGATGATGACCCGGGCAAAAGGATATTACGATTCAATGTATGGAAGGATCAGCAGCGGATGGAATGTCGAAAATGGTATACTTACATATACTGCTATAGTCCCTCCAAATACAATTGCCACACTTTACATTCCGGCTGCATCAGCCGGTGCAGTGAAAGAGAATGACAAGGCGGTGAAGAAATCGAAGGGTGTAACATTTATTAAATATGAATCGGGGAAAGCTGTCTTCGAGTTGAAATCAGGCAGTTATAAGTTTACATCTTCATTATGAGGTCTGATAAAAATGATTTTTGATAAATATGTGGCAGGTATAAATGTTTAACAGGAATGCCAATAGAGTTTTTGTTACAGGATTAATTATTCTTTCATCCTCTCAACTGTTATTTCCCCAGGTCACCGATCAAAGAAGCTACCTGTCAATTGACCAGGTAATTGAAAAGTTAGAACAAAAGTATCCGGTACAATTCTTTTACAAATCCGAATGGTTTGAAAACAGAACCTTCCATGCTTCTATTCTCGAATTATCCTTCGATGAAACCTTGGACCGAATTAAAACAACATCAGAATTATCTGTAATTACCATTGACTCTCTGCTTTATGTATTTATTCCTGTAAAACCAATAATAATACCTCAGCCACAAAAGGGAAAGTCAGATGTAGTTATAGTTGGTAATCCTGACGAATACGGGAAATATACCAAAGCAACATTAAACGGAAAGATAATTAATGGGAATGATGAAAAACCTTTGCCCGGGGCATCCATCTTCATTGACAAATTAAAGTTGGGTTCACATGCTGATGATAAAGGCGAATACCATCTTCAGGTCCCTGTGGGTGAGCATACCATAAGACTATCTTTTATGGGATATGATGATAATATGCAGAAAATCAAACTGGTAAGCAATGGCTCAATGAATTTTAAATTGTATGAAAAATCGGTTAACCTCCCTGAAGTGGTAATTTATTCCGAACATGCTAAATCAAATGTTACTGCAACTAATATGAGCATTGTCAAACTGGATATAAAGGCAATAAGGGAACTTCCTGTTTCACTGGGAGGAACTGATATTATTAAGAGTATTACACTTATGCCCGGTGTTCAGACAGTCGGAGAATTCGGCACCGGCTTTAATGTCCGTGGAGGAAGTGCGGACCAGAATCTGATTCTGATTGAAGATGTACCTTTATTCAATTCATCACACCTGTTTGGCCTTATTTCGGTAGTCAATTCAGATGGCATCACTGATGTCACATTGTTAAAAGCTGGAATTTCAGCAAAGTATGGAGAACGTGCATCATCAGTGATGGATATACGAATGGGTGCCGGTAATCCCGACAAAACGAAGGTGAAGGGTGGAATTGGCATTATTAACAGCACAATATATGTTGAGACTCCCCTGATTGAAAATAAAATTGGCCTGTTGCTGGGCGCCAGAAGTTCTTATTCTAACTGGCTTCTTCACTCTATCCCGGACATCGATTTAATGAACAGTTCTGCACATTTCTATGACGTAAATGCTCTAATATCCTTTAATTTAAATGATAAAAACAAAATCAATGTTTTTGCCTATATAAGCAATGATAAATTTCGATTCGCTGAAAATACTGATTATCAGTATAGCAACAAGCTTGGTTCTGTAAGGTGGAGACATTCTTTTAACGACAATCTCTATTTTAACCTGAGTGCTGGTTTAAGCAATTATAATTATCAGGTATCAGAATCCGATACTTCGCGATCATGGGAATCCTATAAAATAAATTCCGCATTGCTTTATCAAAATATTAAGTGGAACTTTTCCTGGATTCCAAACGAAAATCATGCTCTTGATTTTGGCATAAATGCTGTTTCTTATAATATCCAACCGGGTAAGCTAAACGGGCTCGTTGACAAATCAGTAATAAAAACCATTCAAGTGCAGCCTGAAAAGGGGATAGAGAATGCAGTCTATTTAACAGATAACGTTACTATATCTCCAAAACTCGCCCTGGATTTAGGTGTACGTTATACCTTGTATTCATACCTGGGCCCCAATAAGGTCTATATTTATCGACCTGATTTGTCCCGGGTTCCCGAAAGCATAATCGATTCATTAACTTATAGTAATAATGATCCGATATGCTGGTATTCAGGATTGGAACCCAGACTTTCCATACGGTTCACAATTTCAGACAACAGCTCGATAAAACTTAGTTATAACAGGATCCATCAGTTTGTCAACCTGATCTCAAACACAGCGGTAATGTCACCTACTGATGTATGGAAGCTTAGTTCTCCGAATCTTAAACCGCTCATATGCGACCATGTTGCGATTGGATACTTTCGTAATTTCAGGAACAATACAATAGAAACTTCGATAGAAATATATTACAAGAACTTACTAAATACTATCGATTATAAAAATGGCGCAAGAATTCTTCTTAATCCCTATCTTGAAGCAGATCTGACAAATGTCAATGGGAAGAATTACGGTATTGAATTATATATAAAGAAAAACTCCGGACGACTCACAGGCTGGGCCAGTTATACGTTTTCGAGATCGTGGCAGAAAACAAATGCAAGTTTCAACGAGGATAAAATAAACTTTAATCAGCCTTTCCCATCGAACTTTGACAGACCAAACAACCTGATCCTGAATGCAAATTATCATATTTCAAAACGCTGGCGCTTCAACAGCACCTTCTCTTACAGTACAGGACGTCCTGTTACATTGCCGGAATTAAAATTCAGTTACCAGGGTTACCAGCTGATTTATTATTCAGATCGTAATAAGTACAGGCTGCCCGACTACCATAGGCTCGATGTTTCAATAACTCTAGATGAATCGCTGAAGATCATGAAGAAATGGAAAGGCAGCTGGACATTTTCGATCATTAACCTGTATGGCAGGAGAAATGCGTATTCTGCCTTTTATAAAAAGGAACCCCATATGGTGTCAAATGAATACAGACAATATGATACCTATATACTATATATAATAGGTTGTCCGCTTCCGACGCTGACATACAATTTTATATTTTAATATGAAACCAACCTATACAATATTTCTTATACTGATCGGGTTGGTGACTTCCTGCTACAAAGTCTATGATCCACAGATTGACACAACGGATAAAGTACTGGTAATAGATGGCCTTATAACAAATCAAAAAGATGCTTATCATATAGCCCTTTCATATGCCAGACCATTCAATTCAAGCGAAAAAGTTATGCCAGTAAGTGATGCCAATGTTTATGTAACCGACAACTTTGGTAATTCCTACATTTTCAATAAGATGGGGGAAGGAGATTACGTATCTGATCCATCGCAATTTACAGGTATTCCGGGACGTACCTACCGGCTTCACATTATCACCAGGGATGGTGCGGAATATGAGTCGGATCCTCAGCGATTATTTCCCGAAGTATCCCCTGACAGCATCTATGCAGAGTTTGATAATAAAGAAATTCTGCAAAGAGTTTCAGGATTGAAAGTGAACACACATGGGGCAAATATTCTCGCTGATATACAGAATAAGTCGGATTCACTCCCGCGGTACAGGCTTACGTCAAATCTGGTAATGCAATATTATTATACAATCTACCATCAGCTGGATTTGTACACTTTTCTCACTTTTAATTTTTATTGCTGGCAAACAGTCAATGCCTGTACCAATATTAACCTGACCGGAGGTGAGTATTCTTTAAATTCAGCCTCTGTTAAAAAACATCCGGTCTGTTTTCTGGATGATAATTTTGACGTTTATGCGTTGTATTACGGGCTCAAGATCAATATGGAGGATACTACTGGCAGTGAAATCAAAACATCTTCTTATCGATTTTATATGATTCACCACCGGATCCTGTATTTAAACCAGTACACCCTGAATAATGAGTCATATTTATATTATAAGAACCTTGATGAGCAGATGCAATCGGAAGGGAAACTTTTTGATCCAATCGCTGCTCAGCTCAATGGAAACATTAAATGCATTTCGGATACGGAGATAAGAGCAATTGGCTTTTTCGAAGCTTCATCTGTCAGCAATTCTGCTTATATCGTTGATTTCAGAAATTTAGAAAATTCTCAGCCTGCATTAATAAAAACGCCATATATCTTACCTCCTGAACCTGTTGGCTGCCGGATCAATAGATCAGGAAGTATACATTCCAAGATTCCTTCATTTTGGATTTTTATATAATAGCTTATGAAAGCTTTATTATATATACTGCTTATATTGCTCAATTGTTTTTGTCTATGTAATGCACAGTACAAGAATTTATCGGCAATACCCGAAAGTATTTACCTCCATACTGACAGGCGCGTATACATTGCCGGCGACAATTTATTCTATACCCTGTATTTAAAAGGAAATCCAGGTCAGATGAGTAAATATGCATACCTGGTATTACGTGACCGTCATAATTCGCTGATAACCCAGGTCAGAGTTGACATAAGAAATCAAATGGCTTTCGGTAGTATTTACCTCTCTGATACCCTTCACTCGGATATTTACCAGATAGTATCTTATACAAATTGTATGAGAAATGAAGGTGAGTATTCCTTTTTTATAAAAGAAGTAGTAATTGCAAATCGGTTTGACAAAAAACTAGAGCTGTTTGACAGTACATCTTTTAACGGACTTTCAACTATGTCCCCCGGCCAGTATTCGGTCGACGAAATTAAAAATGAAAACCTTATTGTTCATTTGGACAAGCAGTTCTTCAATACTAAAGAAAAAGTGACGTTTTCCATTGAAACCAAAGACATTCCGGGAGACACCATTTCCAGGCTTTCGGTTTCTATAAGCGAGATCGTTCCTGGTATTCCGGATGAACCTTCAATATCATCCTGTTTTAATAACGTTGCTAAACCATCAATTACTATAGAACCAAGGCAGAATCGTTGCATTTATCATTCCGAAATAGAAGGACCTGTAATAGAAGGGAGAGTTTTAACTATGCCGCAATCCGGCAATCAGTCTGTTACAGGTACCATGGATATTGAAAACGATATTAATAACTACACAATACTTGTTTCCACCCCGGACAGTATCGCAAACATGCAGTATACCACTGCCGATTCTTTGGGTTCATTTGCCATCTTACTTAATCACTACTATGAAGGGAAAGAATTAATTATCAGGCTTAAAGAGAGTGCGAAAGCGAGTATCGAACTTGACAATAAATTTGAGCTGTTTCAACCGTTTACTCCATCAGAGTTATTCATTATACCTGGCATCAGATCTTATATGGTCCGAAGCAGGAATATTTCTGAAGTTCAAAGATATTACAATGAAAAGTCTGAAATAGATACTGGCAAAATAGTTGATCATGTATTGGCAATTCCCAGGATTTATTATAAATCCTTTTACAAAGTCTTTCCTGCTGATTATCTTCCTCTTACTGATTTTGTTGAGATCGCGAGAGAACTATTACCCAGCTTGAAAGTCAGAAAAAGCACAGACAATTATATATTGAGTTGTACGGATACCCGGAATAGAGGACTTCTTAACAAAGAACCAGCAATTTTTCTGGATGGAGTACCTATTGATGACGTAAATCAGATTATTAATCTTGGTACAAACCAGATTATGCGCATAGATGTATTGCCCGTAAACAGATATTATGGGGAGATGTTACTACCAGGTATTCTTGCTATTTTCAGCAAAAATCTGGAAATCAATAATATCCAATTCAGAACGCCAACTATCAGGTTTCAGGCATTCTCAAGTCTAAACAATACAAAACCAGAACATTATATTCCAGATTATAGCAACAAACACATCCCTGATGTAAGACAGTTATTATTATGGGATCCGGAAATAATACTGCATAATACAGAAAAGCGACAGATTGAATTTTACACTTCTGATCTTCAGGGAGATTACAGGATAAGTATTCAGGGTATTACTTCAAACGGTCTTCCTCTAAATTGGTCCGCGATTATTACAGTTCAATCCAAATCAAACTGAAGTTATGAAAATTAAAATAGTACTTGCTTTTGCAGTTCTGCAGATTCTTACATTTCAACTTCTGTCCGGCCAAAGAAACGCCACCAGTGAAAACTGTGGCTTACCTGACTCTGAACCATATCTGACTGGCGAACTTTTTACGCCAGCTCTCCCGGTTGATCCGACAACCTATTTTAATTCAGAATGGCTTTCAGGAGATATTTATCTTTCAAATGGAGAGGTAGTGAGAAGTAAACTCATAAAATACAACGGATTACTGGATGAACTTTTCTGGCAGGAACCAAAATCGAAGAATATTATTAAGCTCGATAAAGAAGCAATACTGCAATTTCATTTTCTGAATTTTAAAGGTGATACATCGGTTTATTTCAGAAAAATCAAAGTCAAACAGAATATTATTGCTGATTCGAGTGAAGTTTTCGGGGAGGTGATATATAATGGACGCTTGTCGCTTTTTGTATTGCATACTTTTATTATCGAACGGAGGGAACTTGTTTATATGAATGGGATTCCTTATCAGAAAGATATTTATGCAGAAGAACCGATTTATTTTTTCAGTTGGACTAATAACAAAACCTTCATTACCAAGCTTCTGAACCGAAATAGTTTGTATCCAATTTCTCCCGCTAATAAGGATAAAATTAATATATTCCTGAAGGCTAATAAACCCTTGAAATTCATTAATAATTCTTACCTCATAAGGTTGACTCAATTTCTAAGTACTATAGTGGATCAGTAAGTAACAATTAAAATCTTAAGATGAAACTATAGTTAAGATATGAAGAAGCTATCAACATTAATCGTTCTTCTTTCTTTCACAACGACCGGGTTTTCACAGACCCGGCTCCCTTCAGTTGTCCTCAAATCAACAGACGGTGATGAGGTCAGGCTTTCTGACTATGCAGCTTTGAAAAAACCTCTGATAATATCATTCTGGGCAACCTACTGCGGTCCTTGTCTTGAAGAATTTGAAGCGGTCACAGATCTTTATGACGAATGGAAAAAAGAGGTCGATTTCGAGTTTATTGCAGTAAGCATCGATGATTCAAGGTCGGCAGCCAGGGTGAAGAGCATGGCTTCAGGCAAGAACTGGCCATTTATTGTATTGATTGACGAAAATCAGGATGTTAAACGAGCCATGAATGTAATTGACATTCCATTCTGCTTCATCTTTGACAAAAACGGAAAGTACGTGTACAAGCATTCCGGCTATCTGCCGGGAGATGAGTTTGTCATGCTTAAGGAGCTAAAGAAGATCACTGATGAATAGAATTACCGGAATAGCGATATTGTCGGTGCTGATCTTTTCATCAGCTCTGGCTCAGAATTCCGGACAAATATCAGGAAGCCTCGAAAGTAATACCCACTACTATCTCAGGGATGATCTGCTGCTTATAACGAAACCTGAAAATCCGGTAGCTTCCAATAACTACTTACTCCTGCAGTACAACAACGGACCTTTTTCCGGGGCATTGCAGTATGAAGCCTATATGCCGCCTTTGTCAGGATACCCCTACCAGCTTGAAGGAAACCGTCTGACCTACCTGAACTTCAGGTATACCAAAGAGGTAATCGATGTTACTGCCGGCAGCTTTTATGAACAGTTCGGCAATGGACTCATCCTGAGGGCTTATGAAAGCCGTGAACTGGGAATAAACAATGCTGTCAATGGCGTGAGGGTCATCATCAAACCTGTAAAATTCTTAAGGATAACAGGTATTTTAGGGAGAACGAGAAGCTATCTGGATATCTCTTCAAGTTACCTGAGAGGCTTTAATACAGAGCTTGATATTGGAGAAGTAATGAAAACAAAACTTGGGCTAAAACTGGGGGGAGGATTTATAAACAGATATCAGGAATATACTGGTCCGGTTTTCAATTTTCCTGCAAGTGTAAATGCCTACAGTCTCAGATTATCTGCAAATTATTCAAATCTCAATATTGAGACAGAATATGCCAATAAGGGTATTGACCCTTCAATCGCTAACCTTAACAGTATGGCTAATGGGGGGGCTTTTCTGGTCAACGGCAACTATACAGCAGCTGGATTCGGAATATATGCTTCAGCCAGGTTTCTAAAAAGCATGGATTTCAGGAGTGAGAGGGAATCGTATGGCAACTACATGATGATCAATTATTTGCCAGCGAATACCTGGCAGCACACTACTCTTCTTGGAGGCATTTATCCTTACAGCACCCAGGCGAGAGGCGAAGCATCAATACAAACCGACATCAATTATTCACTTCAGAAAGGGACTTTCCCCGGAGGCAGCTATGGTACAAAGCTCAGATTCGGTTTCTCACATGTCAGGAACCTTAAAGACACTAATTCCCCGATACTGATTTCGTTTGGCAATCAGGTTTATTATCAGGATCTGACATTCGAGATCACAAGAAAATGGAGCCCGTCAGTGAAAACAATCACAGCACTGACTGCATTAAAATATGACAAAGCTGTTATCGAATATCCCGGGGCTGATTTTGTCAAAGCGATTATTCTGAATGCTGAATCACAGATCCGTATTTCAACGACTTTTTCCCTTAGGACAGAACTGCAGCATCTGTGGACAAAACAAGATGACGGCAACTGGCTGGCCGGCCTTGCAGAGGTTGGGCTGGCACCTCACCTGAGCTTCTTTGTCTCAGATATGTGGAACTATCAGAATCAAGGTGCTGAACCTCACTATTACAATTCAGGTATAAGCTTTTCAACGGATTATATGAGGATATCGACGGGTTACGGAAGGCAGAGGGAAGGGCTGATATGCGCCGGAGGAGTTTGCCAGAGAGTGCCTGCCTACAGGGGATTTAATCTAAAGCTTACTGTAAATTTCTAAGGAAGAATAACTTAACTGTCTTCATAAACAAACTCCAGTTTTTCTCCCACCCTGGCTTTAATACAGTTCAGCACCTCGTCAGTCCTGGACCCGCTGCTGTAGGTGACAAAAGCAATAACAATCATCTTTTTTATTTCGCTGCAGCTGAAATTTGTGAATTTAATTTCCTTGGCGTAGATGCTGCCAATATCGACGGATGCAGATGGTATTGCATCGCCAAAAATATCTGTACCCGATTTTATCATTACATTCCTGTGAACAAAATTGCCCATTATAGAACCTGCCTTGTAATATGGGGAGGAAGGATCAGTATCGTAATAATTTGCCTGGTTGGCAATAAGACTGTCATTAAGAAGGTAAACCGACAATTCCAGATTCTCAGCGAAATCGTAGCCGAACATAATGTTTATATTGGCTGTTACCAGTGCAATATTGCCTGTAACTTCCATTGATATTCCGATACGTGAGGGTGTATGGAGAGGTTTAATTTCAGAAGGCTCTCCCTTCCATTCAATATTTCTGTCAGCATGCACTGTCGGGATACCGGTAAAGCCAAATGACTGGAAAAGTGTACTGTTAAGACTATATGTCATTTCATCACTGAGATGATAGGCAACATGTACAACTCTATTGTCGGTCTTCTGAAGATTACTGATCTGATAGATCGCCCGCGGACACCATCCACACCAGGTACCGGTATACTGTTCAAGCAATACGTTTTTGTTGAACTTAAGATTCTTATCTTCAACCACCTCTATCTCTTCCTCATTGCTTTTTATGTTATTGTACATTGCATATACAGTTGATACTGAGGGAGTAGGGGATGCTATTTTGTCACCGCTAACTGTTTCTCCGTCATAGTAGATAGTTATATATTCCATAACACTTCTGCCATCCTGATTTACTACAGATACTTTTGCAAAGTCGGTATTGTCTCCGACTATCCTGCTCTTCGAAAGTGTTAATTCCAGGGATTTTATATTTGGACCGTCATCCTCGTCGCCGTCACAGCCGGCAATAAAGATCGAAAGGGCAAATAATACAACTATCTGAAGCTTATACATTTGATCTTTAATTCAATGTAAAATTAAACAATATATCTGAAACATTACACTTCCTTTTTTGCTTCTACCTGAGATCAACCTCACTGGTCACGTACTTATTCCTGATCATTTTAACAGGTATTGACTCTATACACCTTGCACCAGTCAACCTCTTCTTCATCCCAACTTTCTCTCTGAAGAGATCATTTCTTTCAGGTTTCCTTATGTTAACTGTATTTTATTTCCTGCAGGCACAAACTATTTTACTGCAGGAAGACTTCAGTACAGCCTCAGGTACAACTCCGCCTGCCGGATGGACAGTTCAGACCAGTATTGGTGACCCATTAGCTGATTTGTGGCATCTCGATAATCCGGGACGACGCTCGCCGGGAGATCCTGTTGCCGGACCTTTCGCCTGTTTTGACAGTGATAAACTAAGCGACAATGGATTAGCTGAAGAAGTATGTCTGACCTCCCCGGTCTTTGATGCTACTACTACTGCAAACATTACATTGGAATTTGACCAGTATTTTATTGAAGGTTATGGTGGTTCCTGTACGGTTGAAATTTTCAATGGCACTTCGTGGATCAGCATCTACACTAATAGCTCGACTACAGGCAATCCGCACCATTCC
>JAPLDX010000111.1 GCA_026391215.1 Bacteroidia bacterium
GAAAACAGATGTTGAAAACAGTAAAGACTACCCTTTAATAGGCCGATTCGAAGGTGCTGTGATAGAATTTTACAAAGAAACAAAATGGGGAACATATAAAATACCCGTTGATGAAAATGGCAAAATTAATTTTGATAAGCCCAAAATACTTGAAGGGAAGGTTATAAGAATACAATATTCCATTTCGGTTGACGATAACCCTGCGTATCTTTTGCAAAATTACAAAGCAGCATTTACAAAAGCCGGGTTTACAATTTTAACAGCAGTAGCTGACGAAGGAGTTGGCGTTGGTACACGTTCGCAGGATTGGGATAGCCGGTACTACGGACCCGGTGATGCATACTTTTCAAATGCCCTGAATAACGGGAAATTTGGTGGAGCGATTGCAATCCCCGCCTGGAAAAGCAATCAGGCTTTTATTGTTGCCAATATCCAAAAAGATGGTAAAGACATTTACATTTCCATGTATTGCGTTGAGAACAATACCTTTACATTAATCAATCAGGATGTAATTGAGGTTGAAACCGCTCAGGTAGGCGATATGATAAAAGTAAATGCCGGCGAAGTAAAGACTGATGACTTTCGGAAAGACCCCACAGTAAAGACTGCAAAAGAAGGTGTTATTGATGCGCAAAAAACGGATGCCGCCCAATCAGATCAATCCATTCTGAAAAGTAAAAATGTAAAATCATTTGATTTAAGGATCGGATTTGGTGGTTTTTCATTTTCCGCGCCATGGCTTGCGGGTTCCTGCAATTTTTTTAATTATAACCCGACCGGGACTGTCACCGGATCAATAACCGGATTCGGATTGTTGAATGGGCCTTATGCAAATGTGAGATACTTTTTCAATGAGAATTTTGGCCTTTCTCTGGACGTGAACAGTTTGAAGGCCGATGAAGATGTCTTTACCACGAATATAAATTATACTTCCACCGCATCTCTTTTTTCTCAGAAAGTCGGGTTGACAGGTCAATTTGTTGGTGACAATACACCTGTCCGTCTTTCAACGACGCTGGGAGTGGGTCATTGCCTTACCGAACTGCATCAGTCAACTGTTATGGTCCCACCATACGCTGGAACTGATGTTTATCTGACGGGGAAAGCCAGTATGCTTGTTATGTTTCTCAATGTTGATGTTTCGTTTCCGATTTACAGGAAGTTGTATTTGTTTGGCAATTACGAGTTCAATTTCACGCCTGTCGGAAGTTTTATAATGGAACATGATGGAGGTAATGATTATTCAAATACATATAATAATACTGACTTTGGCGGTTCACATTTCAGGTTTGGTTTAAGTTATAGTTTTTAACTCCTGAATCACTTATACGGTCGTTACAGCCTCCGGCTTGTCTGGCTCTCCAGCGTCAGCGACACGACAGACTGCACGACTGCACGACCGCATGACTGTAAGACTACTTCCCTACGTTTGTCTGGTTCACTTGTTACCAGCAGAGACAAATTTTATTCTAAAGTTTGATCAGAGTTTTATCAATTGAATCCCTGAGAGGAGAAAGCACTTTTGTCTGTTCTGCATATGAATTCCAATCCGTGACAATTCTGTTAATTTCATTTATAATTCCTGAGGCCTTTTTTATATTCATCTGTTTTGCAACAGAAATAAGATCATCGCGATTAATATTCTTCCTCTTGCCGTTAACACTTAACGATTGCTGACTTACCCATAGACTTTCAGGCCGGTAGGAATGACAGATATCGTAAGCGGGTGATAATCTCCAGAGACCGTCCTCGTTCATTAAGAATGCAAAGTTTTTTGTGTGATCATCACAAATGCGTGCCAGGACATTAAAAACCATTCTCCGGAAAAGCTGTTCTGCCTGAGGATAGGGGAGCCGGAGTAAGCGCATCGTTTCAAAAAGCATTTCGTAGCTGTAAAGCGTAATATCGTTAAAATCGTAGTGCTGAATGGCAAAGAAACTTTGCATGTGAACCTTTTTATTCCCCTGTTCGCGGTCGAATCTGCGCGTCATAAAGTGGGCTCTGCCGTTTTCCTCCAGCAGCCTGCATTCATTCATTTCAATTCCGGCATCTTTTGCCATCAGGTAGTAGGCCAACTCCACCCGGCCATAACCGGAAGTGGATCCGAACTGACTGTCGGTCACTCCGTCGAATTTGAGCAGCCAGTGTGAAAAGCCACGAGGGACATCTGTCTGTCCGCTGCGAACTTCCACTGTCTTCGGATTGAAAGCAACCAGTACTTTTGCTCTGGCGCCGGCAGGGGAGGATCCCATTTTAAGGATGTCGAGCATTGCTTTTTCCTCATTATCGGGCAGTTTAACAGAGAAATCTTTCCGGCCTGTAAGAATATCATCTGCAATTTTTACGAGCTCATCTATCTCAATTTTTTCAGCTTTATCGGGACCTTCCGGAAATGCAGGTTCTATTTCCAGTGTTCCCATACCTCTCTTACCTGTAAAACAAAGAATTTCAACCGGATTCAGACTATTTGCGGGCCGTCCTCTGCGTGCAAGCCAGGTATTGATAAGTGCATTTCCATAACGATCAGGCAGGATATCGGCCAGAAGGCCAGGCAATCCTCTGAATGACGGAATATTCCTTAGTTCAGGGAAGGAGAATATTTTCCCGGCTGAACCGGCAGCAAAAATTTTCAGAGGAGATATTTCAAGGTTAAGTTTCAGGAAGGCCGGGTCAAACTCGAAGTAACCTGTACCTGTTGAGCTGTCCCACGATATAGCGCCTACCCTCTTGTTCCACATATTTACAAATGCAGCAGATACCATTACCAGTCAGATTTTACTTTACCTGTTTTCTTTGATGTACCTGTAGCTCTTGATCTTTTCGCTATTAACATCCTGGCAAGCTGCAGTGGGCTTATCTGCTGTTCTGTCACGAAAGCGTCGAGAGTATAGAGCAGGTTAAGTGCTCTCAACAGGCTGATAAATGTGATCAGGCTGGTGTTCTCCCCGTTCTCAAAGAAGTTAAGAGACATCCTGCTGATACCAGCCTCGCCGGCCAGTTCTGCCTGAGTTTTATTCTGCCTTATCCGGTGCTCCCGGATGAAAGATCCAAGCGACCGTACTATCGCAGAATTACTCATGGAAGTCCTGTTTATGATAAATTTATTAATCATTATGGTTATATATTATCATTAATGATTAAAATAATTATCAAATATATGAATAATTAATTAAATAAGCAATTCCGCGAAGCGGAAAAAAGAAACATAACTTCCAGACTGCACGACCCTGTTTCGCTACCAACTACGCTTTCAGCTCCGTTAGTCAAAGCTGCATAACTATATTGCGCTCGCTGCATATATAAAAGAATTGATTTTGATTCTGAAAATATTAAATTTGATAATAGTATTCAATAATAAGAGAAACCCATGAGAAATTTAATGGTACTTGCAATAATAGCTCTTTTACTTCCTGAATCTAATGCTCAACCCTTTCTAATTTCCTTCGCAGGTAGTGGTGCATCTGTTACCGTTAATTCCGTTAACGTCGATAATGTAACTAAAGGCACCTTGCTTGTTCTGAACGGAACAGATATCCTGAGGCTGAACCTTACAACTGCTATTGAGCCCGGGGGTAAAGAACAATCACCTGAACTGAAGATTTATCCTAATCCGATGACCGAAGGTTCAATGCTGCAATTTTCACCTTCAGCAGCAGGAGAGGCGCTTATTTCAGTGACTGATATGTCAGGTAAAACAGTATTTAAAACGAATCGTTTTCTTGACGGATCCCCTCAGACATTGAGAATATCAGGATTAAAAGACGGTTTTTACCTGGTAAATATAAATGGCATAAATTACAGCTATTCGGGTAAATTGTTGTGCGTCAGGAACAATCCCGGCAGGATAAGGATTGAAAAGATCAGCGATAATATGGCTGCAGAGCTGGAGAAGGAAATAAAAGACACAAAAGGAACGGAGGGTATTATTGACATGGACTATACCACGGGGGATCTGCTGAAATATTCCGGTATCTCCGGAATTTACACGACAATAATAACAGATGTTCCCTCATCAGATAAAACGGTCACCTTTACCTTCAGTGCCTGTACAGATGGTGACAATAATAATTATCCTGTCGTACAAATTGGTTCGCAGATCTGGATGGCCGAAAACCTGAGAACTACAAAGTTAAACGATGGTATATCCCTGACATTGGAATCAAGAAATGATTACTGGTCATGGACCTGGGACGCATCTTATTGCTGGTATGATAACAATGAAACAGCCAATAAGAACACTTATGGCGCATTATATAACTGGTATTCAATCAATACAGGACGTTTATGTCCGGCAGGCTGGCGTTTGCCGACCAATACAGAGACAGCTTCACTGGTAAGCTATCTTGGAACGGCCGATGCGGGGAGTAAGCTCAAGGAGGCAGGTACAAGCCACTGGACAGGCAATACCGGAGCAACGAATGAGTCGGGGTTTAAAGCTCTCCCGGGAGGTTACCGCGACGGGAATGACGGAGTGTTCTCGGGGATCGGAAACAATAATTACATGTGGGGATTTAATGAGGATAATATCAATAATGCATGGTCGCATTACCTGACAGCCACGGGAAGTGAGCTGACTGAAGCGAGCAAGCTGAAGCAATATGGTTATTCTGTCCGGTGTATCAAAAATGCTGAAGGTGAGTTTTCAGGAAGAGCTTCATATGTAGAATTTGACCTGGTCTCCACTGTGGTTGCATGCTCATTCCCGGCTTCAACACTGAGCAGTCTGACCTATGCTGCAGTAAATACTGTGACTTACAATGCGTCAGCTATGTGTGGTGCATGTATTACGGTTACGAGTCCTACAGGCAGTTCAACTTATAAGGTGTCTGACTGTAATCCCGGAGCCGAATATGCCGGAGATCTTGATTTTTCAGAAGATGGATTTGCGCTGTTAGAAAACATTTCACAGGGCATAACTCCGATTATATGGTATGTTAATCCATGCCCGATCACCGATCCGGTGAGGTTTTATTTTAGTCCAGGCAGCAGTGAATTCTGGGTGAGTCTGACTGTGCTTGACCATAAAAACCTGATCACAAAAGTCGAGGTATATAAAACAGGCGCGTGGATAACGCTGACACGAGAGGAGTCCAATTTGTTTGAAGGTACAGATCTGGGCAGCGGTCCTCTCCGGATCAGGATCACAGACATAAATTCAAATGTGATTGAGGAACCTTCGATAGCTATTCTGCCGGGACAGATTGTAACCGGCACACAGCAGTTTTAGAAGAAATTGTCATTTTATCTGATTAACTCTGAGCATTCATCTTCCTCTCTCACCATGCATCATGGTTATTCCCCGACCTCCGGTGGTCTGTCATGACCTATAGCTATCTTGAAGTCGCCCCTCCCCGGGACTTTTTTATTCAGCGTGGAACAGGTTTTCCAAGAGCAATCAGTGTCTTATTCTTCCAGGACAATGCTTCTGCTTCTTCGGTCCGGGATGATTCGCCAACACCAAGATTTTCAGGGAAGGTTAATGCAGCTTCGAAATGAGTCAGGGCATCTTTGTATTTCTTCTGATTAAACAGCTCTATTCCTTTCCTGATATGAGACTGACTGAAGATATTCCAGGTGATGCTGGATCCTTCCAAGTTCACAAAATATGGAGTTGACATCAGAAGCTTGACGGATTCATCATACCGTCCTTCATCAAGGTAGGCCTGAGCTAAGTCAATAATAATATCTGACCGACGGGTACCTTTAAATAACATGTTTTCAAGCAGGGAAATCGCCTCAGGTCTTTTGCCATCATCGATAAGCACTCCTGCAAGATCCCTGTAAAGAGTCTGATCGTATGGTCTTGCCTTGATGGCATTTCGAAAGCACAATTCAGATCGTGCGTAATCTTTCATGATTGCCCGATAATACCAGCCCAGATTTCGCCATGGTATACTCATAGCCGGATTTAATTCCACCGATTTATTCCAGCTGCTGGCAGCCTCATCCAGCCTTCCGAAATTTCCATACAGATTTCCCAGCTGATAAAGAGCAAGCGCATCGTTGGGATTTTGTTTGACCGCATATTCCAGGACTTCCATAGATTCAGGTCTTGAGGCCAGGATAAAGTCGTTATAATTATTTGATGCTTTTGAAAGATAATCCGAAGACTTTTCTAAATCTCCCGGTTGAGAATACAGGTAAGCAAGATGGTACTGGATAAGGAAGTTCTGTTTATTCTCATCCCGACCTTTTATGCAGGAGTTTTCAAGAATCCAGGCTGCTTCTTTAAGAAGACCACATTCGGAAAAGGCTATGCTTGTTTCCAGCATTTCAAAATCATATTCTCCCAAAAATTTCCTGGTATCTGATACAAATCCTGTTGGATTATCCAGGATAATTGCTTCCAGGGCCCTGGTTGTCAGTTCAGTGGGGTAAGTGTTGATCCGTGTCCTGGTTAATTCCAGGGCTTTTTCTTTCTGACCGCTGGCGTAAAGGGCAAAAAGGTAATGATGAAGTGCCGACGCGTTATTCTGGTTTGCAAGGCTAGCTTTTTTAAAGGATAGAAGAGCTTCCGGATAATTTTTTTGCAGCATGAAGCCCCGGCCGGCAAGATCAAAGCCTATAGACTCGGTGCCAAGACACCTGGATGATTTAAATCCGCATTTTATGGCATCATCCGGATTATTTTGTTTGAGTTTGCATGATCCCAGGAAATACCATGCAATTCCGTCATCATTAGGTATCTGCTCAAGGGCTTTTGTAAGCCTTTCCGAAGCTTCGTCATATCGCGCTGCTTCGAAATCGAGTACAGCAAGATCCCTCAGGGCAGCCAGGTGAAGCGAATCAATTTCAAGGATCCTGTTATAATATTCTCTTGCCTTATTGCGATCAAGAGAACGATCGTATTTTTGTGCCACCAGATACATCTCTTCAATAGTAAGCTGATTATCAGCCTTGTTAAGATATGATGGCGGATTGGGAGGATTAACTTCAGGCAATGGAAGCGGGCTTTCATATCGTGCCAGTTCTTCACCTGAGGTGGATTTAAGAACAATTGTCAGCCGTTTCCCGGCGGGTTCTGCAAGAGATACAGTGGCTGCTTTTTCAGGAGAAAGATCCACCTGTTTTGCCAGGATCTCTTTTTCGCCATCGTATAATTTGAGGGTAGCCTGTTCAAGTTTTTCAGTTGCAATCATTCTAATTTCCAGCTGTTCGTTTTTCCTCTCTGTTCTGAAAGCAACCTGTTTATTGGCAAATTCAAAACCATCATTCAATCCATGGACAGGATACCAGTATTCTTTCCATGAGATCTGAGCTTTTGGTGCAAGGTTTCCATAGTCAGATTGAGTTGGCAAAGGACCACTCTGGACCTCAATATAATTTCCATCCGAGTCTGTAAGATTCTTCTGGCAGATCCTTCCATATTCTCCCTGTCCCCATGTCCAGGCTTTTTTACCGCTGTGCTCATTATGATTGGCAACCTGTATTACTCCCTGGTCAAGATCAACATCATATGCCCCGAAAAAATCATACGCACAGTTCACTGCAAAGATGGAGGCGGCATCTTCGTAGTTTTTTGTCCAAGATAGATCTTTACCCTTGTTGACCGGCCAGTTGAAGAACTCAATTCCATAATGATCAGTACCCAGGCTCATCGGGTAAATAAACCTTGTCCCTGGCAGTTGAGGAAAAGCGGTACAATTCCAGAAATAATAGGGATTCATTGCCTCTGCAGGATTATAGATACGGATATCTTCATCCAGGTAAGCTTTCCCGGGATGAAGAGTAACCCTTACGGTCCATTGTGTCCGAAGGCTTTTCTCCAGGTTATTGACCTCAATCCAGGCTGAACCATCCTCATTTGTTCCGGAGATGACATCCACAGGCGAAAGAACAGTTACTGTATGTACCTGTGGCCCGGCATTCCATTCGACGCCTCCGCTTATAAAAGCTCCGCGCATGGCTATCATACTGGGTTTTATCACACTGTTTTTATGAAACATCTCGCGACCGGTTGTTTTGTCATATACAGAATGTAACCGGCCACCCAGCTCAGGGAGGCATGTTATTTTCAGATATTCATTTTCGAGGAAAATTGCTTTCCAGGTGACATTTTCCAGTTTGCGGGAGAGATGATCCTGCATAGTGTAAGGATATACAATTGGATTCCTCACTGTTGCAGCGCCTTTGGCGCCACCTTCCATTGCCCAGAATTTAGGATTCACATCCTCTTCCCACCTGTAGGTTGGGATTACAATGCTCCCTTCCCAGCTCTTTACCTGGCTGTATCCGAAATTTGATAACAGAATAAAAGAAGAAGTAAAGAACAGGTCAAAACGCAGTTTTTTTAAGGAATGCTTAAAGTTCATTTTGACAGTTTTTGGATAAGTAAAGGTCTCAAAAGATTATCATAATAAAGGTAATCATTATTATATTTACCTTAAATGCTCGTAATCCCGATAAATCCTATCTTTATTAGAAAAAACAATGGATAAGCGTTCATTTCTAAAGAGTGCCGGGCTTCTTGGACTTGGAAGCATAATTGACCCTGGCAGACTGACCAGACTGATAGAGTCTGTTGCGGAAATTCCTTCTGCAGAACTGGCGGAAAATGAGGATTTCTGGAAGCAGATAAGAGCCGGATACCTTCTGAATCCTGATTATATCAACCTTGAAAATGGTTATTATTGTTTTCTGCCTCAGCAGACGCTCGAGAGTTTTATAAAGCATGTACGTGAGATAAACTACCAGGGATCCTGGTACATGCGGACAGTGCAGTTTGAAAATAAGAAAGCAATGGCTGCGAAGCTTGCCGCACTGGCAGGATGCCCTGCCGATGAGCTGATACTCACCCGGAATACCACAGAATCTCTCGATATTATTATAAGCGGATTTGACTGGAAACAAGGCGATGAGGCTGTTATGGCAGAACAGGATTATCCCTCGATGCTGAATATGTTCAAACAGGTTGCAGCCAGATATGGTGTTATAAATAAAGTTATTTCTGTTCCGAACCATCCCGGGTCTGATGAAGAGATCGTAAATCTCTATGCCGATGCCATAACAGAAAAAACAAGATTGCTTATGGTATGCCATATGATAAACATCACGGGGCAGATACTTCCTGTAAGGGCGATCTGTGATATGGCTCACAGCAGGGGAGTGCAGGTTATGGTCGACGGTGCTCATGCCTTTGGTCATTTCAGGTTCACTATCCCGGAACTGGATTGCGATTATTATGGAAGCAGTCTCCATAAATGGCTCAGTGTTCCTCTTGGATCCGGTATATTGTATGTAAAAAAGGTGAACATAAGCAAGATATGGCCCTTGATTGCCTCAGGCGAATCAAATCCCGACAATATTCTAAGGTTGAATCAGATTGGTACGCATCCTGCTCATACCGATCTTACGGTATCTGAAGCTATCGATTTTTATAACATGCTGGGTGCAGAAAGGAAAGAGACAAGATTCAGGTTCCTCCAGCATTACTGGTCCGGCAAGGTGAGGAATATGCCTCACATAATTCTCAATACACCTGCAGATCCTCAGAGATCGTGTGCCATTGCAAATGTGGGAGTGAAGGGGATAACGCCTGGTGAGCTTGGCGATATATTGTTTAAAAAATACAGGATCTATTGTGCCCCTGTCGATGGAGCAGGCGTTCATGGGTGCAGGATAACGCCTAATGTTTATACATCCCTGGAAGAACTTGATGTTCTGGTAAAAGCGCTGACTGAACTGGGCTGATTAATCCGCCTTCTCTAAAGATACAGAAGCCAAAGAAAGCTTCAGCCTACAAATCACTATTGCACGATTACAAGTTGAGTCCGGCAGAGCGGGACGAAATCCCAGGAGCTTGACGACCGAAGGGAGGAAATCCCGCAAACCGGGAGAAGCGACTCGGGAACAGCAAGACCAATTCGCCCCTCCCCGGGGCGTTTTTGTTATATTCATTCAATATCTCCGCTATAAATAGTATTAATAATAGTTTGTATATCAATGATATGGCTGGCAATTACGGTAAAATTGA
>JAPLDX010000130.1 GCA_026391215.1 Bacteroidia bacterium
CATATGTTACCACTACCAAGCGATGACCCTACCGGCGATACTCCTGTGATCAACACATCTATCGCATTGGTTAGCCTCCCCTTATCATCTACCGTGAACTGCCCTACATGAGTGGCATCTCCGTACGGACCAACTACTACTCCCGTACTGGCCAACGTTAATGCCCCTGCAACATCGATAGTTGCATCTCCTCCAAGTGGAACCAGTTGAGGCGCGCCTCCCGTAAGACCTACTATTATCTCTCCTGTCCCAAGCTCTGACGCTTCTACTATGCTCCCCCCACTCGATACCATCAACCTATTATTATTAAGAATTACACTAGAGTTAGTTCCTCCATTGGCTACAGATAGAATTGATTTCCATGTAGGTACACCTGCTAACGAGTTCGTCTGTAAAAACTGCCCAGGTGCCGTTGAGGCTGGTACATATGTCAATATATCAGGTGCTGACGTGTATAATACTGTATTTGTTCCACCAAAGGTCGTTAGTCCGGTGCCACCATTAAATACAGGCAAAGTACCGGTAATATCAGTCGTAAGAGTTACCGGACCATAAGTTGGCGCTCCCAATGCATTGCCATGAAGCACTGTCGTTGTAGTCCCAGACTGACCTTGAACAATCGCCGAACTATTTGAAATCATTATCGATTGTCCGGAGAGTGCCGTTCCGGAATTTGTACCTCCGTTCGCTATTGGCAATACATTCATCACCTCACCTGATGATGCCAGGTTGATCCTGTTCCATGATGGCGCTGCTCCTCCGTTGCTCCTTAGATAGTAACCTGCTGTACCTGCTGCAAGGTTCGTTACTGTTGTCCCGTTCGACGTGTACATGATCTCTCCTGCTCCCCCAAATGAAGGAGGCATTATGTATGCTGACCATGAAGGAGAGCCTGTTGCACCGCTGAATAAGATTTTGTATGCTGTTGGTGTGCCGGGGAGTATTTGGAACTGCGTTGCATTGCTCCAGACTATGCCTCCGTTTGATGCCGTCAGGTTTGCGCTTGTTCCTCCACTAGACAGAGGTAAAATACCCGTTATGAAATTTGAACCTCCTGCAAGATCAACAGGTCCTGAGGTTACCAGTCCCGCTGCTGTATTATGCAATAATCCCGGAGTAGTGAACTTAGGAAGATAAAGTGAGCTTGAAGCGTTCCCTATTGTTACGTTGCCTGTTGAGCCTCCTGTATTTATATTCGTAACATAATTTGAATTGTTATTTAAGTTGATTGTTCCACCCGAAATAGTTGCTCCGGCCTGTCCTGTCAGCAAACCTGCCGCAGTAATTGTTCCGATTCCTGTTGTTGATATATTTCCTGATGTAGTTACGTTATCTCCGGGATTAGATGGAGACAATATTGTTCCTGTCCGATTCCAGTAACCGATAATACCTGTTGAGGGAGGAGTGGAGGTTAACCAACTGGTGCCATTGGTATATACTCCTGCATCAGGAGTTAAACCTGTAACTCTCAGGCCTGCAAATGTCGGTGTTGCGCCTGTATTTATTGGTTGAATAGTATTTATTAAAATGTTGCCTGCTGAAGGAAATGTTACTACAATGTTTGCACTTCCATTCAATGTTTTGTATTCATTGCCATTGCCTGCATTATTCATGCCGAGGAGCTGATTGGATGTTCCCCAGCCTACCGATACTGACGGGAAAGCTTTCCACGTTGCATCAGCTGCATCATAATACCAGAACGATTTGAGATCGGTATCGTAAACCAGCAATCCGTTCGCAGGACTGCCTATCGCTGTACGTAATGCGGTAGTCATGCGCGGAGCAAGAAATCCTCGTAAAGAGGATTGCAGCTCCAGGATCGCTGATCCGTCAGGGGTGATCGTTGATTCGCTGATCCCGACTCCCTGACCAAGGATCTCCTGGTTCCCAAATGCCAGTACCAAAAGTACTGCACACAGAACAATTTTTAAGCGCATCATTAAAGTACGCTTTCTGAAATCCCGGCCGACATCCGGAATTCCAAATGATTTGTTTTGTACCGTTCTCATGATATACCTCCTCATTTATATGGTATTTCTTTTATTATCATCAGTTTATTACAATAAAATTTTGCCCGGCGTTATCTTCTTTTTTTTAACACCGGCCAATTTAAAATTTAATTTCCTGCCCGTACCTCTCAAATTCAAACGGACTTTTCTATGTCACTTCTATGACTGTAAACAATGTACCAGGGTTGCATTACTGCACCCTTTTATAAAACTTTTAAAGATAAAAAATATTTCAGGATTTGCTAATTCTTTTTGACCAGCAGGGAAAATCTGTAAATGAGCGGTACTTTTTATAAAACAAGAAACCGGAAATATCCCTGAAATCCGGCTTAATCCTTAACACCCCCTGCCCCCTGAAGGGGGTCTAATTTCAGGTTTCAATACAATTTTGTTTAAGAATGTAATTGGCCCCCCTTCAGGGGGGTTGGGGGGTCTATGAGTACCGTTGCACCGTTGTGCCGTTACACCATTACATCACCAACATCGCGTCCCCGTAAGTGCCGAACCTGTACTTCTCCTTAACCGCCGTCTTATAAGCATCAAATAGAAGATCATATCCTGCAAAGGCTGCAACCATCATAAGCAGCGTTGAATATGGCAGATGGAAATTGCTGATCATCATGTCAGGCACCTTGAACTCATACGGCGGGAAAATGAACTTATTGGTCCAGCCGTCAAAAGGCTTCAGATAACCATTGGTCGAAACTGAACTCTCAAGCGTCCTGACAACAGTCGTTCCGACAGCACATATTCTGTATTTATTATCTTTTGCCTTATTGACAATCTCAGAAGCTTCGTCTGTGATCCTGATCCTTTCCGAATCGACCTTGTGCTTGGTAAGATCCTCAACATCAACGCTTCTGAAATTACCCAGACCTACATGCAGTGTTATTTCGGCAAAATCAACACCGATGATCTCAAGCTTTTTTAACAGCTCCCTGCTGAAATGCAATCCTGCAGTGGGCGCTGCAACGGCTCCTTCGTACTTTGCAAAGATTGTCTGGTATCTTTCATTGTCCGATGGTTCCACAGGCCTGTTTATGAACTTTGGCAGTGGTGTTTCTCCCAGACTGTATAGTGTCTGTTTGAATTCGTCATACGTGCCGTCAAAAAGAAACCTTAGTGTCCTGCCTCTCGATGTTGTATTGTCAATCACTTCAGCAACCAGCAGGTCGTCTTCACCAAAATAAAGCTTATTGCCAATCCTTATTTTCCTGGCAGGATCAACAAGAACATCCCACAAACGCTGTTCCCTGTTCAGCTCGCGCAACAGAAAAACCTCAATCTCCGCGCCTGTCTTCTCCTTATTGCCATACAACCTTGCCGGAAATACTTTTGTGTTATTGAATACCAGCACATCCTTCTCCTGAAAATATTCAATAATATCCTTGAAGATCCTGTGCTCAAACTTCTTTGTCTTCCTGTTCACAACAAGCAATCTTGATTCATCCCTGTTTGGCGAAGGATAAAGAGCTATAAGTTCCTGCGGCAGGTTATATCTGAATTGAGATAATTTCATATTCCTGAAATATATTTTTAATTAATAATAATCGGTAATCATGAATAAAATGTTGATTGAATATCTTTGCTACTTCATCTAAATACAATAAATTCTGCCAATTCAAGTTGAGATTCCTCATTCCTCCGCCTGATGGCGGATCCATTCGGAATGACAAGTTATTTATTCAGGAGGGGGTAGTGGCGGCGATTCTGTCGACAGAATCGCCGCCACTACCCCCTCCTGAATAAATAACTTGTCATTCCGAATGGATCCGCCATCAGGCGG
>JAPLDX010000122.1 GCA_026391215.1 Bacteroidia bacterium
TGTTATTATGGATATGGCAATTTCCATTTATATTAAGGTATTTATATCATAATCAGCAACATAATAATCAATCCGGCACAGGCCCAGATAATATAGTCCGGCAGTACACCTGAGTGAGCTTCACTGAACAGGTGACTCAGCCAGAGCACGAACTTCTTTGACAGGTCATAAATATCAAACCATTTCTCTTCAGCTTTCTTATAGATCCATGAAAAGAATTTGAATTCTACGATAGTCTTATAAAATTCAGGTGTAGCAAAACTTGCCTGATCCTGAATTGTTTCCCCTCCTATGAAGCTGTCCTCTCTTCTGAATTTTTTAAGGTTTAAAGCAAGGTATAGGATTATTCCAAGAACTAATGAGATTAATACCAGCAACGAAACAACTGATGAATTCCAGAATCCTATAAATTGGAATTCACCTGTTACTGGCATGAACAGTTTTGGTACTATTACGTTTGTGGCAAATACACCAAAGCCTATACAGAACAAAGCCAGTATTACTAAAGGTAGCCACATAAGAAATGGCACCTCGCGCACATTCTCAAGAGATGGCCGGCGACGGCTGAGGAATATACCTCCGATGAGTTTAATAAAGCTTGCAAGGGTAAGAGCTGATCCAAGAACAGCCAATCCAAGCCATATTACCCAGAGTTTATTTGCAATACCAGCTCCGGAACCGAAGTCAATTATTCCCTGGTAGATCATCCATTTTGAAGCAAAACCATTAAGTGGCGGTACTCCTGAGATCGACATGGCAAAGATGAGAGCGGCAACAAATGTTATAGGCATCGCTTTTGAAAGTCCTCCAAGCTCATCAATATTTTCTTCTCCGGTACGGTACTCGACGCAGCCCGCCGAAAGCAGAAGTCCACTTTTGTAGAGGGCCTGGTTGATCATATGGAAGAGACCGGCAGCAATCCCGATCATCGAACCAAGCCCGAAGCCAAGGATCATATAACCCACCTGTGAAACTGCATGAAATCCCAGAAGCCGCTTGTAATTATGCTGTACCAGGGCCATCATAACTGCAGTGATTATTGTGATCACTCCAATTGTGAGCAACAACAATCTCATCCAATCACCAAGTATGAAGATATCAGTGGTCATCCTTGCCAGGAAATATATTCCCAGCAGCTTATCCAGAGAAGCAGGAAGCAGTGCAGATGAAGAGGCGGGAGCATCTTTGGCATAATCCGGAACCCATGAATGGAAAGGAAAGGCTCCTGCTTTTGCAAAGCTCCCGACCAGAAGTGCAAGGAAAGCTGTTATTGAAAGAATGTTGGTAGTTGGCAGATTGATAGAGTCGATGCTTAATGATCCGGTCAGCCTCCAGAGTAAGCCGATTCCAAGTATCATTATTGAATCTGATGCCCCGATCAGAATGAGGGTTTTCTTTGCAGTTGCTGAGCTCTCCTCATCGCGTCCCGGGATGAGCTTATAAAGAGTGATCCCCAGGATACCCCAGAAGGTGAGGAACAACAGCAGGTTGTCAGATAATACTGCACCATAGGAGCAGCCAATAGTGATCAGGAACCATGTGTAGTAATGCTTTACCCGTCCGGTTTTGATATATACTAATGAATATAATAAAATCAAAACAGCGAAAATGCTGATAAACAGTACTATCAGTTTGCTGAGATTATCAATTGTAAATGTAAAGTACCTGTCCAGTTCCTGAAATAAATTCGAACCAAAAAGCAGAATACATGATTTACCGATGATCCCGTCCAGTACGGCCATCTGAACGGACGAACTGAACAATGAAACAGTAAAATAGCCGGTAACAAGACTTATTATCACCGCAAAGATGCCTTTTGCTGTTAAAAACCTGTCAGGAATAAGTAACAGGAGAAGCCCTGCCGCAATGGGTAACAATATAAGGAATTGCAGGTAGCTGCAAACAGATGGCTGTGATATTATGGAGATAAACTCATTCATTTCAATTGGATAAGGTTTTTCTTCAGTTCAGAGGTTTTACCCGTTGATAAATCAATGAGATCTTTTGCGTTCCAGATCTTCCTGCCTGATTTCTGATCATAAGCAACAGCAAGACGTTCAGTACAGCAATAACATGGATCAACAGCAGCCAGCGAAATTGTTGCATCTGCAATTGTCTGTCCGATACAAGATTTCTTGAATGTGGCAATGTTGACATAACTCGGTGCCCTGATCTTATGCCTTGCAGGCGAGTTGGAGCCATCAGACACCACGTAATGAAATACTTCTCCCCTGGGAGCCTCAGCACGTCCGGCGCCGCTGCCCTCAGGTATCTCTTTAACGACTACATTTATATCACCTTCTTTTGTTTTTTCCAGGCCGCTGAGGCATTGTTCAATAATTGAGATTGATTCGTACATTTCCAGGAGCCTGACCTGCGCCTTGGCAAAGACGTCGCCTTCCTCTGCTGTGATCACTTTCCAGTTCACAAGCGGATAAGCGGCATAAGGATCATCCTTCCTGATGTCAATTGCTACTCCTGAAGCCCTTGCAGTCGGACCAACAGCAGCATAATCTATAACATCCTGCTTTGTAAGGATGCCCACACCTTTAGTCCTGGCATGAATGACAGGATCATCCATGACTGCGCCTGTTAACAGATCAGTTTTTTTCTTAACATCAGCCAGTATCTTCCTGATTACAGGTATCTTATTATTCTCAATGTCCCGGCGAACTCCTCCAACCCTGAACATCGCGTAGCTATTCCTGTTGCCTGTGATCATTTCGAAAAGATCAAGAACTGGTTCCCTGTACTTCCATGCCCACATGAATACAGTGTTGTATCCCAGGAAATGACCGGCAAGACCGACCCACAGGAGGTGACTGTGAATACGTTCAAGTTCGCCAATGAATGATCTGATATATTTTGCCCTGTCAGTAATTTCAACTCCTGCAATCTCTTCTACTGCATTCGCGAAAGCAAAAGGATGAGATGTCGAGCATATGCCGCATATCCGTTCAACCAGAAAGAAAACCTGATCGTAAGTCTTTGATTCACTAAGCTTTTCAATACTCCTGTGATTATAACCTGTTTCCCACTTTATATCCTTTACGATCTCACCGTCGCAGAAAAGCTTAAATAGTTCGGGCTCCTCCTGCAGGGGATGATAGGGACCAATCGGTATGAGTGTTTTCTTGCCCATCTTCTTTCAGGTTCTTATTTAAACTCTTTCCTGTAAGGATAAACTCCTTCTGCCCAGTTGCCGTCAGATATCAGTTTCTCCTGGTTCGGGTGATTTAGAAAATTAATGCCGAATAACTCATGCATTTCCCTTTCAATCCAGTTGGATGCATTGAACATATTCGAAAGCGATTCAATCTCCGGATTTTCCTTATCGAGTATCACATGTATATTCAGAACCAGCCCGATTGCATCCAGACTGAAATGATAATGTATCTCAAATCCTTTTTTTGTATGCAGGGCTGAGGCAATGATGAATCTGAATCCGGCTGTTTTATATAAATACTCTGCAACTTTAAGAATAGCATCCGGATTTATCGTGATAATAGCGCGCTTCTCACTCTTTTTTTCGGTGCTGATAATATCAGAACCAAAGTTCTCTTTCAATTTCTCTATCGCCAGATCCGTATTCATTTAACTTTAAACTTTAAACATTAAACTTTAAACTCTTCTTCCTTGTGCCCTGCGCCTAGCGCCTAGTGCCTATTTTTTATTTACCAGTTTCACTATTCCTCCGATTATTGCTTCAGGTTTTGGCGGACACCCGGGGATATATGCATCTACCGGGATTATCTTGTCCACGGGCCCGGCAAAGGTTATGCTGTCTGCAAATAATCCTCCTGTGCATCCGCAGGCGCCGATCGCAACAACCAGTATCGGCCTGGGAGCCTGGTTATAGATCTCCAGAAGCCGGTTCTTGTCCTTCATGTTAATGGATCCGTTAACCAGCAGTACATCTGCATGACGTATACTGCCGACCAGGAGAATACCGAACCGTTCAAGGTCATGCTTTGGTGTCAGACAGTCCAGTATCTCTATGTCACAGTTATTGCAGGATGCTCCGCCGAAGTGGAAAACCCAGAGAGACTTTTTGAAGCAAAAATTCTTAAAACCCACAATTACAAATATTTAGTAACCAAATGCAATCAATACCAGAGCAAAAACTGCAAGCAGGTTCATCCAGATCACGAAGAAACTCATAGCCTGCTTGATCTTAATCCTGGGATTTGTGTTCCTTATTAATGTAATAAGCAGAACAACCAGCAAAACTTTGAGCACTGCCCAAAGAATATTTATCCCATTCAGCCTGAAACCGTTCATTAATAAGGCAATCAGGAAAGCAGGGAGGATGAAGAGCATTATATATTTTGTAAGCTTGATAAGTCCGTATGCAGGCCCTGAATACTCAATAAAGATCCCTTCGGTTATTTCGGCCTCAGCTTCAGGCATATCGAATGGAACCATGGCCAGCTTTGCCTGGATACAGAATATCCCGACAATAAATAGCAGGACTCCCGAGATGCTTCCTATGAAAGGAGTGCCGGACTGCTGAGTTTGAATAATAGTGTATAGATCAAAATGCTGTCCGCATTTCATTATTATCCCTGCTATGACCAGGAGAAAAGTGAATTCATAACTGAGGATAAGCTTCATTTCTCTTGAACCTCCAACGGCAGCAAGCGGATTACCTGAAGCGAGAGCTCCCATTATATATGAAAAGGAAGGTATCGTAAGAAGGTAGAAGATTACCAGAAGATCGCCTTTAAAACCTGTTGTTATATTAAATAGTGGCAACAGAATAAATACTCCTGCCATTACTGCGCCAAACACTGCAAAAACCGGAGCCATAAGGAACATCATCGGGGATCCCTGCTTTGGGAGGATTGTTTCCTTGACAAGCAGTAATTTAAAGAAATCATAGAAAGGCTGCAGGAGAGGAGGTCCCTTACGGAATTGCACCCTTGCAGAGATCTTCCTGTCGAACCATGACAGGAAAGCGCCTGTAACTGCAACGAAGAGCAGACCCGGGAAAACAAAGAAATAAAACAGATTGACTGCCATATTACTTATTCTCAGTGATATACAAATATTCTTTCACAAGGACCTTATCATTCAGTCTGTAAATATTCTTTTCCGGCGATTCATCCTCATCAGTAAGAGACACTGTTCCGGTGGGAGAGGCTTTAATGAATTTTTCCAGCTCCTTCTCGTCATTCAGATCATAAAAAAGATCTCTGTTCCTGTGATGAATGAAGAAATCGGTCATCATGGTACCGAAAGGGCAAATTGTTACACACGACTTGCAAGACACACAAAGATTGGTGTGGCGCATTATGATTCCATCTTTATCTTTTTCAAGGGCATCAGCGGGACAGACACCTATGCAGGGAGCATCTTCACATCTCCTGCAGGTAAACCTGAATGTCGCCAGCTCGCGAATGGTTTTAAGCCCGTTTGAATTAAAAGATGTATAATATAATGCTTCGGGGAGCTCCTGTGATGAGTTTTCAACCATGGCAGCCCTCAGCTTTATCATATCTATCAGGATCTTTTTTGCCATATCAGTCCCAGATATTTGGTTGATCCTTTATTTCATCATAAGTGAATACAGGTCCATCCTTGCAGACGAAGTATTTTCCCATCATGCAGTGTCCGCACTTTCCCAATCCGCATGACATATTTTTCTCCATCGAAAGATAAACATCATGTTCAGGATAGCCCATTTCAAGAAGCTTCCTTGTTCCGAATTTCATCATAATTGGAGGTCCGCAAACAACTGCAATTGAATTCTTTATATCAACCTTCACATCATCCAGGAGGATAGTGACCACTCCGACCCTTTCATTCCAGTTGCCTGAAGCTTTATCGACACTTCTCAGCACTTCAAATTTTGGAGTCTTTCTTAACACTGAAATATAAGGTTTGTAAATGCAATCTTCAGGTGTTTTTGAACCATAGCAGAGTGTTACTTTTCTTAATTTATCAGAAACAGCTATAAGGTTGTAGAGAAGCGATCTGATCGGTGCAAATCCACAGCCTCCGCCAAGTATAAGCACCTCTTTATCATAGAATTTCTCAACGGGATAGCCTCGTCCGTAGGGACCTCTTATTCCCATATAAGCTCCCGGCTTGAGATTATGCATATACTCGGTCATATACCCGGTTTTCATAACGGTGACCTCGAGCTTATCTGTTACCTGCGGTGAGGAAGAAGGAGTAAAGGGCGCTTCTCCGATACCATCAACGGATAATTCAATAAACTGACCGGTTCTGAATGCAAACTCTTCTTCAGGAACGAGGACAAATGTTTTTATGAGGGGTGATTCTTCAATCACGTCTGTCAGCTTTGCCCTCAGAGGCTTATATATATTTTTGTCATTCCTCATATTCTCTGTTAAGCGAGTTCCCTGAAAAGTTCATTTTTATTTATCTTGCCTATACAGGCTTCAATGCATCTTCCGCAACCTGTACATGCAACAGAATTGAATTTCTCCGGTTTCCAGACATATTTACACATATACCTGTTCCTGAAGCGGTTATGAAGCCTGAACAGGGCGTCTTCTCCGCCTGCAACCCTCTCAAATCCTGGATACTGGCAGGCATCCAGCTGTTTTACCTTTTCAAATCCGGGTTTATCTATGAGCAAAAAGCAGGTGCATGTAGGGCATATTGTTGCACACGCTCCGCATGAAACACAATGAGAAGAATATTTTTCCCAGGTTTCCTTTTTTGCTTCAGCAACGATTTTGCCTGTAGCTTTATAATCCGGCAATCCTTTGTTCGCTTCAGTGAGAAGGGATTCCGTTTCTTTCTGCTTCTTTTCTATATCCGATAAAGTATTTTTGTCATCAAATGATATTGCTTCAGGGATTGTTTTAAGGAAATTCTCCCCTTTAACTGAAATTACCCTGAATATTATCAATCCGTTCAGACTGATTACAGCAAGATCAGCTTTACCTGCCGAATATGGCTTTATGCCATATGAGAGGCAATGACAATGTTCCTGGGTGCCAAAACAATCGGCCGAAATCAGCAGAGTATCTTCGCGGCGCTTTCTGTAGAAGGGATCATTGAAATCTTTATCAAGGTAGATTTCGTCCAGCAGCGATAATCCTTCAATATCGCAATTTGGAGCTCCGATAATAATCCATGATTTCCCGGTCCTTCTGTCCGATGTGACATTTTCCTTTACGGGAAGGAAGAAGCTCTTAAGAGAAGTAACCGGCTTGGGCTTATTGTAAACGATCTGTGAAATGTTGGTCGGATGGACCATTTCATAGTCCTGTCCGAATTCATTGCAGATACTTGCATAAACTGCATGGGATGATATCAGATTTTCCAATACCTTATCCCACTCTTCCTTTTTGATGCTTTTATACTGCATTAATGTGAGAAGATTCACATATAAAATTAAAATCTACAGTTATAAATCTATAAAAATCTATCTGATTTTATTATGATAAAAATCAACATATTTTTAAATATCAATGGATCAGCTAATTAAAAGTATATTTAATTTAAAAATGGAATATATATAATGCAAAATCAAAAAAATAATATGATTTTATATGAAAGAAATCACAATATATAATACAAAAATCAGCTATGTTCACATGCTGTTTATGATTGACGGACTTTAAAAACCTCGAGTTATTATACAAGGATATGAAATACTGATCAAAGGGCTGGTCCAGGGTGTCGGATTTCGCCCTTTTATTTGCAGAATGGCCTCAAAACACGGACTCCAGGGATATGTCGAAAATAGAACCGATGGCGTCTCAGTGATTGTGCAGGGCGATCTTAAAACTATCGACAGTTTCAGCAATGATATCCTTCGGCTTGCCCCTCCGGCATCACAGATAAAATCTATAGAAATCAACGAAGTAAAGATACCAGGCTTTGACAGCTTTAAAATTACAGGGAGTAAAACATATGATAATCAGATTACTGAAGTAAGCCCTGATATTGCGGTCTGTCCTGAATGCCTGGCTGATATTGAAAAGGATCCGGGGAGAATAGATTATCCGTTTGTTAACTGCACAAACTGCGGTCCGAGGTTTACGATAATTGAAGGGCTTCCCTATGACCGTCCGAAGACAACAATGAAAAGCTTCAGGATGTGCGCAAAATGTAAATCAGAGTACAATGATATTCTTGACCGCCGTTTTCATGCTCAACCCATAGCATGTAATTCATGCGGACCGGCTTATAGCTATAAGGACCGCACCAAAAGCCTTGGCAGGATAAATGAAATATTGCAGGAGGTGTCCGCACAGATAGCCTCAGGCAGAACAGTAGCTGTCAAAGGGATGGGAGGTTATCACCTTATGTGTGACGCATTGAATAACAATGCAGTAAGCGAACTGAGAAATAAGAAACAGCGTGATGCAAAGCCTTTTGCCGTAATGTTCATGGATCTTCACACAGTTAAAAACTACTGCTTCCTTGATGACGCGGAGGAAAAGGAGCTTACCTCATGGCGAAGGCCTATCCTGATCCTGAAACAGAAGAAACAGCTGTCAGCAGCAGTAAGTGACGGACTGAATACAATAGGAGCCATGCTGCCTTATATGCCCCTTCATTATATGCTGTTCAGGGTGCTGAAAACACCTGCTGTTGTTCTTACCAGCGGCAATTTGTCCGATGAACCAGTAATCATCAACGACCTTATCGCTGAAAAAAAGCTGATGCCGGTTGCTGACTCCATACTAAGCTTTAACAGGCAGATCCTTAACAGAACTGATGATTCAGTAGTACGGTTTATTGACCGTAAAATAACCATAATACGAAGATCCAGAGGATTTGTCCCTCGTCCGGTAGATCTTAAATTCAACGTTGAAGGGATACTGGCACTGGGCGCTGAACAGAAAAACAGCTTCTCTCTTGGCAGGGGAAATCAGGCAGTTATGAGCCAGTATATCGGAGATCTTAAAAATCATGCGACATATGATTTTTTTATTGAGTCAATTGACAGATTTTCAAAGCTTTTCAGATTTAAGCCACGCTGCATCGCATGTGATCTTCATCCGGATTATCTTTCAACACGGCTTGCCGAAGAACTTGAGAAGGAATTAAAAATTCCTCTTATCAGAATACAGCATCACCATGCTCATATTGCTTCATGCATGGCTGAAAACGGGATTGACGATGAAGTTATCGGGGTCAGCCTTGACGGAACAGGCTTCGGCACAGACGGTAAAATATGGGGAGGCGAGTTTATGATAGCCGACCTTAAGAATTTCAAAAGGTTCTCCGGTTTCGATTATATACCTCTGCCCGGAGGTGAAAAGGCAATTGAGGAACCATGGAGAATGGCATTTTCATATATTCATAAATATTTCGGTGACAGCTTTGATTTTAACTCCATGCCCCTGTTCGGGATTATTGAAAAGAAAAAGCTGTCACTTATCAGGGAGGCGCTCGATAAGAAAATAAATTCACCGGAATCTTCAGGAGCAGGCAGGCTGTTTGATGCCGTCTCCGCGATCCTCGGACTTTGTATTACAGCAAGATTTGATTCAGAAGCTCCAATGAGGCTTGAATCTGCAATAAATGATGAAACAAATGACTTCTATCCTTTCAGAGCAGAAAAGACCATTCTGTTTTCCGATACCCTGAAAGCCGTTATTGAAGATATGAAACATAAGTCAGCTTCAGTTATCTCCGCTAAATTTCATAACACTGTTGCGCAGGTTATCCTTGAAGTATCAAAGCAGATCAGGAAGGAAACATCCATTAACAAAGTGCTTCTTTCAGGCGGTGTTTTCCAGAATAAATATCTTCTGGAGAAATCTTTGTATCTTTTGAACCGCAACAGGTTTAAAGTATTTACAAACCACATTGTTCCGGCCAATGACGGAGGTATATCACTTGGTCAGTTAGTAATTGCTTCTAAAACAAGAAGATAATGTGCCTTAGTATTCCTGTGAAAATTGTGTCAATTGATGGCGACATTGCAGAAGTATCTGCAGGAGGAACTCTTTTTAAAGCCGGAATGCAGATGATTGATAATGCAAATGTCGGTGATTATGTCCTTCTTCATGCAGGTTTCGCGATTCAGAAGATAAGTGAAGAAGACGCTGCAGAGACTTATAAAATTCTCCGTGAAATGAATGATATCGGATGAAGTATATTGATGAATACAGGGATAAGGAATTGATAATGAAGCTGGCGGACCGGATAGCCAGTGCTGTGAAGCGGGATTATACTTTTATGGAGGTTTGCGGAGGCCATACGGCAGCAATACACAGGTTCGGAATTCCGTCACTGCTCCCGGAAAATATCAGGTTGATCTCAGGACCCGGTTGTCCTGTATGCGTTACAGATACCGGTTTTATTGATAAGGCAATCGCATATTCGCAAAAAGAGGATGTTATAATCACTACTTTCGGAGACCTGATAAGGGTCCCCGGCTCAGCATCATCACTTGAAAAACAGAAAGCAGCCGGTGCAGATGTACGGATTATTTTTTCAGGTCTTGAAGCTCTTGAAATTGCAAAAACAAATCCCAGAAAAAAGATCATTTTCCTCGGAATTGGTTTTGAGACAACCGCTCCGGGAACTGCAGTTACAATAAAACAGGCTGAAAAAGAGAATATTAACAATTTCTTCGTTTTAAGCGCTCATAAGATAATGCCTCCTGCAATGGAAGAAATTGTAAAAGGAGGAACGAATCTCGATGGTTTTATCTGCCCTGGTCATGTAGCTGCAATAACAGGTTCATCAATTTTTAATTTTCTTCCTGAAAAATACAACCTTGGTTGTGTGGTTACCGGTTTTGAACCGACCGACCTGTTACAATCGGTACTGCTCCTGACAGAACAGGCGAACAGAAATGAACCAAAAGTGGAAATACAGTATAACAGGGTAGTCACTGTGAATGGTAATATTAAGGCTCAAAGGCATTTAAATGATGTATTTGAGACTTGTGATGCATACTGGAGAGGTTTTGGGATAATTCAGTCCAGCGGGCTCACTCCCGGAAAAAACTTTGAAAGATTCAATGCGGAGATAAATATGCCTGTAGAGGCCGGCAAACATGATGAAAATGAAATGTGCATCTGCGGTGAAATTCTAAGGGGATTGAAGGAACCGGGTGAATGTCCTCTTTTTGCAGATATCTGCACGCCTGAAAATCCGGTGGGAGCCTGCATGGTATCCGGTGAAGGATCATGTAATACGTGGTATAAATACAGACGTCAGGATGAATGATCATATCTCTCTGAATCACGGAAATGGTGGCAGGCAGACACATGAGCTGATAAAGAAGGTGTTTGTGAAGAGCTTCGGTATGACTGAGCCGCTGACTGACTCGGCCATACTTGAGGAACCTGGAAAGACTTTTGTGTTTACAACTGACTCTTATGTTGTTGACCCGATATTTTTCCCTGGAGGGAACATCGGCAAGCTCGCTGTCTGCGGTACGGTTAATGACCTGGCAGTATCAGGCGCACTGCCAAAATACCTTGCCTGTTCTTTTATAATTGAAGAAGGTTTCCCGATGGATGATCTTATATCTGTCACAAAAGCGATGGCCGAAGAAGCTTTAAAAGCAGGGGTGAAGATCGTTACAGGTGATACAAAAGTGGTAGGGAAGGGTAAATGCGACAGGCTGTTCATAACTACTTCAGGTACCGGTATCATTAATAAGGAGAAGGAACATATAAGTACAGGCAGGCAGGTAACTTCTGGAGACAAACTGATCATCAACGGCTCTCTCGGCAATCATGCCATAGCAGTCCTTGGTGCCCGTAACAATCTGAGTTTCAGTACACCTGTTATTTCAGACTGCGCATCGCTGAACCACCTGATTGCCGGAGTGCTTGAGAAATGCGGTGAAGTGCATTTCATGCGTGATCTTACCAGGGGAGGCCTGGCAGGGGTATTGAATGAGCTTGCTGAAATGACTGGAACCGGCATCTCAGTTAATGAACGTTCCGTTCCAATTGATGAACCTGTCAGGGGAGTATGTGAAATGCTGGGATTTGATCCGTTATACCTGGCAAATGAAGGTAAGGTGCTGATTGTGGCAGGAAAAGGATCAGAGGAAGAAATACTTGATATTATAAGGCGTGATCCTCTTGGAGTAGATTCCGCGATTATCGGGGAGATCACGGCTGAAAACAGGGGAATGGTTATCTTGAATACAACTGCCGGAGGGAAGAGGATAATTGACATGCCTTCGGGTGTTCAGCTTCCAAGGATTTGTTAAAAGAGTTTTTATGCATGAGATTAAAATAGCGGAGGATCTTTCGGTAATTGTGCTGGAAACGGCAAAGAAGGAAAACCTTTCAAAGATCACCAAGGTGAATATAACCTTCGGCCAGCTTATCCAGATTGTCCCCGATATCTTCAGGTTTGCCTTTGATGAAGCTGTAAAGAATTCAGTAGCCCAGGAGGCTGAGTTGACAATTGAAGTAATACCGGTGATGATGAAATGTATAAATTGCGGAAACGATTTCCAGGTTGTTGAGAATCGCTTTTCATGTAATGTGTGTAATTCAACCGATCTGGAAATTATTCATGGTAAGGAATTGTTTATAAAAAGTATAGAAGGAGAATAGCTCATGGAAATCAAAATAATGAAAAACATCCTTGACAGGAACCAGAACAAAGCCAATGAGGTGAGAAATCTGCTGGCATCAAGAAAAGTACTGATGGTGAATATAATAAGTTCACCGGGAGCAGGCAAGACTACACTGCTGGAACGTACCTGCGAAGCTCTTGCCTCAAAATTCAGGATAGGAGTAATTGAAGGGGATGTAACTACCGACAGGGATGCACAGCGTCTTAAAAAGTACAATATTCCGATTGTTGTTATAAATACTGAAGGAGGATGTCATCTTGATTCCCACAGCATCTCAAAAGTCCTCGATTCATTTGATCTTGATAATCTTGACGTTCTATTCGTTGAGAATGTAGGTAACCTTATCTGTCCGTCACAGTTTGATCTGGGTGAAACCTTTAAACTTGCGGTAGTAAGTACTGCTGAAGGAGATGATAAACCTGATAAATATCCAATGCTTTTCAGGGAGGCAAAAGCAGTCCTTCTCAATAAAATTGACCTGATCCAGTATACTAATTTTAATCATGAAAACTTCACCAGGGATCTTAAAAAGATCAATGGTAAAATACTTCAGTTCGATGTGTCATGTACCAGGGGTGATGGACTGGAGGAATGGTTTAAATGGATAACGGATCAGATAAGTCATTTAACTTCAGAACCTGAAGCCTATTTTTAATTCGAGCCTGTTAAGATTCTCCTTATAGTCGACGTCGCCCAGACTATATTCTTTTTTCTGGTAACTGAAATGTGCATATCTGTAAGCAAAGCTCAGATTAAGCTCATAATCCTCATACGCCCATGATATACCGGTACCGACAGAGAATGAACCTCCTGCTTTATAATTCTTTGGCAAGTTGTATTCTGAACCATAATACGAATAATCATCGTTTTCACCGTAACTATCACTCCCTATCGGTACAATCACACCTCCCCTGATTAAAATAAACGGACTTACCTTGTTATCATAAAATACCTGGCGGAACTCAAGCAGCATAGGAGTAAAGGGACGTCCTATATAGACTACTCCTGAGCCAAGGCTTAATGAGGTCCTTGTGTTAAACGTATAACCAGCCAGGATATCAAAGCTGAAAGGAGCCGGGTACGTTGCATTTTGAGGACCAATGAGAAGCCCGGTTTCAAGTGATAAGATGAAACCGCCTGATTTTCTTCCATCAAACCAGGGAGCCTCTTTTGTGAATTTATCAACTTCGGGTAAACCGTAGATAAATATACTCCCATCAGATGTCTGAAATTTGTACTGAACTGAATCTGCTTCAATCAGCTTTCCGTATATTATGCTTCCGTTCTTAAGATAAAGAACATCCTTAGTTTTTTGACCAGTTAACTGTAATCCTATGATTATAAGGAAGATAATGAATAGAGCTTGTTTTTTCATAGAGAAAGGTTTTAAGTTAATAAGGTTTAGCATGATTTTTGATTTGATTATCTTGACTAAACCTGATTTCTTATGAAAGCAAAAATCATTCCAATTGTTCTTATTTCAATTTCCATTATTCTTCTGATATCCTGTGAAGATACGACATACAAGGAATACAAAGGGAATGCTCCTGTTTATATGGGCTATTCAGAACTAAGAAAAGCTGTTAAATTAGAAGAAGATGTTCCTCTTGTTAATCCAGGAAAGATCTATTTCAAGGATAACTTCATCTTTATTATTGAAGAACTTAAAGGTATCCACGTTTTTGATAACAGCGATCCCTCCGCTCCTGTAAAGAAGACATTTATTAATGTTCCGGGTGCAGTCGACATGGCCATTTCTGATAATGTTCTGTACACAGACAGCTATATTGATCTTGTCGCGATTGATGTTCAGGATGTAGAAAATATCCAGGAAGTCGGCAGGGTGCATGATATTCTCCCTTATACTGTTCCTCCTGTTGATAATGATTACCCGACATCGTATGTAGATAAATCCAAGGGTGTGGTATTAGATTGGGATTTAAAGACCATAAGAGAAAGAGTATATAACAATCCTCCTGTTTACCCGTACTATGAACTCCGGACAGATGGTTTCAAGAATTTTCCCGGAGCTGCTTCCATGTCGTCTTCAGGATCAGGGGTGAGCAGCAGCGGTATAGGAATAGGTGGATCCATGGCGAGATTCGGTATCAAGGGAAACGTCCTGTTTCTTCTTGATAATAATAATATATCACTATATGATATTACTGTTAAATCAGATCCGGGAGCACTTTGGGAAGTATATGCGGGATGGGGTATTGAAACAATGTTCCTGACCGAGAAAAACATGTTTCTCGGGACAACTACCGGAATGATAATCTTTGATATTACAAATCCTTACTCTATTAAAAACATTTCAAATTTCAGCCATATCCGCAGCTGTGATCCGGTTGTTGTTGACGATACACTTGCTTTTGTTACTCTGAGATCAGGGAATAATTGCGGAAGCACTGTCAATCGCCTTGACGTGGTCAATATAAAGAACCTGATAAGTCCCAGTATTGTCAGTTCATTTGCCATGAGCAATCCTCACGGTCTTGGAAAGGATGGCGACCTGCTGTTCATTTGTGATGGTGATGCAGGCTTGAAAATTTATGATGCTTCCAATCCTCTGACAGTTGGTTACAATATTATATATACATATCCCTCAATCAATGCGTACGATGTTATTCCTGTAGGAAGCGTGCTTTTCATGATAGGGGATGACGGACTATACCAGTATGATTATTCCGATATTCAGAATATATCTCTGTTAAGCAAGATATCTGTGGAAACTGCTGAATAGGGTAATGCGGTCCCGCAGTCGATTCGTACCATAGTTTAATTTTTCCGTTATATCTTTGTACCATCGTACCATTGTACCATTGTACCTTTGTACCTTTGTACCGTTGTACCGTTGTACCGTTGTACTATTCTTTAGTTTCGTTCTAAATTAGTAACTATGACTTTTATAAGCTTTTTTTAGAAAGTAATGTTATTAAATTAGCGGCGCTTTTCAGAAAGCTGAGAATATAAAATTAATAATATTTAATTACTTAAAATTCAAACAGTTATGTACCAAGTAGGAAACCTTGTGAAGGAGTTATCCGATAAGCATGGTCGCACAAGAGAGAGTCTTATGCCTATACTCCAGGGTATAGTTGAAAGACATAATTATCTCACTGATGAGGCTATGGTCGAAGTTGCTAAAGAACTCGATATATCGGCAGCAGAAGTTTACGGAACGGCATCATTTTATACTTTCCTTGACACTAGTGTGAGAGGAAGGTATGTGATAAGAGTCTGTAAAACAATAACATGCTCAATGAAAGGAAAAGGTGAA
The DNA here is from genome assembly GCA_026391215.1 of Bacteroidia bacterium. Lineage (GTDB taxonomy): Bacteria > Bacteroidota > Bacteroidia > Bacteroidales > VadinHA17 > LD21. The sequence goes on from JAPLDX010000122.1 coordinate 15,828, forward strand.
GTAATCCAAACCCTTGAAGATATGCTTAAGATCAAGGTTGGAGAAACTACTTCAGACAGGCAGTTCAGTCTTATTGAGACCAATTGTATCGGATGGTGCCATAAAGCTCCTGCAATACTGATTAACGAAATACCTTATACAGAGCTTACCCCGGAAAAAGTTGTTGAGATTATTAAAGGTTATATGCTAAAGAAATAATACCCTGAAGACATGGAAAAAAGAGGACTAAACAAGGTAGATCTTATTTTTGAAAAAGTAGATCCAAAAGAGGTTCTGACTAAGGCTTTTACAATGAAGAGTGATGAAATCATTCAGCAGATTCTTGATTCAGGGCTTAAAGGACGAGGCGGCGCCGGTTTCCCAACCGGGCTGAAATGGAAATATACCGCAGCGGTGAAGGAACCGGAAAAATACGTTGTCTGCAACGCTGATGAAGGTGAACCAGGGACATTTAAAGACAGGGAGATGCTGGACAAGGTGGCATACAAGGTTTACGGTGGTATGGTAATTGCCGGCAAAGCTATCGGCGCCAAAAAGGGTATAGTTTATCTGAGGGGAGAATACAGGTATCTTATCCCTCAGCTTTTAATGGAGCTTGAATCATTCCACAAGCTTATTAAGGCCATTGGATTCGACTTTAAGATAAACTATTGTCTCGGCAGCGGAGCCTATATCTGCGGCGAGGAGAGTGCACTCTTTGAATCGGTTGAGGGCGGACGCGGAGAACCGCGTAACAAGCCTCCATACCCGACTACTTCAGGAGTATTCAACAAGCCTACCTCAATCAACAATGTAGAGACTCTTGTTACTGCAATGATGATAATCAAGCATGGTCCTGAGTCTTACAGCCAGCTCGGAACAAAAGACTCCAGAGGTTCCAAGGTATTCTCTATTTCCGGTGATACTCCGACACCAGGCATCTTTGAACTGGAACTCGGTATGTCAGTTCATGAATTTGTAAATGAATTCGGCGATGGGGATACCAAGGCAGTACAGGTTGGAGGAGCTTCAGGCTTCTGTGTGCCAAGAAAAAAATTCCAGAGCACAGTTATCGGTTTTGAGGGTGTGCCGACCGGCGGATCAATGAAGCTGTTCAACAGTTCACGGTCAATGTACAATGTACTTCATAATTATCTTGACTTCTTTGCAGAAGAGTCATGCGGACAATGCACTCCATGCAGGGTTGGTTGCCAGCAGCTGCTTAAAGGAGTCGAAAAGGTCAAAAAAGGAGAGGTCAAATCAACCTACCTGAATGAGCTTCTGAAGCTGGCTGATACTATGAAAGTTGCTTCCAAATGTGGTCTGGGACAATCAGTTGGTAATGCATTCAGAACAATTGTTGAGAACTTCAGGGAAGAGATAATATACTAATATAAAATTTATAGAAATAATGATAAATCTGAATATTAATAACCAGAGGATTTCAGTTCAGCCGGGAACAACAGTTCTCGAAGCTGCAAGGAAACTCAATATCAATATACCGACATTATGCAACCATCCTGACCTTTGCGTAGCAGGTAACTGCAGAGTTTGTGTCGTTGAGCAGACAGGGGCAAGAACTCTTATTGCCGCATGTGCTATGCCGGCAGCTGAAGGAATGGATATCCATACAAATACACTGAAAGTTAGAAATGCACGGAAGCATATAGTTGAACTTCTTCTTTCTGAGCACAGATCCGATTGTACCAAATGCTATAAAAATCAGAAGTGCGAGCTCCAGGCTCTGGCAAATGAGTTTGCCTTTGGTGATACAATATTTCTTGACCTTGTTGAAGATCACGCTTATACAATTGACAGGTCATCACCGTCCTTCACAAAGGATGACAGCAAATGTATCCACTGTCAACGTTGTGTAAGAACATGCCACGAATTACAGCATATCTCAGCAATAGCTGTAGCCAACAAAGGACTGCATCAGAAGATATCGTCATTTCATGACAGGCCGATGAGCCACGTGGTATGTACAAACTGCGGTCAGTGCGTTAACCGCTGTCCTACCGGTGCTCTCGTTGAGAAAACATACATCGACCACGTATGGGATGCGATATATGATAAAGACAAGCACGTTGTCGTGCAGACAGCTCCGGCAGTAAGGGTAGCTCTTGGCGAGGATCTGGGTTATGATCCTGGTGAAAGAGTCACAGGCAAGATGGTCACCGCTCTCAAACAGCTCGGTTTTGATTCAATTCTTGATACAGATTTTACTGCTGACCTGACTATTATGGAAGAGGGAACTGAGCTTCTGACAAGACTGAAAAAAGCTCTTGTTGATAAGGACAAAAATGCTGCATTCCCGATGTTCACCTCCTGTTCTCCGGGATGGATTAAATTCATCGAGCATAAGTACCCCGAATTTTTACATAATCTATCTACATGCAAATCCCCGCAGCAGATGTTCGGAGCTCTGGCGAAGACATTCTATGCTCAGAAAATGAAGATTGATCCTTCCAAAATTGTCTCCGTGTCGATAATGCCTTGTACTGCAAAAAAATATGAAGCAGACAGACCGGAAATGAGAGCAAGCGGATATAAGGATATTGATTATGTGCTCACCACACGCGAACTGGCAGTGATGATCAAGCAGGCAGGAATAGACTTCAGAAATCTTGAATCATCTCATTATGATTCAATTATGGGCGATTCCACAGGTGCTGCCGTAATATTTGGTGCAACAGGCGGTGTGATGGAAGCAGCGCTTCGTACAGCCTATGAGATTGTAACCGGACGTGAGGTCCCGTTTACAAATCTCAATATCACACCAGTCAGGGGAATGGAAGGAGTTAAGGAAGCAACAGTTAAAATTGAAGGTTGCACAGACGACTGGAAGTTTCTGGAAGGAGCAGAGCTTAAGGTTGCAATAGCCCATGGGCTTGTCAATGCCAATAAGATAATGAAGCAGGTGAGGGAAGGGAAATCTCCTTACCATTTTGTTGAGATCATGGCATGTCCGGGCGGTTGTATCGGAGGAGGAGGACAGCCTATTCCTACCAGCATGGATATCAGGAAGAAGCGAATGAAAGCCATATATGCGGAGGATGAGCATATGGCTCTAAGAAAATCGCATGAAAATCCCGACGTGATAGCCATCTATAAGGAGTTCCTCGGAAAACCCAACAGCCATGTGTCACATGAGCTGCTGCATACACACTATGTGGAAAGGGAAAACTACTAAATATGAAAGCCGGTGAGAGCCGGCTTTTCTATTGTCATGCAGTAGTGCAGTCATCTGACTTTATGGACTTTTAACTTTAAAGACTTTTAACCTAATCATCCTTTGTGCCTTAGTGCCGTTGAGCCATTGAGGCGTTTTAAAAGCCATGCCATATTCTCACCAAGCACCCTCATTATTTCCAATCCTTCCTCATCATTCGCCACTTCACCTTTCTTGCCTCCAACTCCAATATTCCAGTATGATGATCCCGGAATTATCATTTCGTTTATTAGAAAGAAATGATTGATACTATCGAAAGCATGAATTGCACCGGCTCTTCTGACTGATATAACCGCTGCTCCCGGTTTCTTCTTCAACGGATTACCTGCACCCCTCAGGCAATATCCGGCTACATCTATCAGGGCTTTTGCTTCAGTGCAAAGGTCAGAAAAATATGTTGGAGAACCTATAATTACAGCATCTGCTTCCACCATTTTCTTTATGACCTTATTCAGGACTTCATTCTCCTGGTGACACTGTCCGTCCTTTAATTCCCTGCATTTCAAGCAGGCTATGCATCCGTTCACCTTCTTACCTCCAAGCTGAAAGAACTCTGTTTTGATACCGTTCTTTTCAATTGACTTAAATACTTCTTTTATAAGTATTTCGGTGTTGCCTCCCTTCCTGGGACTGCAGTTTATTCCGAGTAGCTTCATATTCAGACTTTTTGCGAATATAATAAAATACTGGAATTGTATAAATAATGAAATGAAGGAGAGATGGCGAGAGAGGGGGAGGGGGAGAAAAATGTTCCAATATAAGTATCTTTAAACTTTGAATTTTAAACTTTGAATTCTTCTAAATGAGAAAGATCATCCACATAGATATGGATGCTTTTTTTGCATCGGTGGAACAGCTCGATAATCCTGAGCTCAGAGGCAAGCCTGTGGCAGTGGGAGGGAGCGGACCGCGTCATGTTGTAGCTGCAGCAAGCTACGAGGCGAGAAAATTTGGTGTGAGATCAGCAATGCCTTCTGTAACTGCAAAAAAGCTCTGCCCTGACCTTATTTTCGTCACACACAGATTTGAACGATATAATGAATTGTCAGAGAATGTGTTGGAGATATTCAAGGAATATACAGATATTATTGAGCCTCTCTCAATTGATGAAGCTTTTCTTGATGTGACCAATGATAAGAAGAATATTGGTTCTGCAACACTTATTGCCAGAGAGATTAAGGAAGAAATAAGAAAAAGAACAGGTCTTACGGCTTCTGCAGGCATTTCATTCAATAAGTTCCTGGCAAAGACCGCCTCCGATATAAAGAAGCCGGATGGACTTTTCCTGATACAGCCTGATGAGGCGGAGAAATTCATTGAGGATCTTCCTGTTGAAAAGTTCTACGGAATAGGAAAGGTGACAGCAGAAAAAATGCACAAGCTTGGTATTCATAAGGGCTGCGACCTGAAAAAGTGGGATTTGCCTGACCTGGTAAGGAATTTCGGAAAAGCAGGCATGTTTTATTATGACATAGTAAGAGCGATTGACGATCGTCCGGTGGAACCTGTTTATGAGCGGAAATCAATTGGGACTGAACTGACATATGAAAAAGACCTGACCACCTCCTTTGAGATAATTGCGGAACTCTACAAGGTTGAAAAAGAGCTGATGGAAAGGCTCAGTAATGCAGAGACAACAGGGAAAACCATAACTCTGAAGATCAAGTTCTCCGATTTCAGGCAGATAACCAGGAGTAGAACACTGCAGACCTATATACATGATTTCAGTACACTTCACAGGGAAGTCAGTGAAATCCGCAAATCCCTCGATCTTGAAGGAACAAAGGTAAGGCTTTTAGGAGTATCCGTTTCCCATCTTGAAACTGATGAATGCAGTGACCAACAACTTCATTTGTTTGATAAAACTTAATCATTGAAAGAGGACCTAAGGAGGACATTTTGATTTCCACATAATTAAGATTCCCCCCTTGGGGGGCCCTATTCTTTATACAGATCTTTAATAATTTCTTATTAAGGTTTTCCGGATATTAAAGGGAGATTCCTCATTCATCCTCCTGCGTCGGATTTATTCGGAATGACAAGGCTTTTTTTTGTGGATGGGGAAGAAGCGGCGATTCGCTGAAGAATTTTATCAAATAGAACATTGATCTATTGCGAATCGCCGCTTCTTCCCCTGACATCTCACCTACGCCTTGTCATTCCGAACGAAGTGAGGAATCTCCTGAATATCAGCACTATAACATCTTTTAAAGGTGTGTATCTTTCTGGCATTTCTTTGACGCCAGAGGCGTCTAATTCCAATATCCATGATCACATCCATGGTTTGTTGGTTTTTTTACGGTGACAACACCGGCGGTGTTGAATATCTGTTATTTGTGAAATCTAATTCAACACCCTCCGGGGTTGATACTTCTCTTTCAATTCTACCCCGGATGTAACCGGGGATATTGGATTTCAAAGCCTCCGGCTTTAGAACAATCTAAAATTCTATCCTTTGCAGTATGTTGATAATCAATATAGTATTAAGATGTGTATAAAGGGTAGTTGGGGGGCCAGGTGGTAAAGATATCCTTTTGAGACAGCCTCCCGTGTTACTCCGTGCCTACCTGTCGGCAGGCAGGGTTAAATAGTTGTTTTTGAAGTAGTTATCAAGTACAAGGTATCTTTCCCTGTGCTTTTTGATCAATTCGGGATTGTCACCGAAAGTTCTTTCAAAATTTTCAAATCTCTTCCGGGCATTATCCCTTATAG
>JAPLDX010000082.1 GCA_026391215.1 Bacteroidia bacterium
TGTTTGTTGATGCGCTTCCGCCCTGTACAGTGAAAGGAAGTATCTCAATCGGTTCAGTTCCGTTGTTGTTCCGGTTAAATCCCAAAAGGATGTTTCCGTCTGTATTTGCCAGGTAAATATCAAAGTCATTTCTGGCGTTGACATCATCAATCCATTGAAGCACAATTATATAATGACCTTCCACAAGGCTTATGCTCTGATACATATCATTACCACCGAAATCATGAAAAGTACCGTTCAGACCGCCGGGAGACTGACCTTTTGCAGGTGTAAATATTGCAGAATACGATTTTTTTCCGAAGTTACCGGCAGCAGAGAAATATGTTATTCCCCTGGAAGAAGCATTATCCACAGCTTGTGAAATTATACCATCCCTGAAGAATGGTTCTGTTATGTAACTGATGTCATCAACGATAATATTGCAGCTATTATCCGCAAGTTCATTTATTCCTGCAGCCATGTCGCCTGCACAGATATAGCCTGTCCGGAATGCAAGATCTGCTTTCGGAGCTATATCATGGATGATCTGAAGCATAGCTCGCCCTTCATCTGACATAGGAGTAAAGGAATGAGGATATTCCTTTATTATCTGGACCTCCTGAAGATTACCATCGATATTCCCTGTTCCTGGGAGGTCGCCATTCTGAACATCGATTGCAGCCGCGGACCTGGTGTCATAGCTGTCGGACAGAATTCCTATTTTCACCCCGTCACCAGATACATCATACCCGTTCCTGACAAAATCAGATCGCATTGAGTAATCGCCAAGGTTCAGGGCACGTCCGGTATTCTTAAGAACTGAGGGGAATACCGGTCTGCAATATTCCAAGTAAGCAGCATAGTTTGCCAGGAAGACGAGGTTCTCGATATTCAGCCATCCTGTAATAATGTTATTATCCCTGTCTTCAAATTCAGCAGTGAATCCGTATTTGCCTGTCAGTTCACCAAGCAGATAATCATAAGACCCGGCTTTCACTTTTATCTCGATGAGAACTCTTGAATTGCTTATCTGGAAAATAAAATTGGTAGTTGCAGTATGTGTTGACATAAAACTGTCGTACAGCGACTTCAGCTCAGGACCAAGAACTGATTCAGTTTTCCCGGTCTGAGGAGGAGGATAGTACGGGAGAATATTATTGCCGTTGCCGCAGTGGTTTGAATTTATGCTTGCTGTCACCTCCTTGACATTTCCGTTCGGCAGTACAAGATGCCAGAGGACCTTGCCTTTTGAGGTGAACTCCCCCTGGAAAACATTTGTCTGACGTCCGGACTGAAACCGGTTCAGTGCTTTGCTGTTCGATTCACCATCGTTATAAATAAGCGAACTGCTTGAATCTGGTACGCTTATCTCTTTCCTGTTAGGGTTGAAATAGCCAAAATTGGCAATGAATTTATCATTACCTGCATATTCAACACACTCAAGAATGATCTCGACATCTTTTTCCTTCTGCCCCAATGCATCTGACAGAGGCAGGATAAGAAGGGTGGTTATCAGGAAAAACATTTTTTGAATTACTGCCACTCCTTTTCCTGGTGACAGAAATTTCGGATCAGGTTGGTTCATTTTTGGTCGGTTAAATTAGATTGATCACCGGTTAGCTTAAACAATAAATTATTATGAAAGGTTATCTCACAAAAGTCTGATCACACTTAAAAGATGTGATCACAGGTCAAGTCCAAAATCATTAAAACAGAATCAAATTTAAGTTATTTAATGCAATAAGAATCATTTAACTAGTAATTTTTGATTAACCCTGGTTTAACTTACATTAATCAATGAAATTGAACATGTGATCAGTGTTATTAAAGTGATGAAAAGTATAGTTTTAGTCTTCAAATTGATTCTGACCAGATTTGAAACTGGGTTCAATTTACAGGATTGTTTAGTATCTAAACAATTTAAAGACAGGAGTGTGCTACAGGCTTCCTTTATCAACCAGAAAGGCTTTTGCAGATATTATCAATGCAGCTATGAGCAATAGCATTCCGCCTGAAATGATTATTACTGAAAGAGGATTTTTAAGAAGAATATTTGTAATCAGATCGCTTCCCCAACCTATTATGCTAACAACCAGTACGAAAAACCATGCCCCTTTTTCTCCTTTTCTGAAACGCGTAAGAAGGACGAAGAGATTTGCCAGAGTGGCTGTAACGCCAAGTCCGCCGGCAGCCCCTTCTAGTATCATTATATAGTTGGCTATTTCAGGATTTTCATTTAGAAGTGAATCCCATGTTTGACCCGTATAGAGCGGAAACGACCTTGCAGTAAGGAATTCGGGTACGATAAATGCTCCAAAACCGTACAAGAGTGCAATCACGGATTCGACAATTAGGATTATAAAAGAAACTTGTATTGCTTTTTTTGATTCCATGTTTTGTGTTTGGATAATGATTAAAACAAAAGTTACTAAAATTACAATATTCTTAAATTCAAATCAATATGTCAGTAAGAAACCTACCTGTTTATCCTGTAATTCCCGGCCTGGTCTTTGACCTGGCAGATTAGCAATTACATGTTTACCAGGTCTAGGGAAAACCATCATTTGTGTTATTTTGTAATAGTCGCATAAAAAAGAGTGAGAGCGAACGAACTCTCTCTGTTTTCTCAAACCCCACCCTCACACTCAAACTTTTCTTTATGCGCCAGGTTTTAGACGAAAATGGTATGTTTTTACCGAAAAATGAGTTGGAAATATTCCTCCCCATGCAAGAGCAATTTATTGAAGTCAGTATTTAATAAATATAACTTAATAATCACTTAATCCTAAATGGTTTCACTTTCCATATCTTTTCACAATAATCCTCGATAGACCGGTCTGATGAGAACTTGCCCATCCTGGCCACGTTCATAATTGCCATCTTGTTCCATTTATTGGTATTCTTCCAGGCGTTAGCAACTAAGTCCTGGCAGGCAATATACAAAGGATAATCAGCCATAAGCATAAACGGATCATGCCATAACAAGTTGTCGGTGATGGTCTTAAACAGGGTGCAGTCGCCTTTTGAGAAACAGCCTGAATTAATCATGTTTATCACTTCGCGTAACTCTTTATTATGATCGTAAATAAAGTGCGGATTGTACCCATTACGTTTGGCTTCATCCACCTGGGCGGCAGTGAGGCCAAACAGGAAGAAATTATCGTCACCCACCTCTTCTCGTATCTCAACATTAGCCCCATCAAGCGTGCCGATGGTGAGGGCACCATTCATAGAAAACTTCATGTTGCCAGTACCACTGGCTTCTTTGCCTGCTGTTGATATCTGTTCTGAAAGATCAGCCGCCGGGTAAATATGCTGTGCATTGGTTACGTTGAAATCAGGAAAGAAAACCACCTTGAGCCTGTCTTTCACATCAGGGTCGCAGTTTACAACATCACCCACCGAATTGATAAGCTTGATCATGAGTTTAGCTGTATAGTATCCCGGTGCTGCCTTGCCACCAAAAATGAATGTGCGAGGAACAATATCAATGTTTGGGTTTTGCTTTATTCGCAGGTAAAGCGTAATGATATTCAACACATTAAGGTGTTGCCGTTTATA
>JAPLDX010000058.1 GCA_026391215.1 Bacteroidia bacterium
AGAGGTGAGGTGTCAGGCAGCACCAGGAAGATAAAGAAACAGAAGGGTACCGGCACGGCACGTGCAGGTAGCATTAAAAATCCACTGTTCCGCGGAGGTGGACGTGTATTTGGTCCTACCCCCAGGTACTATGGCTTCAGACTTAATAAGAAAGTAAAGCAGCTGGCAAGGAAATCAGCCCTTTCATATAAGGCATTATCCAATAATATTATTATTCTGGAAGACTTCTCATTCGAGGCTCCCAAAACAAAGGAAATGATCAAAATGGGTGACAACCTTAAATTGACTGATAAAAAATCGCTGATTGTTTTATCGGAACAAAATAAAAATATATATTTGTCAGCCCGAAATATACAAGGGGTTGAAGTTATAACTGCTAATGAATTAGGCACTTATGATATTATGAAAGCTTCAACTTTAGTATTTGTAGAGAGCGCAGTTGACGTTTTGCAGGCAACTTTTGAAAACCAGTAAACTTTGAGTGATGAATATTTTGCTGAAACCGATAGTAACGGAAAAAATGACAAGCCAGGGTGAAAAATACAATCGCTATGGTTTTCTTGTTGCCAAGAACGCAAACAAGTTACAGATAAAGAAAGCTGTTGAAGAACTGTATGGAGTGACAGTCGATTCAGTAAATACGATGCGTTATGGCGGGAAAATAAAAACCCGGAATACAAAATCGGGGCTTCTTCAGGGTAGAACAGATGCCAAAAAGAAAGCAGTTGTTACACTTGCTGAAGGAAACAAGATAGATTTCTATAGCAATATTTAAGAAACGATATGGCAGTCAGAAAGATCAAACCTGTAACACCAGGTCAGAGAAACAAGATCATCAGTGCTTTTGATGGCATCACAGGCACTTCACCGGATAAATCCCTCCTTCGGCCGCACAGAAAGAGTGGAGGAAGAAATGTTACCGGCAGACGTACTATGAGATACATCGGAGGCGGTCACAAGAGGATGTACCGGGTTATCGATTTCCAAAGGAATAAAGATGGCATGCATGCAACAATAAAGTCAATTGAATATGATCCCAACAGGTCATCAAGGATTGCACTTGTCGTTTATGAAGATGGAGAGAAAAGATATATAATCTGTCCAATTGGACTAAAGGTCGGCCAGAAAATTGTTTCAGGTAAAGAAGCAACTCCGGAGATTGGTAACACGCTGTTCCTGAATGATATACCTTTAGGTACAGTAGTTCACAACATAGAGCTAAAACCGGGAAAAGGCGCTGCACTTGCACGGAGCGCCGGAACTTATGCACAGCTTTCAGCAAGGGAAGGCAAGTATGCAACAATCAAGCTGCCTTCAGGTGAAACAAGAGTGGTCCTTACTACCTGCCGTGCAACTATTGGTACAGTATCCAATCCTGATCATAACCTTGAGAAATCAGGAAAAGCAGGCCGTTCACGCTGGCAGGGTCGCCGCCCAAGAACAAGAGGAGTAGCAATGAACCCGGTTGATCATCCCATGGGTGGAGGAGAAGGAAAAGCTTCAGGAGGTCACCCCAGATCACGAAGGGGAATTCCTGCAAAGGGTTTCAAAACCAGGGACAAGAAGAAGTACTCTGCAAAACAAATTTTGGAAAGAAGGAAAAAATAACTGATTTAATATGAGCAGATCTATAAAAAAAGGCCCTTTTATTGATTTTAAGCTTGAGAAGCGAGTTCTCGAGATGAATGAGGGTGGGAAAAAATCAGTGGTCAAAACATGGTCAAGGAGATCAGTTATATCTCCCGACTTTGTTGGACATACTATTGCGGTTCATAACGGGAATAAATTCATCCCTGTATACATTACCGAGAATATGGTAGGTCATAAGCTTGGAGAATTTGCACCTACGCGGACTTTCAGGGGTCACTCCGGCAACAAATAATCAGTAATGTGAACATTATAAAATTTTGAGTAATGGGTGCAAGAAAAAGAAATTCAGCTGAAAGGAGAAAAGAGGCCTTCAAAACAAGGTACCAGGCAGTTCTCAGAAACTGCCCCACCTCACCGCGCAAGATGCGGCTTGTAACCGATCTTATAAGCGGAAAGGAAGTCAATAAAGCGCTTGATATCCTCAAGTACAGCTCCCAGGAAGCATCACGCAATGTGGAGAAGCTCCTGCTTTCTGCAATTGCCAACTGGCAATCAAAGAATGAAGGTGTAAGAGTGGAGGAAAGCAATCTTTATGTGAAAACCATTCATGTTGATGGCGGCAGAACTCTGAAAAGACTCCAGACAGCACCTCAGGGCAGAGCTTACAGGTTGAGAAAGAGATCAAACCATGTAACCCTTGTGCTTGACAGTATTAATAAAGAAGTTGAAAAAACATCAGAATAAAATATGGGACAAAAAGTAAATCCGATTGGTAACAGACTAGGTATAATCAAAGGCTGGGATTCAAACTGGTACGGTGGAAAAGACTTTTCCGGGAAGCTGGTTGAAGATACAAAGATCAGGGAATACCTGAACGCCAGGCTTGCTAAAGCGAGCATCTCCAAAATAATAATTGAGAGAACTCTCAAACTTATTACCGTAACTGTAAACACCGCACGTCCTGGTATTATTATAGGAAAAGGCGGACAGGAGGTTGACAAGCTTAAGGAAGAACTTAAGAAGATTACTAAAAAAGAGGTACAGATCAATATTTTTGAAGTTAAACGTCCCGAACTTGATGCAAATATTGTTGCCAATAACGTTGCCAGGCAGCTTGAAGGTAAGATATCATACCGCAGGGCTATCAAAATGGCAATTGCTTCGACAATGCGAATGGGAGCCGAAGGAATTAAAGTTGTTATTTCAGGCCGTCTGGGCGGAGCCGAAATGGCCAGAAGCGAAACATATAAAGAAGGGCGTATACCTCTTCATACATTCAGGGCAGATATAGATTATGCTCTTGGAGAAGCTCATACAAAAGTAGGTCTGATAGGCATAAAGGTGTGGGTTTGCAACGGCGAGGTATTCGGCAAGAGAGATCTGAGTCCCAATATCGGCGCAAGGAATGCTAAAACCAAAAGCCTTAAAAGGAAGACAAAGAAATAAGGAACTGGAAGTAAACAATAAAATAACACAATAAAGCGATGTTACAACCAAAAAGGTCCAAATACAGAAGAGCCCAGAAAGGGAAAATGAAAGGCAATGCACAGAGAGGTAATCAGCTGGCATTCGGATCATTTGGAATAAAGACTCTGGAACAGTCCTGGATCACCGGGAGGCAGATCGAAGCAGCTCGTCAGGCTGTTACACGTCATATGAAACGTGAAGGACAGCTCTGGATAAGGGTTTTCCCGGATAAGCCTATAACAAAGAAACCTGCTGAGGTGCGTATGGGAAAAGGCAAAGGTGCCCCTGAGGGATTTGTAGTTCCGGTTACCCCGGGAAGGATATTGCTGGAAGCCGAAGGAGTCTCCTATGAAGTAGCCAAAGAGGCTCTCCGGCTCGGAGCACAGAAGCTGCCGGTAAAGACAAAATTTATTGTAAGACGCGATTACACTGAGTAAAATAATAATAGTATATAGTATATGAAAACTTCAGAAATAAGGGAATTAAGCACATCGGACCTTATCGAACGTATCGATACGGAAAGGACAATGCTCATCCGTATGAAGCTTAACCATGCCATTACGCCCCTTGATAACCCTCAGAAGCTGAAACAGACAAAGCTTACTATTGCACGTCTGCTTACTGAATTGCGCGCAAGAGAATCACAACCGAAATCTAAATAGCCGTTAATGACAATGGAAAGGAAAATCAGAAAAGAACGTATCGGAGTTGTTATCAGCGATAGCATGGACAAATCTATAATCGTTGCCGTTAAAGGAAAAGTGAAGCATCCCATCTATGGCAAGTTTGTCAACAAGACAAAAAAACTTATGGCCCATGATGAGGAAAATACATGCAAGGTCGGAGATACTGTAAGGATATCAGAGAGCAGACCTCTAAGCAAAAATAAATCCTGGAGATTAGTTGAAATAATAGAAAGAGCTAAATAATTATGATACAGCAGGAAAGCAGGCTAACAGTAGCTGATAACTCGGGAGCCAAGGAAGTCTTATGCATCAGGGTGCTGGGTGGCAGTAAAAAAAGATACGCCACTGTCGGTGACACAATTGTTGTGAGTGTGAAATCCGCTCTTCCTTCAGGTGAAGCAAAAAAAGGTACGGTGAGCAAAGCCGTCGTAGTCAGAACAAAAAAGGAGATCCGTCGTCCGGATGGTTCCTATATTAGATTTGATGACAATGCCGTGGTCCTTCTCAACAACCTGAATGAGGTAAGGGGAACCCGTATTTTCGGCCCGGTGGCAAGAGAATTGCGCGATAAATACATGAAAATCGTTTCACTGGCACCTGAGGTATTGTAATAAATAAACAGACAACAATGCAAAAGAAAATACATATAAAGAAGGGTGATACGGTTATGGTCATAACCGGTGAATCAAAAGGTCAGAAAGGACGGGTCCTTAGTGTTGACAGAGCCAAGGAAAGGGCTATTGTGGAAAGCGTGAACATGGTGTCGAAACATACCAAACCTAATTCAAAATCTCCTCAGGGAGGAATTGTGAAAAAGGAAGCACCCATCCACCTTTCAAACCTTATGCTTATTGATCCTGCATCCGGGAAACCTACCCGTGTCGGGAAAAGGCTCAACGAAAAAAATAAACTAGTGCGTTATTCAAAAAAATCAGGAGAGGAGATCAAGTAATGTACGTACCAATGCTTAAAACCAAGTATAAGGATGAGATCGTCCCTTCATTGATGAAGGAATTCGGGTATAAAACCGTAATGCAGGTCCCAAAATTGCAAAAGATTGTTATTAACCAGGGTGTCGGACAGGCAATTGCCGATAAGAAACTGCTTGAGTCAGGTATTAAGGAATTAACAGATATAGCCGGTCAAAAGGCTGTTCTTACCTACTCATCAAAGGATATATCGAACTTCAAGTTAAGAAAAAACATGCCCATCGGAATTATGGTAACATTGAGACAGGATAGGATGTATGAATTTCTTGAAAGGCTGATAGCTGTTGCTCTGCCCCGTATCCGCGACTTTAAAGGCATAAACGCAAAACTCGACGGACGTGGCAACTACACACTGGGGATAACTGAACAAATCATATTCCCCGAGATTGACCTTGATAAGATATCAAAGATCATGGGTTTACAAGTCAGCTTTGTTACGTCAGCAAAAACGGATGAAGAGGCCCTTGCCCTGCTGAAGAATTTTGGATTACCATTTAAAACTTCTAAAAACTGATATTATGGCTAAGGAATCATTGATGGCCCGCGAAGTAAAACGCGCACGACTGACAAAGAAATATGCTGCTAAAAGAGCCGCGCTGAAAGCCGAAGGCAACTATGTAGCCTTGAGCCGTCTGCCAAGGAACTCAAATCCGAACAGGATGCGTAACCGGTGTAAAATTACCGGCCGTTCAAGAGGATATATGAGACAGTTTGGTATCAGCAGGATAACCTTCAGGGAGATGGCTTCTTACGGCCTTATCCCCGGTATAAAGAAAGCCAGCTGGTAATTTGAAAATGAATATAAACTATATAAAGAATTTAAGATGACGGATCCAATTGCAGATTTACTGACCAGAATTAGAAATGCCATTCTGGCCGGTCATAAGGTTGTGGAGGCACCAGCATCCAATCTTAAGAAAGAAATTGCAAGAATACTTTTTGAAAAAGGATATATTCTCAGCTATAAAGTTGTGAAGAGTGATAATGGACAGGGTATTCTGAAGATTGCTCTCAAATATAATCCTAAGAGCAAAAAACCAGCTATTAAGGAATTGCAGCGGGTTAGCCGGCCTGGACTGAGGCATTATGCAGCTGTTGACGAAATGCCAAAAGTGCTGAACGGACTTGGTATTGCAATCGTCTCAACTTCAAAAGGATTGATGACCAACAAGGAGGCGAAGAAGGAAAATATAGGTGGTGAAGTGTTATGTTATGTTTATTAATCAGGAGGAAAGCTTAATGTCACGAATAGGAAAATTACCTGTAAACCTGCCCAAAGGAGTCACTGTAAGCATCAGTGATGACAATATGGTAAGTGTGAAAGGACCTTTGGGAGAGTTAAGACAACCGGTTGACAAAGACATGAAGGTTGAAGTGATTGACAACCAGATTGTTATCTCAAGACCCACCGAGTCCAAGAACCATAAATCGCTCCATGGCCTTTTCAGGGCACTTATTGCCAATATGGTGACCGGTGTTTCACAGGGATATAAAAAGGAGCTTGAGCTTGTAGGAGTTGGATATCGGGCTGAAGCTAAAGGACAAAATCTTGAAATGAGCCTTGGATATTCACATGATATTATCATACAGCTTCCGGTTGAAGTGAAGGTGGAAACCAAAACAGAAAGAAGGAGCAATCCTGTAATAACGCTCTCAAGCATCGATAAGCAGCTTATCGGACATGTAGCAGCAAAAATCAGATCTCTCCGTCCGCCTGAACCTTACAAAGGCAAGGGAATCAAGTTTGTCGGTGAGCAGCTGAGGAGAAAGACCGGGAAATCTGCAAGTGTTTAGTAATCTGGTAAAAGTTAAGAAAGATGGCTTTAACTAAGTTGGAAAAAAGGACAAGGATCAGAAAAAGGATCCGGAATAAAATAAGCGGCACTGCAGATACTCCAAGAGTTGCAGTTTATCGCAGCAACAAACAGATCTATGTTCAGGTTGTTGACGACCTGAACAAGGTTACGCTATTGTCAGCATCATCCAGAGAAAAGGAGGTTGCTGCCACCACAGGCATCAAAAAAACCGAACAGGCAAAGCTTGTTGGTAAATTGCTTGCCTCAAAGTGTAAGGAAAAAGGTATTCAGAAAGTAGTTTTCGACAGAAGCGGCTACAAATATCATGGAAGAGTAAAATCATTGGCAGATGCAGCCCGCGAAGGCGGATTAAAATTTTAACGGACTATGGCAGACGGCATTAGAAAAGTAAAGACAAGCGATCTTGAACTTAAGGACAGACTGGTAAGCATCCAGAGAGTTACAAAAGTTACAAAAGGAGGACGTACATTCAGCTTCTCGGCAATTGTTGTTGTGGGAAATGAAGATGGTATTGTTGGACATGGCCTTGGTAAGGCCAGTGAAGTGACAACGGCAATAGCAAAAGGAATAGAGGATGCCAAGAAGAACCTTATCAAGGTACCAGTTATAAACGGAACAATACCTCATGAACAGGTTGCCAAGTTTGGCGGAGCAAAAGTATTCATCAAACCTGCCTCGGAAGGAACAGGAGTAAAAGCCGGTGGTGCTATGCGTGCAGTCCTTGAAAGCGTTGGCATCAGGAATGTGCTCGCCAAATCAAAAGGCTCTTCAAATCCGCACAACCTTGTAAAGGCGACATTCGCTGCACTCCTGGAAATGCGCGATGCATATTCCATAGCTGAGCACAGAGGAATAACAATGGAAAAAGTATTTAACGGTTAGTAAAGCATAATGCGATGGCAAAAATTCGTATTACACAGATAAAAAGCAAAAACGGTAAACCTGAGACTCAGAAAAGGACTCTTGAGGCTCTTGGCATACACAAGTTAAACCATAGTGTTGAACACGAGGCTACTCCTCAGATATTGGGAATGGTACGTAAGATCAGTCACCTGGTTAAAGTAGAAAATATTTAAGGTTTAAACCATATATACAGTATAAAGTTATGGATTTGAGTAACTTAAAACCTGCAAAAGGATCGGTGAAAAAGAACAGGCGTTTTGGCCGCGGACAAGGTTCTGGAAGAGGAGGAACATCCACCAGGGGCCACAAAGGCGCTAAATCCAGATCAGGTTATAGTAAGAAGATCGGATTTGAAGGAGGTCAGATGCCCCTTCAGAGACGAGTTCCGAAATACGGTTTTAAAAATGTAAATCGCAAGGAATATAAAGGAATTAATATAGGTGTTCTGCAGACCCTTGCTGAAAATAATAAGCTGGAGATAATAAATCCGGAAGTGCTTATTTCAGCCGGGTTTATTTCTAAGAATGCGCTGGTGAAGATACTTGGCAAAGGGACACTCGAAAAGAAACTCGAAGTCCATGCCCATGCTTTCAGCAAATCAGCTGTAGCAGCAATTGAAGCCAAAAACGGAACCGTTGTAAAACTGTAATTCCATGAGACTGATCAACACCTTAAAGAACATTTGGAAGATAGAAGACCTTCGTGCAAGATTACTTTATACCCTGGGGATAATCCTTCTGTACAGGCTTGGCAAATATATAACTCTTCCGGGAATTGATCCTTCACAGCTGGCAAATTTACAAAGCCAGACTTCTTCGGGTATTATGGGACTGCTCGATATGTTCTCGGGCGGAGCCTTTTCACGGGCTTCTGTATTTGCCCTCGGAATAATGCCTTATATATCTGCTTCAATCGTCGTTCAGCTTCTGGGTATAGTATTTCCGTATTTCCAGAAACTGCAGAAAGAGGGAGAAAGCGGAAGACGTAAAATGAATCAATACACAAGATATCTTACAGTGGCTATCCTGATTCTTCAGGCCCCTACATACCTGGTTAACCTTCATGCTCAGCTTCCGGATACAGCATTTATATTGAAAGGGACTTTCTTTACAGTCTCATCAGTGATTATTCTCACTGCAGGTACGATGTTCGTTATGTGGCTTGGCGAAAAGATTACCGATAAAGGTATCGGGAACGGAATATCACTCATTATCATGATCGGTATCGTGGCACGAATGCCAGCTAACTTCATCTTTGAAGCAGGTACAAGAATGAACGGTGCCGGAGGAGCTGTAGCCCTGATCGTTGAAATAGTATTATTATTCGTTGTTGTCCTGGGTACTATTCTCCTTGTACAGGGAACACGACGTGTCCCCGTGCAGTATGCCAGGAGGATTGTCGGAAATAAACAATATGGAGGCGTTCGTCAGTATATTCCGCTGAAAGTCAATGCTGCGGGAGTTATGCCAATTATATTTGCCCAGGCTATTATGATGCTCCCTATAATAATTGCAGGTTATGCTTCATCAGGCTCAGGCTTTATGATAGCTTTTTCAAATATGTACGGTTTCTGGTACAACCTGGTAACAGGTATCCTGATTGTAGCCTTTACATATTTTTATACAGCCGTTACAATCAACCCTGTACAGATGGCTGAAGATATGAAGAAGAACGGAGGTTTTATCCCTGGTATCAAACCGGGAAGGAAAACAGTCGATTTCTTTGATACAATAATGTCGAGAATCACGTTACCCGGTTCAATTTTCCTTGCGATAATTGCAGTTCTTCCGGCTCTTGCTGTTGTGGCAAAAGTTACACCGCAGTTTGCACAATTCTATGGTGGAACATCACTTCTGATCCTTGTAGGAGTTGTTCTTGATACTCTGCAACAGATTGAAAGTCACTTGCTTATGCGTCATTATGATGGTTTGATGAAATCAGGACGCGTTAAGGGAAGGTCAGGAGCTGTTACATCAATTTAAATAAGTATTACGTTCTTTGATGTTGTATTTAAAGACTGATGAAGAGGTCGGGTTGCTGAGAGAGAGCAATTTACTGGTGTCAAAAACACTTGCTGAATTAGCCAGGTCTATTAAACCCGGGGTTACCACTCTGTACCTTGATCACATTGCCGAAGAATTTATCCGCGATCATTCTGCAGTTCCGGCATTCAAGGGATATGGAGGTTTTCCCAATACCCTCTGCACATCTGTTAATGATGAAGTGGTGCATGGTATCCCTTCAGACTATGAGCTTAAAGAAGGAGATATTATTTCGGTTGACTGTGGAGCGACGCTGGATGGATGGGTTGGAGACAGCGCTTTTACTTTTGCTGTCGGAGAAATAAAAGAGGAAATCAGACGTCTTCTCAATTTTACCAGGGCCTCGCTTGAAGAGGGGGTAAAAGTTGCAATTGCAGGAAACAGGATTGGTGATGTTTCATATGCAGTGCAGTCGAAAGCTGAAAGCGGAGGATATTCTGTTGTCAGGGAACTTGTTGGTCATGGCATCGGGAAAAAAATGCATGAACCTCCTGAAGTTCCTAACTTCGGCAAGAAGGGAACAGGTCATAAAATGGAAAAGGGACTGGTGATCTGTATTGAACCGATGATCAATCTGGGTATAAAAGATACTATCCAGATGAGTGACGGATGGACCATAAAAACCGCTGATGGAAAACCTTCGGCACATTTTGAATATGCCGTTGCAGTTAATAAAGGAAAGGCAGACGTATTGACAACATTTAAATTTATTGACGAAGTTTTAAATAAAATGTAATCGTATGGCTAAGCAACCATCAATAGAGCAGGACGGCACTATTATTGAAGCCCTTTCAAATGCCATGTTCAGGGTTGAACTGGAGAACGGGCATGTGATTACCGCCCATATCTCAGGGAAGATGAGAATGCACTATATCAAGATTCTGCCGGGCGATAAAGTAAAAGTGGAAATGTCACCATACGATCTGACAAAAGGAAGAATTACATTCAGATATAAATAAGAAACATTAAGATAATGAAAGTAAGAGCATCTGTTAAGAAGCGCAGCGCTGACTGTAAGATAGTCAAAAGAAAAGGGCGCATATATGTTATTAATAAGAAAAATCCCAAGTTCAAACAGAGACAGGGATAATTTTAACTAATTTTGCAACTCATTTAAGAAAAATTATTATGGCACGTATTGTTGGGGTAGATTTACCAAGACATAAAAGAGGCGAAGTTGGACTGACATACATTTATGGTGTCGGCAGAAGCACTGCTCAGAAAGTACTCGATGAGGCCGGTGTTGACAGGAATGCCAAAGTTGAGGAATGGACTGATGAACAGATAAATACTATCCGCCGGATCCTTAACGATAACTATAAGCTTGAAGGAGAACTCCGTTCAGAGACTCAGCTGAACATAAAGAGGCTTATGGATATCGGTTGTTATCGTGGTGTCCGTCACAGAATAGGCCTTCCGGTCCGTGGGCAGAGTACAAAAAATAATGCCAGGACACGTAAAGGCAGGAAAAAAACTGTTGCAAACAAGAAGAAAGCTACTAAATAAATAGACTATGGCAAAGAAAACCGGAGCGCTAAAGAAAAGGCTTGTTAAGGTAGAACCATCGGGTCAGGCTCATGTACATTCATCATTCAATAATATTATTGTTACGCTGACGAATAATTCCGGTCAGGTTATTTCGTGGGCATCTGCAGGTAAAATGGGGTTTAAGGGTTCCAAGAAAAATACTCCTTACGCTGCCCAGATGGCATCGGAAGAATGTGGGAAGGTAGCTTATGACCTTGGCCTGAGAAAAGTCAAGGTATTTGTAAAAGGGCCCGGATCAGGCCGTGAATCGGCAATCAGGGCAATATCAGGCGTTGGAATTGAAGTCACTGAAATTGTTGATGTAACACCAATGCCACACAACGGCTGCCGGGCTCCAGGAAGAAGAAGAGTATAATTTAGTAGGAACAGATATAAATTAATAGTAAGATGGCAAGATATACCGGCCCAAGAACAAGAATCGCAAGAAAATTCGGAGAGCCGATCTATGGTCCCGATAAACACCTGGAAAGAAGGAATTTTCCTCCAGGACAGCATGGTGTGACTAAAAAGAGGAAGAAGACATCAGAATATGGAATTCAGCTTAGGGAAAAACAGAAAGCAAAATATACATATGGTGTTCTGGAACGTCAATTCCGCAATACTTTCGAGAAAGCTTCAAGATCAAAAGGGGTTACCGGTGCGGTTCTCCTTCAGCTCCTTGAATCTCGCCTCGATAACGTGGTTTACCGCCTGGGCGTTGCTCCCACCAGAGCAAGTGCACGTCAGCTGGTTTCCCACCGTCATTTAACTGTAAACGGCAAAGTTGTCAATGTCCCTTCTTATCAGCTTAAGCCGGGTGATATCATCGGAGTTCGTGAGAAGTCAAAATCTCTGGAAACAATCGTTGATTCACTCACAACACGTCAAAGCTCAAAGCTCCCATGGCTTGAATGGGATGACACTCAGATGGCAGGTAAATTCATGACTATGCCTGAACGAACTGATATTCCTGAAAATATAAAGGAACAACTAATAGTCGAATTGTATTCAAAGTAATAATATAAGATAAACTCTATGGCCATTTTATCATTCCAGAAGCCCGATAAAGTAATAATGCTGGAAGCGGACGACAAACTCGGAAAATTCGAGTTCCGTCCTCTTGAACCAGGCTATGGTATAACTGTTGGGAATGCATTGAGAAGAATCCTTCTCTCTTCACTCGAAGGTTATGCCATTACTACGGTTAAGATTGAAGGCATCGACCACGAATTCTCCACCATTAAAGGTGTGATGGAGGATGTTACTGAAATTATCCTTAACCTGAAGCAGATCAGGTTTAAAAGGACCGTGGATGATGTTGATAATGAAAAGATTACGATAAAGATCCATAATCAGGAAGTCTTTAAGGCAGCTAACCTTAACAATGCTCTCAGCAGCTTTGAGGTGCTTAATTCTGAGCTGGTTCTATTCAGAATGGAACCCGGAACCAAACTTCAGATCGAACTGAATATTGGCAAAGGAAGAGGATATGTTCCGGCTGAAGAAAATGAACCGGCTGATGCTGAGTTCGGACTGATAGCCATCGACTCTATCTTTACACCGGTAAGGAATGTAAAATACTCGGTCGAAAACTTCCGCGTTGAACAGAAAACCGACTATGAAAAGCTCCTTTTTGAAATTGAGACCGATGGTTCAATTCATCCGAAAGATGCCCTTAAAGAAGCAGCCAAGATACTTATCTATCATTTCCTCTTGTTCTCTGATGAAAAAATAACTTTAGATTCAGACGATAAACTGGCTAATGAGGAATTTGACGAGGAGGTATTGCATATGAGACAGCTTTTGAAGACAAAACTGATAGACCTTGACCTGTCCGTCAGAGCTCTTAATTGCCTTAAAGCTGCTGAAGTTGAAACACTTGGGGATCTTGTCAAGTTCAATAAGAACGATTTGCTTAAATTCAGAAACTTTGGGAAGAAATCACTTACGGAGCTTGATGAACTGCTTGAATCCATGAGCCTTTCCTTTGGCATGGATGTAAGCAAGTATAAACTGGAT
Source organism: Bacteroidia bacterium (assembly GCA_026391215.1). GTDB lineage: Bacteria > Bacteroidota > Bacteroidia > Bacteroidales > VadinHA17 > LD21. The sequence goes on from JAPLDX010000058.1 coordinate 13,041, forward strand.
AAAGATTAATTTGATAATTGTTTGAGAATAAATAGAAATGCGACATTCAAGAGTTATAAATCATTTAGGAAGAACGAGTTCCCACAGAAAGTCAATGATGTCTAACATGGCTTCTTCTCTTATAATTCATAAGAAGATCACAACAACTGTTTCAAAAGCCAAAGCATTGAAGACTTATGTTGAACCACTCATTACTAAATCGAAAAAGGATTCGACACACTCCAGGAGAGTGGTGTTCAGCTATCTTAAGGATAAAGAAGCAGTAGCTGAACTATTCAGGGAAATATCACTGAAAATCGGAGAACGGCCGGGAGGATACACGCGTATTCTGAAAACCGGTAACAGGATAGGCGACAATGCCGAGATGTGCATCCTTGAACTTGTTGATTACAACGAGATTAAGGTTAGCGGCAGCGAAGCAGCAAAAGCCAGGTCTGCAAGGAGAAGAAGATCACCCAAAAAGAAAGGTGAAGCAACAGTCAAGGCAAAAGCAGCAGCCGAAAAGACGGAAGAGATTGTTGAAGAAACAGAAGAAAAATCAGAAGAAACAGCACCGGAAGAAAAATAATTACCGGGGATAGATATTAAAATTAAAGGGATAAGTCATTATCCCTTTTTTTTGTATATTGCATAATTGTTTAATAATAAATTAAATTCCTATGGGTCAAATAGTTAGTGTACATGCCCGTGAGATACTTGATTCCCGCGGCAATCCCACGATTGAAGTTGATGTAATGACAGCCAGCGGATTCTTTGGCCGTGCTGCAGTGCCATCAGGCGCATCAACAGGTGAAAATGAAGCTCTTGAACTGAGAGACGGAGATAAAGACCGTTACCTGGGCAAGGGTGTTTTGAAAGCAGTTCATAATGTTAATAATGTAATTGCCGAAGAAGTAAACGGAATGGATGTGACCGATCAGGCTGGCATTGATAAGAAGATGATCGACCTTGACGGTACAAAAACAAAAAGCAACCTGGGGGCAAATGCCATTCTGGGTGTTTCCCTGGCAGTTGCAAAAGCTGCTGCCCAGGCACACGGACTACCGCTGTTCAGGTATATAGGAGGTACAAACGCAGTTATCCTTCCTGTACCAATGATGAACATTATTAACGGAGGATCTCATTCGGATGCCCCTATCGCTTGCCAGGAATTCATGATACGGCCGGTAGGAGCCCCGTCTTTCAAAGAAGGATTACGTATGGGCGCTGAAGTGTTCCATGCATTAAAGAAAGTCCTGAAAGTAAAGGGATTAAGTACTGCTGTTGGTGATGAGGGAGGCTTTGCACCAAAGCTTGAGGGAACAGAAGACGCTCTTGAAACGATACTGAAAGCAATTTCTACCGCCGGATATAAGCCAGGTGTAGATGTTACAATTGCACTTGATTTTGCTGCTTCTGCATTTTATGTTGATGGAATGTATAATTATGCCAAGTTTGAAGGACCAAAAGGTTTAAAGCGTACATCAAAGGAACAGATTGATTATTTTGAAAAGCTGATAAGCAAGTATCCTATCGATTCAATTGAGGACGGGATGGAAGAAAATGACTGGGAAGGATGGAAGATGCTGACTGATAGACTCGGTAAGAAGATACAGATAGTAGGTGATGATGTTTTTGTAACAAATACAGACTACCTGAAGAAAGGCATTGAGATGGGTTGCGCAAACTCTATACTCATCAAGGTCAACCAGATCGGAACCCTTACCGAAACCCTGAATGCTATTGAAATGGCACATAGAGTTGGTTGGACGACAGTTACGTCACATCGCTCAGGTGAAACGGAAGACTCAACAATTGCAGATATAGCTGTTGCAACAAATTCGGGACAGATCAAAACCGGATCATGCAGCCGTACTGACAGGCTTGCCAAATACAACCAGCTTCTCAGGATAGAGGAGATGCTTGGCGATCTTGCAATATACGGATATAAGAGATAGTACACGTACCCACCCCCTTTGTCCCCCTCCTTGCTGACGCAAGGAAGGGGATATTATGTTGATATACAAATACATAAGCCCCCTTCCTTACGAAGTAGAGAAGGGGGTTGGGGGACGGGTATATGGAGCTGAGTGTAGTTATTAACAATTTGTTAATAACTTTTGTTTATATCGGGTTTACAACAAGGACTTGTTTTCATTGTATTTATTTGATCCTTGAAGTATATTTGATCTATCGGGTGAGCGATAAAAGGCTGCTCGAAAGATGTGGAACCGGAAAAGGTTACTTAAATGAAACACAATCCGGTTCGGTCAGGCCTTCGGGTCTGCGCATCAAGAGAGCCGAAGCACGGATGAAAGGACCACAAGTCCCGGATATCCGGAAGGTTGAAGAAAACCGGAAACGTTCTTTCAGAGACTGAGTCTCAGGGCTTCAGAAAACAAAGGGTCTCGGCCCGGAGTGATCTGAAACTGGAGCCATAACCCTCGGGAAATGGCACCGGAGCCTGAAGGACACTTCGTCCAGGAAAGTCCAGCCGAAAGGTAGGAACAAATGGACAGCCGGAAGGTTCTGCCTTAAACAGCAAAGCCGGAAGGCCCAGGGTTGCAGGAATCCCGAGTAATCGGGAGAATGCAGACGGTCAGAATAACAGTAATCCGACGCCGTATGAGGCCTCGGCCACAAACGGTGAATGGGAACTAATCTTAGGAGTAGTTCCCATTATTGTTTTATATACCCCTATCCTTTATCTTTGACCTTCAATCTGTTTATATCATGGCTTATACGGGACTTTCAGATTTTATCGCTGACCTTGAAAAACATCAGGAACTTCATCGGATAGTGACATTTGTCGACCCTGTACTTGAAATAACCGAAATAACCGACCGGGTAACCAAAAATAATGGGAAAGCACTCCTCTTTGAATCTACCGGCACCAGATTCCCGGTCCTCATAAATGCCTATGGATCAGATACAAGAATGGCAATGGCCCTTGGAAGGCGTAACCTTGATGATGCCGCAAAGGAAATAATTAAACTATTTGAGATTATTACCAACTCTACTGGAAGCGTTTTTAATTCACTACCCTCGCTGATGACTATCTCAGGATTCCTGCCTTCACGCAGAAGCGGAAAAGGCAAATGCCAGCAGGTAGTACACATCAATCCTGATCTGACCATGCTGCCTGTTCTGAAATGCTGGCCTCATGACGGGGGACGTTTTATCACCCTTCCGATGGTACATACATTCCATCCGGAAACAGGTAAAACAAATGTCGGTATGTACAGGATGCAGATACTTGATGCAAAGACCACTGCAATGCACTGGCAGCTTCATAAAACAGGAGCCTCCCATTATGAAGCCTGGAAAAAAGCCAGGCGTAAAATGCCTGTCTCCGTAGCTCTCGGAGGTGATCCTGTATATGCTTATTCATCAACAGCCCCGCTGCCCGAAAATATAGATGAATATATCCTTGCTGGATTTCTCAGGAAGAAAAAAGTTAAGTTGGTCAAATGCATTACCAATGACATTTTTATTCCCTGTGATGCTGATATAATTATTGAAGGCTATGTAGATCCTGCCGAAGAACTTGTATGGGAAGGCCCTTTTGGCGACCATACCGGATTCTATTCGCTTGCAGACTGGTATCCAAAGTTTCATGTTACCTGTATAACTCATTCAAATAGAGCTGTATATCCTGCTACTGTTGTCGGTATACCACCGCATGAGGATGCCTGGCTGATAAAAGCAACCGAAAAGATATTCCTTGCTCCTGTTAAGCTGGCAGTACAGCCTGAAATTGAGGACTTTCACATGCCGGCAGCAGGAGTTGCACATAATCTGGTCGTGGTAAAGATAAAAAAGACATACCCCGGTCAGGGGAAGAAAGTCATCAGCTCCCTGCTTGGAACGGGTCAGATGATGTTTACCAAGTACCTTGCGGTTGTCAGCGGAAATATAGATATCAGGAATTACAGAGAACTTCTTTTGCATGTCCTTGAAAATACTGATTTCAGGTCAGATCTTTTATTTGCCTCCGGCCCCCTGGATGTGCTTGACCATTCATCTGACACTTTTGCCATGGGAGGCAAGCTTGGTATTGATGGCACTGAAAAGCTAAAGGAGGAACTATCCGGAAGATCATCAGGTACTCCGCATAAAGTATCACTCTCCACGGAATTAATAGTCAGCCTGAAGGAAAAGATTCTTGAAACAAACAATAACGTCAACATTATTAATGACTTGCCTGTTGTCATTGTCGGATTGAATCAGAATGAAGATGCTTTATCATCTGAAAGATCAAGGAAAGGATTCAGGGGAATTGAAACCAGAGATTTTTTCAGGCTGATCCTGGCAGTCGATAGCACCGTGGATGTGGACAATATGTCCGCAGTTGCATGGCAGATACTTGGAAACTCTGATCCTCAGCGTGATATAGAAACAATTTCGGATAATACAATTTTCATTGACGGAACCATAAAATTAAATCACGGAAGAAGATTCCCCCGCAAATGGCCAAATGTTGTGTGCTCCGATGAAGACACTATCAGAAAAACCGATCAGAAATGGGAATCGCTGGGAATAGGATCATTTATCCCGTCTCCATCGCTGAAGAATTCTGTATTACTTTGTGAAGGGGCTGATGAAGTCATCATCAGGAGGAAATGACAGCTATTATTCGCATTCCACCAGTCTTTAAGTAATGTTTTTTAATCTATTTTTGCAGTATCTGATGATACTCATTATTCATGCATATTGCTATGTCCTTCTTTTAATCACCGGAAGGTTTTTAAATTTCCTCCCGGCAGCTGATTCAGCAGTTGCCCGGTCAAGTTCGATCCTTGTTTATATTCTTTACGGTGCATTACTTATTTTAATAGTCTACCTGATTGTAATGTTTCAGACCAGAAGCCTCATTAAAACCAGGAAGCTGCTGAAGGAGAAGGAGCAAACGCTGGAAAGGCTTGAAAAACAAAAAGCTGAGCTGGAATTCAGGGATAAGGATTTATTTGACAGCCTGATCTATGCGCAGAGGATCCAGGAGGCGCTTCTTCCTTCAGAAGATTATTTCAGGAAACATTTTAAGGATTCATTTATCTTCTTCAAGCCGAAGGATATTGTGAGCGGTGATTTTTACTGGATTGAAGAGAAGGGGGATAAGATTTTCATAGTCGGTGCAGATTGTACAGGGCATGGTGTCCCCGGGGCTCTTATGTCAATGATTGGAATGGAGATCATCGAAAAAACAATCAATGTAGATGGGATAGATGTGCCATCAGAGATACTTTCAGTTCTTAATAAAGGGCTTGAAAAAACATTCAGCAGGGAAAAGAATATCGGAACAATTATAAGGGATGGTATGGATATCGGACTCTGTGTTATTGACAGGCAAAACAGGAAAGCCCTCTATGCAGGAGCTTTCTTTCCTCTTTATCTGATCCGTGAAAACTCGCTTATTGAAATAAAAGGTGACAAGCTTATTATAGGGATGAATCCTTCAGGCATCTCCTATACAAATCATGAGATTGAGCTTAAGGAAGACGATATGCTTTACATCTTTTCTGATGGTTATGTGGACCAGTTCGGAGGGACGGATAATAAGAAGTTCATGTACAGGAGATTCAGGTATCTACTCAATACTATCCACGGGTTCCCTGTAAATGATCAGAAATCCATTCTTGATGAAAATATCAAGACATGGATGTCGGGAAATCCTCAGATAGATGACATTATGGTCATCGGGTTTAAGCCGCTTTCAGGAGCGGAATCTAGATGAACTTCTTGATTTTATCAATCAGCGCTGATGGCTGGAAGGGTTTACTGATATAGTCGTCAATTCCTGCAGAAATGCATTTCTCCTTGTCGCCAAGCATAGCATTTGCCGTTATAGCAATTATCGGGATATGACTATTTGTTGTTGATTCCAGCGCCCTTATCTTTTCAGCCGCGACAAGTCCGCTCATTACAGGCATCTGTATATCCATCAGGATCAAATCGTAGCTTGCTGTCCCGAATTTATCAAGAGCCTCCCTGCCGTTTGAAGCAGTGTCAATACTGTGTACCAGAGGCTTAAGCGTAAGGTGTGTGATCTTCTGGTTTATAAGGTTATCCTCAACAAGAAGTATCTTAATGTCCTTCATTTCCTTATGAACCTTTTCTTTCTGAATAAGCTCTTCAATTTTTGGTGAAGCAATTTGCTGTTTAGGTTCACGGACAATATTGGCGAAAGGAACGATTATATTCAGTACAGTAAAATTCTTGCCGAATTCCTGGGTAAAGGTTCCTCGTTTTAATGATATGAGCCTGGCAGTAAGACTGTGCTCTGATCCCTTTTCATCAATAAGTACTATATTATTATCTATTTGAATCCTTAGTCCTACATAGGTCTCATTCGCTGTCTCCTTCTCTTTTTTCAGGTTGATGGTAACCTTTGTAGGTCTTTCAGAATCATGGCTCTCAATGGTATTGAAAATATCGAGGAAAATCTGTTTCAGTATTATAGGGTCGCCAAAACATTCAAAGTCGTTGAATTCCTTTTTATTAAGAATGAAATCGAGACTGGATTTATCTTTAAGGCCGTAGAGCTCAATTGTATTCTGAATTGAGGACAACAGGTTGAACCTGATATATTTCCTGTCTTCCATGCTAAGGTTCCCGGCAGACTGCATTGTTAATTCATTAACAATTGTCACCATGTTTTTTGTTGATGCAACAAATGTCTCAAGAAGCTCTTTCTGTTTTTTCTCAATATCAGACTCCATGAGAATATCAGTGATTATAACAAGGTTGTTCAAAGGCTCCCTGATCTTATGTGAGAAATCGGTGATCACATCATCTTTCTTTTCACTTGATGAGGATACATCAACAATTGAATTTCTTGCAGTATTTAATATTGTAATGACTTTTTTAAGAAGGTAGAGACTACTGCATGCAGTTATTATTATTATTATCCCTGAAATTAGTTTCTGGTCCATCATCAGAAGTAAGACAGCTATTATGGCTCCTGAGATTCCAGCATATGCAAGAGTCTCAATCAGTTTCCGGTTTTTATCATAATATTCACCGGATGAGAGATTAGAACCATTTTTATTGCTGTTCCCGGATTTGATGGACATAGGTATTCTTTTTGAATTCATGTAAAATTAAGCAAAATATATAATAAATATACATCCTCTGACATTAACATCCTTTCAGGGAAAACGTTAAATTTGCCTTTACGGTATGATATTTGAATATAACAAGGTAAATCTGTAATTGTTATGGACAGGAATTTCAGGACATTTACTTTAATCCCCATCATTTTAAATGTCTTTTCTCTTTTCTCTGTATTCGGACAGGATCAGGAGAACATGGTAAAGTTTACTCCTGATTTCAGATTCACGGATGGTATTTACCTCAATTTTGAACAGGTAAAGAACAATAATCCTATTCCGAAGGCAAAACTTCTCACTTCAACCGATTATAATGACAGAGAGTTTTTCAAGAAGCTTCTTGAAGCCGGTAAAATCTATTTTTATGATGGAATGGGCATCCGGCAGGAAGTAGTGACAAATGATATATGGGGATATGCCCGAAACGGTATTTTGTATATCCAGGTACAGGAAAATTTCAACAGGATAACCTTTGTGGGGAGCATATGCCATTTTGTCGCTGATATTACCACGTATGATCCGCGGTATTCAAACTCACCATACGGTTATTACGATCCTTATTATTCTCCTTATTCCTCTTATTCACCATATGCATACAGCAGTTATTATAATCCTTATTCTTACGGATCACCATATTACTCTCCTTACAGGCAGAATAATATGGCCAGAAATGAGCTTAAACAATATCTGATTGATTTTGAGACCGGTAAGATTGTCGAATTTGATATGCAGAATACTGAATTACTTCTTATGAAGGATACACAGCTTTATGAGGAATTTGTTCAGCTCCCCAGGAAGAAAAAGAAAGATCTGATGTTCGTATATATACGTAAATTTAACGAAAGAAATCCTTTGTATTTACCTGAATATCAATAAATAAAATGAAAAAAGCGATTATTGTTCTTTCCGTATTTTGTGTCTCCCTTATGCTTTCCGGCCAGGCTCCATTCCCGACCAGGGAGGAAATAAAGCAATTCAGCGAATCAAAAACCTGCGTGGTCATGGAGGATGATCCTTTATCTGACTTTAATTTCTACATTAAAGATGCGATGAAGGAATACTGGACGGTAACCCCTTATGAATTTATAACGGTCAGTGATTTTAATGTCAGAAAGATCAGCAAATCCCTTTCATTTATCGTCCTGACCGATACTAATTATGATAAGGATAAATCGAATTCAGTGTTTAAATTTATAAACCTGCTTCAGGGCAAGGATGTTGACAAGCTTGGAGAGATGCCTGAGATATGTGCAATACCGCTTTCTTTTGCAGGGGAGGAGGATATCGAGTACGGGTACAAGCTGGGAGCCATTCTCTCGTTCATGCAAAAGCATGCACAGCTGATAATGGAGGATCCTTCCAAGACAGGAAGAAAATACCTTAAATACTATAATGAGAACATCCCTGCTGTAATGGGAAAGACGATCCTGATAAAGAAGGAGGACCTGGCTCCTGAGATAGGAACGATTGAGAAAATAAAGGCGATCTATTCAAATAAGGTTGAGATCGTATCGGAAGAGGATATTGTAAATGCCATCAGGAATAAAGCACCGAACACTTTAATCCTTCATAAGGTTGGTCCCGTGGGAGAACGTATCACTGAAGGTTATTGCTTTAAGATGCTTATCGGGACAGATGATGCCAACATGTATTATTACAATCTTCATTCAATTGATAAAAAGAATCCAAATGGGTTTTTACCTGCCGATCTGAAACGGCTTGCAAGATTTGACTGATGCATCATAGAGAAAAATATGCCGTCTTTTCAGTAAACTAAGAACATTATGGAAGAGGTTAGAGAATTATCGGAATCGGAAAAAAACTGGGCGATGCTTTGCCACCTTTCGGCATTCGCAGGTTTCTTTTTCCCGTTTGGCGGGATAATAGGACCGCTTATCTGCTGGTTATCAAAAAAAGATGAATCAGCCTGGGTTAATGAAAACGGAAAGGCATCATTGAACTTCCAGCTTTCCATGCTGCTGTATATGGTGCTGGCAATTCCTTTGTGCTTTATTATTATCGGGATACCGATCATAGCGTTTTTAGGCGTTCTGAAAGTAGTTTGTATTATAATTGCAAGCATCAAGGGTTCTAAAGGGGAAAGATTCAAGTATCCGATTTCGATACCGTTTATACAATAATATATAAGACAGATTCATTATAGGCCCGGCGTAGTTTAAAACTACGCCGAACTTTTTCGAAACTAATTTCTGCTTAAAGTTTTCGTTTTTCAACACTTTTTATTATCTTTCTTCTTCATTTAAAACTATTTGCCATGGCATCAGACAATAAAAAGAAGAAAAAGATCAAAGTCGAAACCTTTAAAAAGGATGATCTCTATCACGATGTTAAACCTGAAAAGAAGGAAAAATTCAGCCGGAAAGAATTTGAAAAACTGCTTCTGAAGCAGGAAATTGAGCTGGTGAAGCTTCAGGAATGGGTGAAGGCAAATAAGCTTAAAGTTGTTGTAATTTTTGAAGGAAGGGATGCTGCAGGAAAGGGGGGTGTAATAAAGACTATTGCCGGATGTTTGAATCCCAGGATCTGCAGGATCGTAGCTCTGGGCATACCAACAGAAAAGGAAAAAACACAATGGTATTTTCAACGATATGTGACGCAGCTGCCGGCAGGCGGTGAAATAGTCCTTTTTGACAGGAGCTGGTATAACCGTGCTGGTGTTGAAAAGGTTATGGGCTATTGTTCCAATGAGGAATATGATGAGTTCCTGCGGTCCTGCCCGGAATTTGAAAAAATGCTTATCAGATCAGGGATAATATTGATAAAATACTGGTTCTCAGTTAGTGACAAAGAACAGGAAAAGAGGTTCCAGGACAGGATCCAGGATCCTACAAAACGCTGGAAGATAAGCCCAATGGACGTTGAATCACGTGATAAATGGGTGGAATATTCCATGGCCAAGGACAAAATGTTCTCATATACCGATACCAAACAATCTCCCTGGTATGTAGTTCATGCAGACGACAAAAGGAGAGCAAGGCTGAATACCATCGAACACTTTCTTACGCTTATACCTTATAAGGATCTTACACCAAAGCCATTCAAGCTGCCACCACTTAAGCACGATGTTGCTTATGTAAGACCTCCGGTAACCGATCAGACTTTTGTTCCTGAAAAATACTAGAATTAGTCCTGCCAGTCTTGCCAGTCATGCAGGTCTTGCAGGTCATTTACGACTTGCAGGACTTGCATGACCTGTAGGACTTGCAAGACTTTTCATAATTCTTTCTTACTTTTGTCCTAATTGTTCATGCCATCGAAACCATCTATACCAAAGGGGACCCGGGATTTCTCAACGGATGAGATGCTGAAGAGGGAGTATATTTTTGATACCATCAAAAAGGTTTTCAGAATGTATGGTTATCAACCTATTGAAACTCCGGCTATGGAAAACCTTTCATCATTGCTTGGCAAATATGGAGAGGAAGGCGACAGGCTGATTTTCAAGATCCTGAACTCGGGTGATTTCCTCTCGTCAGCCAGCGATGAAGATCTTAAGAAGAGGGAAACAGCAAAGCTCTCGGCACAGATTTGTGAAAAGGGATTGAGATACGATCTGACAGTACCTTTTGCACGTTACGTAGTGCAACATCGGGACGAGATCGTTTTCCCCTTCAAAAGATACCAGATTCAACCGGTCTGGAGAGCTGACCGGCCTCAGAAAGGAAGATACCGTGAATTCTTTCAATGTGATGTGGATGTTATTGGAAGTGACTCATTATTAAATGAACTTGAATTGATCGGGGTTATTGATGATGTCTTTGAAAGGTTAAATATTAAGGTTCAAATCAGGATTAACAATAGAAAAATCCTCGAAGGTATTGCAGAATATGCAGGGGCGCCTGATAAAATCATTGAAATTACCACAGCTTTAGATAAATATGAGAAAATTGGATGGGAAAATGTTAAAGAAGAATTAGTTAATAAAGGTCTGAATAAAAATGTATTACAGAAGTTTGGAAATATAATTCAGGTTATTAACCAGAATAACAGGCAGAAGATTGAATTTTTACATTCAATTTTATTGGATTCTGAAATTGGGCTTAAGGGAATTGAGGAAATACGTTTTCTGATTGATACTATTGATCTAATCGATTTAAAATCTGAAGTCATCTTCGACTTGACACTGGCCCGTGGCTTGAATTACTATACAGGTACTATCATAGAGGCAAAATCAGCTGATGTTAGCATAGGAAGCATCTGTGGCGGCGGCCGTTATGATAACCTTACAGGTGTTTTCGGACTTGAGGGTGTCTCAGGTGTCGGGGTATCATTCGGAGCCGACAGGATTTATGATGTGATGAACCAGCTTGACCTCTTTGATAATATCACTTCTTCATCAACAGAAGTGCTTGTACTGAATTTTGGCGAAGCTGAAGCAAAATATGCATTGAAGATCCTTGGGTTGCTCAGGAAGCTTGGTGTAAAGTCTGAACTCTATCCAGATCAGGTAAAGCTTAAAAAACAGATGTCGTATTCTGATGCAAGGAAGATACCTTATATTATTATTGCCGGTGAGGAGGAAATCAAAAATAACGAGCTTACCGTAAAAATTATGTCTTCCGGAGAACAGAAAAAGATCCCGGTTAATGATCTTGAATCTTTTATTCTTTCATTGATAAAACCTTCTGAATAACCTCATCAGGGAAGTGGTCTCTGCCGTTTCGGATTATCTCTTTACTGTTGCTTCCTGTCCTGAAGCTCATTTAAAAGCTGTTGTCTGTAAAAGAAGCTGAAAGGTAAATGTGATCAAAGTAAATCGTAAATTTGCTGTCAAAATTAAACAATCTGTCTGATGGCACTTCAATGCGGGATAATAGGGATAACAAATGTTGGCAAAACAACAATTTTTAACTGTGTTTCCAATACCAGAGGTGAGACGCATGCTTTTGCATCCAGTGCAGTAAAATCCAATATCGGTGTTGTACAGGTTCCGGATCAGAGATTGTATGAGCTTGAAAAACATCAGGTTACAGAGAAGATAGTACATACTACGGTTGAGCTGGTTGATATACCCGGACTATCTAAAGGATCAAACAAGGGCGAGGGCAGCGGAAATAAATTCCTCGGAGATATCAGGAATACGGATGCCCTGATCCAGGCTCTCAGGTGTTTTGATAACGAAGCATTGCCCCATCCTGATGGATCTGTCGACCCGGTAAGGGATATTGAGACAATTGACCTTGAACTCCAGGTAAAAGATATTGAATCCGTTGAAAAGAAGATTGATCGCCTTAAAAAGGCATCCAGGGTCGGTGATAAAGAGGCGATACATGGTCTTGAAGTACTTGAACGCTTCCACCAGCATATTGAAGGCTTTAATAATGCCCGTTCACTTACTGTGAAGGATGATGAAAGAAAATTTATCGATGATCTCTTTCTTCTTACCATGAAACCGGTGATGTATGTTTGTAATGTCGATGAGAAATCCGCAACAGGCGGCAACCATCATACAGAAAAAGTAAAAGAGTTTTTAAAAGGTAAAGACGCTGAAATACTGATCATTGCAGGAGCCCTTGAAGCTGAGATTGCAGAACTGGAAAATAAGGATGACCGTCTGTCGTTTTTAAAGGACGCGGGCCTTGAAGAGCCGGGGGTGGATAAGCTTGTAAGAGCAGCATACAGGATGTTGAATCTTCAGACATTCTTCACTGTGGGCCCGAAGGAAATAAAGGCATGGACAATTAAAAAGGGCATGACGGCTCCACAGGCAGCAGGAGTGATACACAGCGACCTTGAAAGAGGATTTATACGAGCCGAGGTTATGAAATACGGCGACTTTATAACTCTGGGTTCCGAACATGCCTGCAAGGAGGCCGGAAAGTTCCATGTTGAGGGAAGGACTTATGTAGTAGATGACGGCGATATCATGTATATAAGGTTTAATGTTTAGGGTCAGTGATGGACAGTAGACACATCCTATTATTGTTTCTTTTACCATTATTCACACTGAATCTGAGTGCTCAGGGAATCAGTGACGATATTTCTCTCCGTGAGGAAATAAGCCGTTATGGTCAGGCAAGAATAACGATAGCTTTCCCAGGTACCGGAAAAATGAATGACCTGGCACAATTTGTTTCTGTGAGTTCAGTAAGAGGGAAGAGTGTTGAGATTGTCCTCACTCCCCTTACCATTGACTGGTTCATTTCACAGCAATTTGATTTTGCTATTATTGAAAGACCTGATAGTAAGTCTGTTATAACAGCTGCTGATCTTAACCAGGCGATGGAGTGGGAGAGTTATCCTTCCTATACTCAGTATGATTCAATCATGAGGAGCTTTGCAAATACATATCCTGCTTTGTGTCTTCTTGATACTATCGGGACAAGTATTTACGGCAAGCTGATCCTGGTATTAAAGATCTCAGATAATGTAACTGAAGATGAGGATGAGCCTGAGACATTTTACTCTTCATCTATACATGGCGATGAGACGGGAGGATTTATTTTAATGCTTCGCCTGGCAGATTATCTGCTTAAAAACTATAGCACGAATTCCAGGGCCAGGAACCTTGTGGATAATCTTGAATTATGGATCAATCCACTGGCAAATCCTGATGGAACATACAGGACCGGCAATAAAATAAGTTCTCCGGTAAGGGCTAACGCTAACGGTTATGATCTGAACAGAAACTTTCCCGATCCTTCAACGAGTCCTACAAGACAGAAAGAAACTCTTGACATGGTCAAATTCATGCGCGAGCATAATTTTGTAATTTCAGCCAACTTTCATTCGGGTGAGGAGGTCGTGAACTACCCGTGGGACAGGTGGTCAAGATTACATGCTGATAATGACTGGTTTTATAATGTAAGCAGGAAATATGCTGATACAGTTCATCTCCATGCAGCTTCAGGGTATATGGATTATCTGGAGAATGGGGTCACCAATGGCTATGACTGGTATGCAATCTATGGAGGGAGACAGGATTTTATGACATACGAACTTCATGGACGGGAAGTGACAATCGAACTTCATAACTCCTATGTTACACCCTCAGGTCAGCTGGATTTGTTGTGGCAGTACAACTGGCGTTCTCTCCTGGGTTACCTCGACAATGCCCTGTATGGAATACATGGAAAAGTAGAGAATGCAGTAACCGGGGACCCGGTAACAGCAAAGGTTTTCATAAAAGGTCATGATAAAGACAGCTCGCATGTTTATTCCGAAAAACTGGACGGAAGCTTCGTGCGGCTTCTTGCACCGGGATTCTGGGATCTGGAATTCACAGCCTTTGGGTATCTCGAAACTGCTGTTAATGATGTAGTTGTAGTGGATGGTCAGAAGACTGAGATTATTGTCGAAATGGAACCGATACTGAATCCTGTTGATACAATTGCAACCCCGGTTCTTATTTTATATCCGAATCCATCAGATGAATATTTGCGTGTCGTCCTTCCTTCCAGACAGATTGGTATCATTAATGTAAGAATAATCACTTCGCTGGGGTATAAGGTTGCAGAATATACAGAACAAACTATTGAGGGATGCCCGCTCATTATAAATGTTAAAGGATTAGCCGCAGGAGCTTATACACTGGTACTCACCAACTCAGTAACAAAATTCTCCGACAAAAGCCGGTTTGTTGTTGTCAGGTAACAAAAAGTGTTGCTTCTCTGATTAAAAAAGTTACTTTTGAACCTTTGTTTTGGCTGAATTGGTAATAAAAAAAGAAGACGAGCAGTATATATGAAGGTGCAGAGTATGAGAAGGCTGAAATCAGTGATCTATTTGTCATTATTTATTTGCTCAGGATTAATGGGTCAGGGGGCTTATATTCCGCCTGACAAGCCAAAGTTAGTGGTCGGGATCATTATAGAGCAGCTTAGATTTGATCAGCTTGAAAAATTCGCTGACAGACTGGGTCAGAATGGGATCAGGCGGCTGTTAAATGAGGGAACCAGTTTTCAAAACGCATCTTATCAGTATATGCTGACACAGTCTGCTCCGGGGCATGCTACAATTTCAACAGGTACTGAACCTGCATGGCACGGCATCACTTCCGATAACTGGTATCTCGCGCTTAGGAATGAGCTAATTTATTGCTCAAAGGATATGAATGTCAGACCTGCAGGAGATACTCTTCCATCAGGGTCCCATTCTCCGGTAAATCTCCTGGCATCAACATTCACTGACGAGCTTAAGATGGCCACAGGGGGAAATTCAAAGGTATTTGGTATAGGCTTAAAAGAACATCCATCAATTTTTTCAGCCGGACATTCAGCAGACTGTGCCTACTGGTTCGATAATGCCTCAGGCTCATGGATCTCAAGCAGCTGGTACATAGATTCTCTTCCTGCATGGGTGAATGACTTCAATGCCCGGAAATACCCGGAAGCATTTCTCTACAGTCAGTGGGATTTACTGAGGCCTTTACAGGATTATTCCGATTGTATTTCTGATACGAATGTTTTTGAGGCTGGCTTTAACGGGCAGAATTATTTTCCTTACGATCTCAGGAAGATCGGCAATAAAGGAAATCCGGCCCCCCGTCACGATCTTTCAGTAATACAGGAGACACCTTTCGGGAATACCCTGACGACAAGCTTTGCCAAAGCGCTTATTGAAAATGAGAAGCTGGGCAGGGATGACATAACCGATTTTCTTGCAATTTGTTACACATCAACTGATTATATCGGTCACAGGTTCGGCCCCTCTTCATATGAGATGGCAGATGCCATATTCAGGCTTGATAAGGAAATTGAGGATATCATAACTTACCTGGTTGATTCAATAGGGAAGAAGAACATACTTGTTTATTTCACCTCTGCACATGGTATTTCAGAAATACCGGGGATTCTGGAGGACAACAGGATCCCTTCAGGGTATTTCAGGCAGGATCAGGCTTTATATCTGCTCAGGAGCTACCTCAAAGCTTTGTATGGGGAGGGTGAATGGATTAAAGGATATTCTGAGAGCCAGGTGTTTCTTAACAGGACATTGATTGAAGATTCAAAGATCCCGCTTGAGGATGTTCAGAAGAAAGTGGCAAGATTTATTGTTCAGTTTTCAGGTATCGCCTCAGCATATCCTTACTCTGCATTTGAGGTAAATGATTTCGGTGAAGGGAATCTGAAGAGGATAATTAATAGTTTCAGCCCGCAGAGATCGGGTGACGTAATAATTACGTTTTATCCGGGTTGGGTGGAAAAAGTAAATGATTATGTGACAAACCACAATTCACCTTATGAATGTGACTCGCATGTACCTCTTATATGGTATGGATGGAGTGTTGACAGGGCCAGAATCACGCGGGAGGTGAATATGACTGACATTGCACCCACGCTTTCATCAATACTTAAAGTGCCTTATCCCAATGCATGTACAGGCGAACCTCTGTTTGAACTTTTCAGGTAATTCGTATTTTATCTCTTACTCCACAGGCATCGGCAAGGAGATCAGGATTTTTTTCACAGCCGTTGCCTAAAATGATAAGATTGGCACCTGCTTCAAAAATATCCTGCACTTCTTCCTTATTTCTTATCCCTCCTCCTACAGCCAGGGGGACAGAGATATTTTCCCTGACAGCCTTGATTATTGGGACAGGGATCGGATTTGATGCTCCGCTCCCTGCTTCCAGGTACATCATGCTTAATCCAAGCATTTCACCTGCCATAGCCGTGGCTACAACAATATCAGTTTTATCGGCAGGAATAGCTTCGGTCTGACTGATATATTCCACCGATGTCTTTGATCCGCAGCTTATGAGGATATATCCTACAGATACCAGTTTTTCCCTTACATCTTTCAGGTATGGAGCCGCTATAACATGATTTCCGATCAGCAGTTCCGGATTTCTTCCGGAAATTAGTGAAAGGAGCATTATATTATCAGCCTTATGACTTAGCTGAAGGAGGTTCCCGGGGAAAAGAACCACAGGAATGGAACAGGAATTCTTTATAGTATCTATCATCTGGTCGATACCGCTGAAAGTGAGGCTCCCTCCAGCCATAATATAATCCGCATTGCAGTTTGTTGCTACTTTGAGAATGTTGTATAGAGAATCACCCCTGGCTTTGTCAGGATCAAGAAGCAGGGCAATGCTTTTATCCCGGGGGAACTTACTTGATTTCATAATTCTTTTTTGTCCACACAATTGCATAATTATCATACCTGGAATAGAAGAGGTCAAAGGATTCATTTATTTTCCGGGTGTGAACAGCACCTTTTATTTCTCCGGAGTCCTTTACTTCAAAAGGCTCAATTGTTAAGTTCTTTCTGAAACTTATTCCTTCCTTGTCACATATTTTATAAAGAGCCTCTTTTGCGCACCAGTGAAGGTAAAGATGATATTTCCGGTTATTAGGATCTTTACTTATTTTCTCTTTTCTGTTGATAAATTTAAAGGAAAGAGCACCAATGTTTGAACTCATATATTCAAGATCGATGCCCACCTTTTCACTGGTGCTGCACAGGATCGCTGTCAGCTTATGCGAATGTGAGATGCTGATAAATCTAGATCCGTCTTTAAGGAACGGCTTGTTATTCTTGTTATAGACTATTCTTGCATCTTTCCCCAGCAGCTCAGCCAGAAGAGCGCGTACGCTTAAAAATTCAAGTCGGCGGGAGGTGCTGGTGAATCCTTTATATTTCTTCTTATCAATAGCATCCAGGTTGACAAGTTCGAGAAGGACATTGATATCCTCTTCTATCTTCCATACACCGAGGATAGATGATCCGTTAAGATAATGTTTTGTAATACAACCCATTAATAAGCTGTCAAAGTTAACTTTCCTTCCATCTCAGAGTTTCAATCATATGAATGATATCTTCCCTGAAAAATTCATTTACCGGTGCGAGGGAATCAGGATTCGGCTCAGATAAAAAGTATAGTGATCCCCTGAAAAAATGGCTTATACTATCTGTGACGAAGAACTGCACTGCAGTAGCCGTATTTCCCTTCAGATCGTAAAGGATGCCATAAACATTATTTTCAGGATCACTGAATACCTGCTCGTTTATTGCATCGGCTTTTGAAATGTGGTTTTTTACATTCATCCTGTATGTCTGCTCCATAAGTTCGGCAAGGTCATTGTTGATATCCCTGTATGTAATATATATCCTGGCATTATATGAAGGGAAATCAATATTGAACCAGCCGGGTTCAGAGCTGACGTTTTCATCGAAAGAAATTCTTCCATATTTCGGATACTCAAAGCTTACAGGAAGATATCCATCCTGCCTGACAGTATCATTGAAAACAGTATATTCTTTTGATGGCAGGTCAATCCGGAAATAGCCCTTCGGCTTTGGAACGGCAACCTCCCTGCATCCAACCAGAATACTTGCTAAAGCTATGATAATAAGGATATTATTCTTCAGCATTATCATCCTTTAAATTATCAATAATAACCAGGATTTCCCTGATTCTCCTCCTGTCGACTGATTCAATCCGGAAAGTAAATCCCCTGTATTTTATTGTCTGATCCTTTTTCGGGATTTCACCTGTAAGCTCCAGGATAAGTCCTGCAAGGGTCTCTGATTCTCCTCTTACAGTTTCAAAAGGATCATCTTCCAGGTCAAGGACCTTGTTGAAATCATTCAAAAGGATCTTACCTTCAAAAACATATGTTTTTTCGTCAATTTTCCTGAAAAGTTCTTCATCCTTGTCGGTTTCGTCAGTTATTTCGCCTACGATCTCTTCAAGGATATCTTCCAGGGTTATTATCCCGGCTGTTCCACCATATTCATCTATTACAACAGCCATGTGTATCTTCTTAAGCTGGAACTCCTTCAGCAGATCATTTATTTTCTTTGTTTCCGGAACAAAATATGGTGCCCTGAGAAGTGTCTGCCACTTAAAGGAGTCGGGATTATTCATATATGGAAGGATGTCCTTTGCGTACAGGATTCCCCTGACATTGTCGAATGATTCTGAATAGACGGGAATCCTCGAAAACCCCGAGTCAATTATAACCGGAATTATTTTAGAGAATCCTGACCTGATATCAACAGCTGTAACATCAATCCTGGGGCACATTATGGCGCTTACATTTGTGTACCCGAAGTTGACTATGCCTTTCAGTATCTTCTCATCTTCGCTTAGATCATCAGAAGTAAGTTCAAGTGCATCAGAAAGGTCATCCATGCTGATATTCGACTTGCGCAATCCGGCTCTTTTTTTGACAAATGAGGAAGAAAGGATAAGAAGTGAAGTTACAGGACGAAATATCTTTTCAATCACTCCAAGTGGGAATGCCATAAACAATGCTACAGATACGTTGTATCTCGCTGCATAGACTTTAGGCATTATCTCCCCGAATAAAAGCAGCATAAATGTAATTACTACAACCTCAATCAGGAATCCCAGGACAGGACTTACGCTGAAGTTAAATAATGTCGAGCTTATAAAGGCCGCAAGCAGTACGATTGCGATATTGACAGTATTGTTTGCAACAAGCAGGGTGCTCAGCAATCTCTCGGGCATATTGTAGAGCCTGAGGACTGCCTGTGCCTTCTTGCTTTTGTTACTTTTGAATTTTTCAATTTCGTCAGGGCTCAGTGAGAAGTAGGCTACTTCTGATCCGGACATGAGTGCAGAGCCGAAAAGGAGGACTGCAAGTACAACAAATCCAATAATTGCTTTATAATCAGGAGCATAAACAATAATGCCTGAAAGAAATCCCACAACTGAATATGAATATTCAGGTTCCAACTGAAATGATATTATTAAAACAATTTAAAATGGCAGGTCATCCTCATCACGGTTCTGTCCGTTGCCCGGGCTTATATTGAAGGGTCCCGGCTCATCGCTGTTTGTACCGCCGTTTCCAGTCCTGTTTTTATCCGGGTTTTCTCCCTGGATCTGGTAGGGCTGTACAGGTTCATGGACTTCTGGAGAAGGTCCGCTTTTTTTCTGATAGTCATTTGTGGTATCTTCTGTCTGTCCGGCAGAGATTCCTTGTCCCTGTTTCTTTTCCATAACCATCATTGTGTCGGCAAGGATCTCAGTAATATATTTATTATTCCCGTCTTTATCCACATATGACCTGGTTTTGATTTTTCCGACCAAATAGACCTGTGTTCCCTTTTTAACTGTTTTTTCAGCGACTTCAGCCAGTGCCCGCCATAAAACAATGTTATGCCATTCAGTTGAAGTGATTGTTTCCCCCTGCTGGTTTGTATATGTTTCGCTTGTAGCCAGAGGAAAGGTTGCCTTGGCAACACCCTTGTCAAAGTACCTTATAACAGGATCTTTGCCGACATTGCCTAATAATAAGACTTTATTGATTGACATATAGTTATAATTATTAAATAATGCAACAATAAACCACAAAGTTAAGAAAAAAACCGCTTTTGGCAACCTCTGTTTTTCTATTTCATTGGAATTAAGATAATAATAAACATCAAAAAAAAATTTATTATATAAGTGTTTCAATTTAAATAAATAATATTTCTATATTTGCAGGGTTGAAAAAAACGAATAATCAAAATAAGTTGTTGAATTTTAAATCACTAGAAAAATGACTAAAGCAGACATTGTTAATGAAATTGCCAAGAACACTGGTATTGAAAAGGTAACTGTACAGAAAACAGTAGAAGCCTTCATGGAAACAATAAAACATTCAATGGTAACTGGTAATAATGTTTACCTCAGGGGTTTCGGAAGCTTTATCGTTAAGAAAAGAGCAAAGAAAACTGCAAGGAATATTTCAAAGAATACTACAATTATCATTCCTGCTCACAATATCCCTGCTTTTAAACCGGCTAAATCATTCATTACCAAAGTTAAATCTCACGTAAAGAAGTAATCCTGTATGCCAAGCGGTAAAAAAAGAAAGAGACATAAAATGGCCACCCATAAACGTAAAAAACGTTTACGGAAGAACAGACATAAGAAGAAATAACAGATCATAGGGTGGTCTTTGTACTGAATATATTAAACCTAAAGGTCCGGTGATCTTTAGGTTTATTGTATGTAGAAATCGGAAATGTTTGGAAAGAAAATATTTCAGATCAATAAGAGAAAGTGGCAAACAAGGATCTGATCATTGATGTAAGTGATTCCGAGGTTTCGTTGGCATTGCTGGAAGACAAGCAGTTAATTGAGTTAAACAAGGAAAAGCGAAATATAAGATTTTCAGTCGGGGATATTTACCTGGGGAAGGTAAAGAAGATAATGCCCGGACTGAATGCAGCTTTTATTAATGTCGGTTACGAGCGTGATGCATTCCTGCATTATCTGGATCTCGGGGCTCAGTTCAGAACTCAGCATAAATATTATACTTCTGCAATCCAGAAACAGGGGAGGACTGTCCCTGTGCATAAATTCAAGCCTGAACCCGATATAGATAAAGAAGGAAAGATAACTGATGTTCTTACCCAGGGTCAGACAGCCATTGTCCAGATAACCAAAGAACCAATTTCAACAAAGGGTCCAAGGCTGGCATCAGAAATATCCATCGCAGGAAGGAACCTTGTCCTCATTCCATACTCCGACAAGGTATCTGTCTCCTCAAAAATTGAGAGCCAGGAGGAAAAAAACCGGCTAAAAGCACTTCTGCAAAGCATCAAACCCAGAAATTACGGGATAATT
Organism: Bacteroidia bacterium; assembly: GCA_026391215.1. Lineage (GTDB taxonomy): Bacteria > Bacteroidota > Bacteroidia > Bacteroidales > VadinHA17 > LD21. Next base: position 34,680 of record JAPLDX010000058.1, read on the forward strand.
GTCAGAACAGCAGCCGAAGGGAAGAAAGTTGCGGTTCTGGATGCCGAACTCAGAGAGCTTGTAAGAAAATGGGAATCAGCTTTCTTCACAATAAAGAAAGAAATAAAAGCGCCCAGGCTGTTCATAGGCGAAATGAACAGGACAACAACAATCCTCCGGGATATGCTGAATGTCACTTTCAACAGCATTTATATAAACGATCCTGCCCTTGCTGACGAAATCCGTAAGTATATTAATGAAATAGCCCCCGAAAAAGCTAAAATAATCAAGCTCTACAAGGGCACCCTGCCAATATTCGACCATTTTGGCGTAAATAAGCAGATAAAAGCCCTGTTCGGGAAAACAATATCCTTCAAGCATGGCGCTTATTTGATAATAGAACATACAGAAGCCCTGCATGTTATAGATGTGAACAGCGGCAACCGCGCAAGATCCGGTAACGACCAGGAATCTAACGCCCTGGAGGTAAATATGGAAGCTGCAACAGAGATCGCAAGACAGCTCCGGCTGAGAGATATGGGAGGGATAATTGTAATCGATTTTATCGATATGCAGTCAAACGAAAATAAGCAGGCCTTGTATGATAAGATGAAGGAGATTATGTCAAACGACAGGACAAAACATAATATCCTCCCGCTGACAAAATTTGGCTTAATGCAGATAACCAGGCAGAGAGTCCGACCTGTTATGAATATAGTGACCAATGAAAAGTGCCCTTCATGCCAGGGCACAGGCGAAACAAGACCGGCGATACTATTTACGGATGAGATTGAAAAAGGCCTCTCTTTTATTGTCGACAAGGTAAAAACCAGGATGCTGCTGCTTAATGTGCATCCATATGTTGCCTCATACCTTAAGAAGGGATTATTCCCAATTTGCCGGAAATGGAACTTTAAATACAAGATCAGCCTGAAAGTCCAGGCTGTCACCTCTTACCACATGCTCGAATACCATTTCTTCGACCGGTATGATAATGAGATAGATCTGGCATAACATTTTAACTCTTAAATTGTTATATGTTTACTATTTTTGATACCGGTAATAAACAATAACATGCAACAAAGAAGATATTTGATTATAATTCCTGCTCTTCTTCTTACCATATCCATGCAGGCCCAGATTTTTGATCCTGTCTCATGGGAATTTGGTTATGAAAAGAAAGGAGATAATCAATATGAACTGGTCTTTACTTCAATCATTGAAAAGGGATCACATATTTATTCAATCGATATACCAGAAGGAGGACCCATTCCAACCTCTTTCCGCTTTGATACCCTTCAGGGATATTCGCTTAATGGTGATACATGGGAAGTTACAAAGCCTGAGGAGCTGTTTGATGAAGCTTTTGGCTTTAAAATAAAATCTTTCAGCGATAAAGCTGAATTCAGGCAAAAATTAACCGGCAACCTGCCTTCATTCACAGTTAAAGGTGAAGTGAACTTTATGGCCTGCAATAATGTTACATGTTCACCTCCGAAAGATGTGGAATTTGAAATAAGGATCAGTGATTCTGCTACAGGTCGGTCAGTTACTAAAAATGCTGATTCAGAGCCTGTTCGTGAGAAGAAAGGCTTGCTTGGTTTCTTCATCCTTTCATTGATTGCAGGATTTGCCGGGATACTTACCCCCTGCGTATTCCCGATGATCCCGATGACCGTCGCATTCTTTTCACAGGGATCAGAAAACAGGAAAAGATCAGTAATCAAGGCCATTATTTTTGGTGTATCAATTATTCTTATCTATACCTCGCTGGGAATAATTGTATCTCTTACAAGTGCCGGTGCCGGATTTGCAAATACGCTGAGCACTCACTGGATACCCAATATTATCTTCTTTACCTTATTCCTTGTCTTTGCAATATCGTTTTTTGGTGCTTTTGAGATCATCCTTCCAAATAAATGGGTAACAGGCGCTGATTCCAAAGTAGACAAAGGCGGCATTATTGCAGCATTTTTCCTGGGAATTACAACTGTTATTGTATCTTTCTCATGTACGGGCCCGATTGTCGGCGCTCTACTGGTGGAAGCTGCCGGCGGAGATGTCCTGAGACCAACCATAGGAATGTTCGGATTCGGACTTGCATTTGCGCTCCCTTTCACCCTGTTCGCTCTCTTCCCATCCATAATGTCCAAAATGCCAAAATCAGGCGGATGGCTCAACTCCATTAAGGTAGTTCTCGGATTCATAATGCTTGCGTTCAGCCTGAAATTCCTTATGACTATCGATAGTGTTTACTCAATAGGGATCCTTTCAAGAGATATTGTACTGGTTATATGGATAGTTCTGTTCGGTCTGCTTGGTCTTTACCTGATGGGCAAGATAAAATTCGCCCATGACAGTGATCTCCAACATATTGGGACGTTCAGATTGTTTCTCATCATTACCGTATTTGCATTTATGGTTTATTTAATCACCGGTCTGTTTGGCGCCCCGCTCAAAGGATTATCATCTTTTCTGCCATCACAGGAGACATCATGGTTTTATAAAAGACAATCAGTAAATGAAGAGAAAACTGTTTCCTCTCCGGCGTTTCAGTTTTCGACTATAAGCGAAATTTGTTCGAAACCAATGTACGGGGATATTTTCAAAATGCCGCTTGGCCTGACAGGATATTTTGAATATGAGCAAGGCCTTGCCTGTGCAAAAGAACAGGGTAAACCTGTCCTTATTGATTTTAAAGGTCACGCCTGCGCAAATTGCAAGGTGATGGAAGCGAGGGTGTGGTCGGATCCGGAAATTTTAAAGAGGCTCAGTGAAAATTTCGTTATAATCTCACTTTATGCTGACGACAGAACTCAACTTCCGGAAAGTGAATGGATTACCTCTGAGGTTGATGGAAAAGTAAAAAAGACTATCGGAAAAATAAACGAGGATATTGAGATATCAAAATTTAAAACTAACGCTCTCCCTTTATATGTAATTACCGATTCCAAAGGGAATCCCCTGAATAAGCCAATGCCGACAAACCTGGATGTTGAGGAATATATGAAATGGCTTGACGAAGGAGTGGACGCTTTTCTAAAACTTCCCTAATTTCAGGGTGACAGTATAGCTCAATGTTCGGAGCGATTCCACATCTATTGTGTAAGATCCCGGTAATCCGACATCAAATGGTGTCGGAAGCCTGTAAGAGGCTCCTATTGCAAGCCGTAAGAATCTTGTTAGGTTAAGTTCGAGCTCGGCTGAAGGTTCAATGAGAAGGAATGCCTTTGAGTCTTCAAGAAAATTCTCATTGAACTCAATATCTTTCGAGATAAAAGATATCCCGCCAAATCCAAACAGCACCGGGAATGAAAGATGTACCGGGAAACGCGGCAATAAGACCGGTTCAATATATAAACCTCCATATCCTCCGGTGAGGAATACATCCCTGTCAATTGCTGGTTCATAATGGAACTCATTAATGAATCCAGTAGCTCCCATTCCGATTCCCAGTGAATGGCTGGCCATCCAGGAGAATCTTCCCCCGAACAGTATAGCATCCATATTGTTAATATTAGAGTAACCCGTAGAAAATGAGCAGTATCCGCCACCGCCCCTGTCATGTCCCAGAAGAGTCTTCATTTCATTGTTTTTATAATACTGAAATTCAGGTTCCTCCTGGGAAAAAGTAACAATAGAAACCATTAAAAGCATTGAGGCTGTAAATATTATCTTTTTCATTGTTGATTACTTTTAGTTTAAATATTAAAAAGCATAAGAAACTGATATGCCGATATCAGCCGGCATAATTTTTACAAAAGCAGGTATAGATAATTCAACATATGGTTTGATGTTGACACTTAAAATTAGAGGAATATCCCTGAACCTGTATTCTGCTGCGGCCCATCCGTCGGCTCCGAATACCGGGCAGAACCTGTCATCCGCAAAATTGTATCGCTCACCCAGGAATGAGATATGATCTGTAACTATGAATCCGGCATGCCCTCCATATCCCCAGGCAAAATAGAGATCGGGTGAGATTTCAGAGATGACAGTCTCATAGGTGATTCTGAGAACAGTAAGCTGTATACCGTTTTTATTGAACCCGAGCATTGCGTTATAGTTTACCTCACCATTACCATACATTGAGGGTAGCTGGATGAATAATCCACCCCTGATTCCGGTACGGACACCAGCCTGTCTGTAGTACCCCTGTCCAAATGCTTCAACTGGCAGAAGGAAGGCAGCTATTGCAAGAAAAACATATAGTTTCTTCATGGTATTATCCTATTTGACTTTAATGATCCTCCCTGATCCTGAGATTGTCTGTACTATTTCGGGGTCTCCCTTTACATAAATATTACCGCTTCCGGAAATAAGTCCGGTCAGTGTACTTTCTACATATGTATAGGCGCTTCCTGATCCTGAGATTATTACCGAAGCAGTTTGTGAAATCAGATCGCCACCGTAAATGTTTCCGCTTCCCGATATTTTAAGATGTGACGTTTCGCAATCACCGGTAACTGACATTGTACCGGAGCCTGAAATGGCAATATCTGTATTCAGGCAGACAATACTGACAACCTCAATATCACCTGAACCCGAATTTTTTGCTACGAAATCGTCACAATCAATCAATTCGACAGACATGTCGCCCGATCCGCTGATCATCAGAGTTACGGTTTCTCCTGACATAGTGTCGGCGATAAATGCACCCGATCCTGAATTTATCGCTCTTTTCAGAAGAGGAGAGGAAACCATAACAACCGGCCGCTCATTATAATCAAGGCAGATTGAACCGGGGCTTACCCTGATTTCAAGACAATCATCGTAAACATTGGTTTCAATATAGTTCAGGATGTTCTGTTCTGCACTTATTGTAATCCCGAATGTGTCAGCCTGTTTATATATTACATCAAAAGATGTTGAGTTTTCGAGCTGATCAAAAGATGATACCCTGCGGTCTTCGAGTGTTGATACCCCATCACCCTCAATGCACAATATATCCCTCAGACAGGAATTACAGGTTAATAGGAATATTACTGCTAATAAAAATATAATCCTGGTTTTCATTATTAAGAATTTAGTGACCTTTTATCTAATGACAGAATAAAACCTTTGCGGTTGCACAATAAAGGATTTATTTTAAATAAAGATTCCCCCTTGTTGCATCGATCATTACCTTTATATTGCCTGGATTTTTACCTACTGAACCAAAGGTCATGTATTCTTTCTTCTCCTCGCTGAGAGTTTTCTTTTCAAGATTTGAATCCTTTTCAGGAAGGACTACGAAAGCATTTACATGTCTGATATCCAGATTATAGGATAATGAAGGATCAAAAGCAAGACTTATATCCGTATAACAGGAATTTATTGTGACCATCTCAATTCCTTTCTCAATATGCTCAGTATCCAGGTCTCCGTATTTTGTAACAATATTGATCTCTTTTTGCAGCTCCTTAATCCTGAAATCAGAGAAATATGAGTTACCCCTTATTGAGCTTATTTTCCCAATATATAATTCATCCCTTCTCGATTCGACAATGATATTTCCTGCCATTCCGAGATTGAACTTTGAAGAGACAGAAGTTATGCTCAGATCTCCGGATTCATCAATTTCAACATCGGAGAAGGAAGTATTCAGCCGTCCTTTTGTAATTTTATTGATTGTAGCGTCACAGAATACCATATCGATGCCATTTGATTCGTTAAGCGTATTCGCCTTGAAGGCTCCGTTTGAAATGTTCAGAGACAGATTCCCCGTATTGTTTTCCATATACACATTACCGTACTTATTTGTGATTCTCATGTCAATGTATTCCGGGGCATTGATAAAGTAGTTGATCTGAAGCTTCGATTCATAAGGGATCAGCTTGCTGGTCATCCCTTTGAAACTTTCAAACAGCATGCTTATGTTCTGGGTGAAAATGGTATGGGCTCTTACCAGGTAACTTGTCCCGGAGATATTTACGTCAACTCCCTGGAACATTTTTCCCAGTCGATCCAGGTCGGAGCTGAATGCTTCTACTTCGGCTCTTATCTCTACTGAATCTTTGTTCCAGGAAGTGATCTGGATGGTCCCGTATTTATTGTCAATCTCGAGGGTCACATCCTTGTTCACAGCCATGGTTTTTTGGAAAGTCTTTTTTTCAGAGAAAGCTTGTCCGCAGATCAGTTCCGCTGAAAAGAGAAATGTCAGGATAAGTGTTAATAATCTATAGTGCATTGTCTTTATTTTTTTCAGATGTATTTTCATTTTGCTTTAAAACGTCAAGCATATCTTCCAGGATATGTGTTTTTATCCTGTAGTTATTAATCAGAGCTTCAATAACCTCCTGGTTATCAACATTATCCCTTAGATCTTTTTTAATGTCATTACAGATGCTGTCAAGCTGGGACAGATCACTTAAAAGCTCTTTTTCAATATCGGGATATCCTGTAAGCAAGGGTGTTGCCTCATTGTACAGGTCGTTGACAAGGTTGTTATAGTAGATTTCGCTTTCAACAAGTTCCGGATTGTTTTTTCCCTTATCCTTGCCCACATAGAAAAAAGAAGCTATGGCAAGGATGACAACTATCATAGCTGCAGCAGAAAGCCATCTGATAAGCTCACGTCTTCCTTTATGCATATTGCTCCTGATCCCCTTCCAGACTTCAGGTGATGGGTTGTACTTATCCAGCTCTTTTCTGTTTTTCCTGATATATTCTTCCAGTCTATCCATAATTCTTAGTTTTTGACAGAATGTTTCTTAATTTTTCCTTTGCACGGGAATATTGTGATTTTGAGGTTGATTCGGATATCCCCATTATCTGGGATATTTCAGTATGATCATACCCCTCAAGCAGGTAAAGTGTCAGGACGATCCTGTATCCGTCGGGCAACTGTTCTATGCCCTTGAAAATCCTGGTTGTATCATAAGCAGTTTCAGTATCTTCTTCATCAGCAGCGACAACCGGCAGTGTCTCATAATAAACAAGGTCTGCCTTTTTCTTCCTGATCTGGTTAATGCATTTGTTCAGAAGGATGCTTTTAAGCCATGCCCCGAAAGTCGATTCAAACCTGAAGGACGCTATATTCCTGAAGCATTCAGTGAACGTCTCCTGCAGGATGTCCTCTGCATCCTCCCTGTTGTTCATCATCCTGTATGCCAGGTTATACATTGCTCTGGAATATTGGTTATAAAGCATAAACTGTGCTTTGTTGCTTCCTTTTTTACATTCTTCAATCAAAGGAGCATGAATATTAAAATCCAAATGATCCACTTTAACTGCTTACCTGGTTATAAAGACAATATGATAATTCAAGGGTTGCACTATTCTAATGATTTAAGCGTAATTTTTTTCGTACAGGCAGCGCTATAAAAACATAAGCCAGTATTAAAACGCTTAGTATTGCAGAAAACCGCATTAAATAATCACCATAGAGGACATACGGTGTCAGGGCAATTTCATAACAGATATTCCCCCTTATCACATCTTCGGTCCACCATTTGGTTTCCTGAGTCCGTCTGCCCCTGGTGTCAATAATGCATGAGATCCCGGTGTTTGCTGCCCTGACTACCGGTCTTCGCGTTTCAATGGCCCTTATTGAGGCATATGAAAGATGCTGTTTGTATCCCGGGGTATTTTTCCACCATCCGTCATTTGTGATAATAAATAGAGCATTGGCTCCTTTCCGCACATAATCAGCAACATAATTTCCGAAGACAGACTCATAACATATAATAGGTGCAACTGACTTACCTGTAAATGGATGTTTAAAGACAGTTCTATCCTTCTGAGTTCCATAACCCCATTTTGTACCGCCAAGATATGGAACGATATTGCTGATTAGTTTGCCAAGTCCTGCAGAAAACTGCATTTCGATTCCGGGAACCAGTTTTGATTTGTGATAGATACCTTTTACTCCGCAGGGATCAATCATAAATGCTGAGTTGAAATGATCATAGAAGAAACCTGAAGTATCAATTTTACTCGCGGTATTTGAAGGCGGCTCCTGTCCCGGAGGATACAACCTGAAGCTGACCAGCCCGGAAATTACAGTTGTCCCGGGATGTTGTCCTGCAAATTCCATAAGTGCAAGAATGTATTTATTACTATCTGTTTCCTGCTCATTGAAAGGATCATCAACAGTTGTTTCAGGGGTCAGCACCCATGTTGTTTTTTCGGTGACACCAGCAGAAGCCATATCAATGGTCTTTTTCAGCTGTTCTTCAAATGACACTGTAAATTTTTCGGTATACGGATCAATGTTGGGTTGGATTATAAGCACTTCATTTTCTCCGGTATTGTTCTGTTCAATGGTATAAAATCTTGTAATTGAAATGATTGAAGGAATAAGTATCACAGCAATCCATATCCACAGATATAGCATATGTCTGTGTTTCCTGCTGAAGGAATTTACAATAAAGAGAGCCAGGAACAGGTTTGATAACATGATCCACAGTGTACCTCCGGATGCCCCGGTAATCTCGTACCACTGAATGAAAAGAATATCTTTTGCGAGGCCGTTGCCAAGATTTATCCAGGGAGAGAACAGGGCAAAGCTGAGGGAAAGGAGCTCAAAGGCAAGCCAGGACGTAATTACCGCTATTGATGCGGTTATAATTCCGGCCTGTACCCGTACAACATGGGCAAGCCACAAGATAAAAGTCATAAAGAACGACATTCCGGTTATTACGGTTATTGCAGCAGGGATGCTTGCAATCCTTATCCATCCCACGGTCATAATATTAAATATAACGATACCGGGAAGTGTATAAATAAAGCAAGCATTCCAACTGAATGTGCCGGGATTTTCAAAAATATGGTTTTCAATCAGGAAGAATGGTACAAGTGAGACCAGAAGAATGAGCCCCGGGAACCAGCTTGTCCAGGCAAGCCCTGTCAGAATCCCGCCAGTTACAGAGAGAGCCAGGAGACGATACCTGTTCATTTCAGCTTGCTTTTTATTCTTCCCAGTATTGCCGGACGGTTGATAAGGTAGACACCAGCAAGTATCAATAAAACTGAAACCAGTATAGATGATGTAAGGTGCTCATTATCTGAAAGTCCCCATATAGTTGCGACAATCGGGATAAAATAAGTGGTCATTGATGCAAAAACAGGCGATGTATCCTTTATCAGCCTGTAGAACAGTATCAGAGCAAATGCGCTTCCAAAAACTGAAAGAACTGCAATGAATCCGAAGTTCCTGAGCCAGTTTTCTGTCTCCAGCGGCGCCTGCAGGTCAGTCAGGAGGAGAAGAACAAGTGCAAAAGGCCCCAGTATAAAAAATGCCAGTGAGGTTATTTCCAGTCCGTTAAGACCCTGAACTTTACTTACCTCATTTGAGCTGATACCGTAGAGGAGAGTTGCCAGTACGACGAAAAGGCCGTAGTAATTAAATGTAAAGGAGCCGCTGTAAAGAAGACCTGCGGCACCGATCAAACCAAGAAAAACTCCTGCAACCTGTGATCTTATTGCCTTCCTTTTATACATTACTATCCCCATGATCAGGGTAAATACAGGGCTTAATGAATTTAACATGCCAGCTACCGAACTGTCGATCCTGGTCTGTGCCTGGGGAAAGAGGAACGCCGGGATACCACTACCGAAGAAGCCTATGATAATGATTGATAAAAGGTTATCTTTTGTAAGCTTGGGCAAGCTGCGTATAGCCATCGGTAAAAGGCACAGAAATGAGATCAGTACCCTCAGTGAGGCAACCTGGTACGTTGAAAAAGATTCAAGACCCTTTTTCATTAATATATAGCTGGTCCCCCATATCAGCGACAGGGTGGCCAGAACTAACCAGTGCCATAGTTTCCTTCCTTCGGACATATCTGATAAATCCACAAATTTAACAGAAGAAGTGAGAGCCGGGTTTTATTTTAAGTTCTTTTTGAATATTTTGTATGTTCACCACTTTAAAAGGGCAGTTCATCCAATTTTTTCAGTCACTTATGAAAATGAATAATAATAATATTGCTTTTTGTAAAATATTAGTATATTTTTACAAATAGTATTCGTTTAAAAGAATAAAAATATCCCTGAATGAAAAGATACATTCTCGTTTCTTTCGCAGCATTGTATGCTTTGTCCCTCAGCGGACAGAAACAGGAAGTGATTGCAAGTGCCGGCGGATATAATTCAGCTGGCAGTATCTCTATCAGCTGGACGCTTGGTGAGACAATTATTCCAACCTTTTCATCGGGAGATCTGATCCTTACTCACGGATTTCAGCAGCAGCTGATTGTGACAACCATTGAGGACAATCTTGAAGAGCTGGTAAATGTAACTGTTTATCCAAATCCGGCCAGTGAAAACCTGAATCTGAGGTTTGAGGTGCCTGTTGAGGGAGAGATTGACCTATATCTTCTCAACCAGCAGGGTCAGCTGGTAAAGACCGATGTTATTGAGGCTGCAACTCTTGAAAAGCAGATCAGCATGCAGGAGTTTCCTGCAGGGGTCTATTTCCTGAGGCTTGTTAAAGGAAAATTAAGTAACGTATATAAAGTTGTAAAACTTTAAAGAAGCTTTTACTGTCCAAAAGCAAATTTTTCCATTCTTTTCATGGCTGCCCCGACATTCAACGTCGGGGCTTTTTTTAAGTCTATTTATATTATGTTGAAAAATTTCTGATTAAAAAGAGCCAAATATGAATAACCCCCGGTGCCAACCGGGGGGAAAGGGACAAAACAAGGATGTACAGCTCTGAAGGAGCTATATTTGATTGATGTCTGGCAAGGCAGGAAGCAATATTTCTCTTAGCCGGCTCTGAAAGAGCCAAATTTGAATAACCCCCGGTGCCAACCGGGGGAAAGATGGTAACACATCTCTGCAGCTCTGAAGGAGCTGAATATGAGCTCTATGGGAAGTACCTGTCATCAACCTTGACACCAGACTCCAGCAGCAGCTTCCTGTACTCCTCCTCAAATATTACCTTCCTGTGATGCTCCTGCTGACTCTTTATATATTCTATCAGCCTTCCGGCATCTATATAAGAACACGTAAAAGCCCCATATCCATCTGCCCAACCATTAAAAGACGGGAAAAACCCGCTGTTTTTCATCCATACTGAAGACGCCACTTTTACTTCTCTCATAAAGTCAGCCAGCGCTATAGATGGATGAATATCAGTGAGCAGATGCAGATGATCTTCAGTACCATTGATACGATACAGATGACTATTTTTGTTCCTTGTTATTCCAATAATGTAGGAATAAAGCTGCCCTGCATTTTCCTGTTTGATAGCTGGCAGACTATCCTTTGTCCTGAAGACAATGTGATAAAGCAACTGTCTGTAGCTTGACATAATAAAAATGGCTTTAATTAATAATACAGCGAGAAAAAAGTAGAATACAGAATTTCCAGGTAAAATCCAAATAAATTGAGCCCCTTCAGGGCTCTACATATAACTCATGTGCAGTCTATACATTGGCACCGGGGATTATTCAAATTCAGCCCTTGCAGGGCGACACTAGTAGGAAGCGTGCTCTTCGCCTGCTATTGCTGGGGGTCATTCAAATTAAGCCACATTCGTGGCTTGGTTGGCTGTCACAATTAGTGTAGACAGATATAGAGTAACTATAGCAAGATTATTTTCTTACTCTCAAAGCAATTTTTCCATTCTTTTCATGGCTGCCCCGACATTTATAGTCGGGGCTTTTGCTTTGTTAAATAGTGTTAAATCAGCTTCTTATCAAATACGGGGTAATACTAATTGTCTATCTTTCGGTATTAATCCAACATCGGAAATGATAAATAAAGTATTCGTTGTTTCGTTTGCAGTCATCCTTCTGACCGGATGCGGCAGCAGTGAGGAACAGATCATCAAACGGGCAGATAAAATACATGAGAAATTCCTGACGGTCGATACACATTGCGATACACCGCTTGATATAATAAGAAACGGTTTTGATCTCGGAGAAAAGCACGACAGGGGATGTGTCGATTTTCCGAGAATGATCGAAGGAGGACTGGATGCTGAATTCCTGGCAGCTTATATCGGTCAGGGACCGAGAGACGATTCATCAACCAACCAGGCTCACCTGGAAATCCTCGGTATAATTGATGCAATATATAAGAATGTTGAAAAGAATTCCGCGATGGCAGAGATTGCCCTTTCGCCTGATGATGCATACAGGCTGAAGAAAGCCGGTAAGCTATCGGCATTCATTGGAATTGAAAATGGTTACCCTGTGGGCAAAGATATTTCCAGAATAAAACAGTATTATGATCTGGGTGCAAGGTATATAACTCTTTGCCATTCAGGGAACAATGATATTTGCGATTCATCTTCCGATCCAAAGGGACCTGAACATAACGGGTTATCATCTTTTGGAGAAGAAGTAGTAAAAGAGATGAACCATCTTGGAATGATTATCGATGTTTCACATATGTCCGATGAGGCATTCAGTGATGTTTTAAGCGTATCCAAAGCTCCGGTAATTGCTTCTCATTCATCATCAAGGGCATTGTGCTCCAGTCCGAGAAACCTTTCTGATGACATGCTGCTGTCACTGAAATCAAATGACGGAGTCATCCAGATATGCATCCTGAGCAGCTATATAAAAACTCCCGAACCCAATCCTGAGATGGATGCAAAACTGGCAGAGCTTAAGGATAAATATGGTGATTTTAACACCCTGTCGGATGAGCAGAAAAAACAGTTTCGCAGTGAAAGATGGGAGATTATGGATAAATACAGGAAGCTAGCAACTGTTACTGACGTTGTTGATCATATTGATCATGTAGCGCAGGTAATCGGTATTGATCATGTAGGCATCGGAACCGATTTTGACGGTGGAGGAGGGGTTGACGGATGCAAATCAGTTGCAGAAATGAAGAACATCACCATAGAATTATTGCGCCGCGGTTATTCAAAATCAGATATCGGAAAGATATGGGGCGGGAATATCATGAGGGTTTTCCGCGAAGTCGAAGAAATAGCCGGAAAGAATTAGCTCATATCTTCACGCGCGAAAACCTAAGTACCTTCAGTATCCATTCAGGTAAAGGCTTTCCAGGCTCTCTTTTCTTCAGATTGAGATACCATCCCAGCTTTTTCAGAACTGGAATTTTATGTGTTTCAACAAACTCGATCAGAGTACCGTCGGGATCTTCAATATATGAGAAATGGCCGGCAGCCTCCCCCATATCGAAACTGTTGCCATCATGACTTTGCTTGCTATCAACCCTGAACGGGAATCCCAGGTTATTACAGTAAGATTTCAACTCGTCCATATTGACAATGTCAAAACAGAGATGTATGAATCCGGGGTCGCCCCAGAATCGGTCTTCATATATTCTTTTCCCTGGATTGTCGGCACTAATAAGTTCAATCTCGGTTTGTCCCAGAACCCTGCTGAAAGGACCCATGACGGTCTTTGATCTTCTGAGCAGCACCCTTCTGAAAGCATTTTTCCCTCCGGGAAGAGGAGCAAGATCGGGGAATACGCCGGTCGAATCATAAGCAACTTCATCATAACCAAGGATATCTGAATACACCCTCCTGGCTTTTTCCATGTTAGAAACACCAATAATGACACCGTATGAGCCTCCGGATACCTTATTCTCATTCATGAACCAGCCGGCCCCTTCGACCATCTGAAAGATATTTCCATACGGATCTTTCAGGAAGAAACTCTTCTTACCATTAGGGTCCGGTGCCGGTTCCCCTAAAAGAGCTGAATTGTTTTGATGATAGAAAGAATAAGCTTCATCAATATTTTTGACTTTCATTTTACAGCCAGTGATGCCAAGGTCCCCCAGTTTTATCTCTTCCCTGATCTGGACCGGCTCTCTTCCTTTATACTGCCATATCTCAAATCCTCCTCCGCTCTGAAGGTTTAGTGCAAGTACGGCATGTCTGCTCCAGGGTTTGCCTCCTGTGAAAGGCAGCATCAGCTTTGCTACTGCTTCATCTTCAAATATCCTGCAGTCCATTCCAAACTGACTGATATACCACTTCCATGCCTCTTTGAAGTTAACAACTCCGATCCCTACCTGCTGGATCCCGCCTATTAAGTATCCCTTCTTCATATAAGATTTTAATATAAATTATGTTGATTTCAATTTGTCTGCAATTCTGAAAAAGAACCATGGACAGATCCTTCTGATGTAAAGTATAGTCAGTTCTCCTCCGCCTACAAGGATCTCTCTTTTATTCCTTTTTATCCCCCTTATTATTATTCTTGCTGCTTTTTCCGGCGTTATTCCATTTAACAGGCCCTCATCCATTTTCCCGTGCTCTTTGCCTTCTGAGTTTAGGGCATGAAATGAGATATTCGTCCTTACTCTCCCGGGGATAAGAACGGATGTCCTTATATTATTTATTTTGTTTTCCAGGAAAAGTGTTTCAAAGAATCCATGGAGAGCCTGCTTTGAGGCAGAATAAGCGGAACGCAACGGAAAACCGAATCTTCCTGTTATGCTGCTTGTTGCCACAATATGTCCTGATTTATGGCTTATCATGTATGGCAGAACAGCTTTTGTCAGGGCAATGGTTCCGAAATAGTTGATCTCAAATATTTTCCTGTCAAGCCACATCGGAGTTTCATCAATCCTTGCTCTCTGGCTTATTCCACCAATATTTATAAGATAATCCAGTTTGCCGATGATCTTCATCTGTCGTTCGACCAGGTTCGCAATATCGGAAGTATCAGAAAGATCAAATGGTACGCATATAATTTCAGATGATCTGCCTCCGCAAGCGGCTTTTACCCTTTCCAGTCCCTGTTCATCGTTTGACGAAATAATGACTTTGGCTCCCCTGTTTATAAATTCATATACAAGCGCTTCCCCTATTCCTGAAGATGCACCTGTTATCCAGGCATATTTCCCCGAAAATGTTTCATGCTTTTTTTTCACTTCAGATTCGCAATCAGGTTTATTAATTCTTCATGATTATTCTTCAGGTTGAGGTAATCTTCCCTTTTAAATCTCATATATTTTCTGATCCTGAAACCTCCCATGATCCGGCGGAAAACCAGCCTATAGTTCCATGCAAAAAGTCCTGTTAGGGGTAGGCTTGACAGAACCAGGATGGCAAGCCACCATGGAGAGATGAACACGAAAGCAAGAATAATATATACTGGTACAAAGATTATTGCTGTCGCCAGTGATATTCCATACCTGATTGAACTATGGAATTGGGTATCTTTCATCTTGCGGATCTGCAATTCAGGTAAATACAGAAATGTCAGGTTGAAAATATTACCGTATATGAAAAGAGGGAATGTGATTAATAAACCTAACATTCCGGCGATCAGCCAAACAATGGGATGTTTCCTTTTCTCAAGAAGCCGGTAGTCGATATTCAGCTCCTTTGCTTTTTGTTTTATCTGCAGGCTGAGAGAACAAATTCTCTGGTAAGTTGAATTATCACTGATTTTAAGCTTGTTCAGCTTATCAATCAGAATTCTGTCTCTGAAAAGCTTTGGGAGTTTAATACTGTCGCTGAACCGGCCGTTGATCATGTTTCTTAGCTCATCTATCGCTTCATAGTCCTCTTCAGATTCTATATGGACCATCAGTTTTTTAATTTCAGATGAGAGCTTGCTTCTCAGTTCGTTAAGCGCAATTTCCGGGCTTTTCTTGTAAAGCTCATGGAATTCGGATGTATCGATAGGTTTCCCATAAACGACGGTAAGCACCTGCCTGTACCTGGTATAATTGGTAAACTCCAGGCCGACAGGCATAATTTTGATCTTCAGGTTGAAACCGGATGCTTCATCTGCCTGGAATGCCACCCTGCATATACCTTTTTTCAGCTGCCGGAGTCTCCTGAAGCCAGCATGATCGCCTTCCGGAAGGATGACGAGGCCATTCTTATTACGCAATACATCAATTGTCTTATCAAATATCTCATCATTCCCTATTACAGTCCGGAAACCATCCCTGATCCTGTATACAGGAAGTATTTTGATAAAATATAAAAGCGAAGCAATAAACTTTTTCTTAAAAATATCTGCACGGGCAAGAAAAACCATTTGTCCCCTGGTTGTAAGAAGGACGGCAAGTGCATCCATAAGTGCATTCTGATGGTTCGGGGCAAAAATCAGATGGTCATTATGATTGATATTTTCCCGACCCAGGACAATTACCTTTCTGTAAAAGATATTGTTGTGCCAGAGACCTGCAGCATACTTCAGTAAAGCATACCTTTTAGAATACTTCTCAATGTTTTCCTTACCCATTACGGAAATGAAAATAATTTGCTTTAGGCTTCAGTAAGGCCGGAGGCAATTGAATAATTGTTCAATTTAACAAAAATGGATTTTGAGTGTTCTGAGGATAGGTATTTTCAGAAGGATTTTTGAATTTTTAAGTCTTTATACTACCTTTCAATCGTCGTTAAATCCATCAGCCCATCTGTCAATTGTCCTTCTCTCTTTTTTTGTCGGACGGCCGCTTCCTTTTTTCCTGTAACCCGGAAATCCCGCCTGGCGCATTTCAAGCCTGGACTTTTCATTTTCCGGTGTCAAATCTTCGATAAAGTTAATCACGAGCTTTGCTGAAACCCGGTTTTCAATAGGTACGATAACCTTGTAAGTAAAACTCACAGGAGGTTTTTTTACTGTAAGGATTTCGTTCCCTTCAACTGTTTTTGCCGGTCTGGCAGGAATGTCATTAATGAGGATCCTCCCTCTTTTACAGGCATCTGCAGCCTGACTTCGGGTTTTGTATATCCTGACGGCCCAGAGAAATTTATCAATTCTGACAGGTAGAATATCAGTCATTTCTTTCCTTCGTCCGGTGGAATTTTTCCGGCTTTATTAAATGCTGTCATGGTGAGCTCAGTGCCAGCGGTGGCAAAGGACTTTATCATCTCAATGACAATCTCAATTCTTGTATCCAGGAATTTCTTTTCCTCTGCATCCCATATTCCGAGGACATAGTTAACCTGTGTACCTTTCCGGAAACTGTTTCCGATACCTATTCTGATCCTTGCATATTCATTTGTTGCAAGAATATTACTTATATGTGCAAGACCGTTATGGCCTCCATCACTTCCTTTCGGTCTCATTCTTATGCTGCCGAGCAGAAGCGCTAGATCGTCAACAATGACCAGCAGGTTTTCAACCGGGATCTTCTCTTTCTTCAACCAGTATCTTACAGCATTGCCACTGAGATTCATATAGGTTGATGGTTTGAGGAGTATCAGCTCTCTGCCTTTGTATTTTACGGGGCAGACTGATCCGTATCGCTTATCTGCAAAAAAAGCATTGGATGCCACTGCCATAGCATCCAATACCATAAATCCTATATTATGCCGGGTATCAGCGTACCCTTCACCAATGTTTCCCAGGCCAACTATCAGGTATTTCATTGCGCCTGAATATTAAAAAGATGGTTATTTTTTCTCTTTCTCCTTATCCTTATCCTTCTCCTTGCCTTTTCCCTTCTCCTTATCTTTTTCAGCGCCAGGAGTTTCAGCAGTTGCTTCAGCTCCTTCAACTCCTTCAGCGGCGGCGGCGGCAGCGGCAGCTTCTGCTGCTTCTTCTTCTTCAGTCTTCAGTGCGACACGTGATGTTGCAACTGTAACGACTGTGGTTATTTTGGGATCGATAAGTTCTATCTTATCAAAAGAAAGATCCTGAACTTTGATAGAGTGGGCTATTTTCAGGTTAGTCACATCAATCACCAGGTCTTCAGGAAGGTTTTCTGCCAGTCCTTTAACTTTCAGATGTCTTTTCTTAACTATCAGCTTGCCTCCAGTTTTAACACCTTCAGCATCACCAATGATAGTTACAGGAACATTAATGATTACAGGTTTGTTATCAAAAATCTGTACAAAATCGGCATGAATCAGTTTGTCAGTCACAGGATGGAACTGCGTATCTTGCAGAACAGCATTATATTCCTGATTATCAATGTTAAGCTTTACGAGGTGAGCTTCATGCGTGTAGATAAGATTCCTGAAACTGTTTTCATGTGCAAAGAAGTGTACATTATTCTCCTTCATGTATATTACACATGGTATGTTCCCTAATTTCCTGATTTGTTTGGTGTCTTTCTTGCCCAGTTCTTTTCTGAGCGATCCTTTGATTTCTATTGTCTTCATTATTAATATATTATTGTGCTACTCAAAGTTACCTTTTAAGTAACCTCCCATTACACGTTAAAAAATCGGACGCAAATATATGACAAAGGAATCAGAATACAAAATTTGTACTGATAGACTGGTTTGTAGTGACAGCCTGAATGGTTGTAGCAAAAATATCTGCCATTGACAGGATTTTTATTTTTTTTGAAGTATTAGTAAACGGTACGGAGTCGCTTACAACAAGTTCCTCAAGTGCAGAGTCGTTTATCCTTTCGACGGCATTGCCTGAAAGTATCGGGTGGGTTGCAAAAGCCCTTATGCTTTCTGCTCCCCGGTCTTTCATCATGTTGGCTGCCAGCACAAGAGTACTTGCTGTATCAACCATATCATCGATGATTACAACATTCTTACCTTCAACATCACCGATAATCGACATTTCTTCGACTACATTAGGTTTCTTCCTGAGCTTGTAGCACAGGACCATTTCTGACTGCAGATACCGGGAATATGCATTGGCTCTTTTCGAACCTCCCATATCGGGAGCCGACACAGTAAGATTTTTCAGGTTAAGTTTTTCAATATATGGCGCAAATATTGCAGATCCGAAAAGATGGTCAACAGGGACATTAAAGAATCCCTGAATCTGGTCAGCATGAAGGTCCATCGTTATTACCCTGTCAACGCCGGCAGTACTGAGCAGGTCAGCAGATAATTTTGATCCAATCGATACCCTTGGGCGGTCCTTCCTGTCCTGGCGGGCAAAACCATAATATGGGATAACAGCTATAACTTTATATGCAGAGGCTCTTTTTGCGGCATCAATCATCAGCAAGAGTTCAAACATGTTCTCGGCCGGTGGATTGGTAGACTGAATTATAAATACCATGTCACCTCTGACAGATTCATCAAAACAAGGTTGAAACTCTCCGTCACTGAAGCAGGTGACCGAGCTTTTACCGAGTTCTACACCCAGGCTATTGGCAATCTTTTCAGCAAGAAGCCTGGATGATCTGCATGAAAAGATTTTTAAGGGAGCTTTTCCGAACATTTCCTGTTATATTTTAGCTGTTAGTCAATGAAAGTCTCTGCAAAATTAATTATTCCTTTTTATATCTTACCTCATTTGATAACTTGTTCAAAGATTCTTCAATAAAGTCCAGAATCTCCTCCCTTCCGGTTTTTTTAACTGCCGATGCGATAAAAGTTACCGGAAGCGTTTCCCAGTTCTTCAGCATTTCATCATCATATTGCTGAATGGATTTTTTCAGTGCACTTTGACTTATCTTGTCAGCCTTAGTGAAAACCCTGGCCAATGGCACATGGCTGCGGCCAAGAAACTCCATGAAATCAATATCCTGTTTCTGTGGTATAAGCCTGGAGTCAAGGAGCACAAAAAGACATGCAAGGTTCTCTCTTTTAAGGATGTATTCCCTGGAAGCCTCTGTCCATTTATCCCTCATCTTAGCAGGTACTTTTGCATATCCATAACCAGGAAGATCCACAAGATACCATTTGTCATTGATCAGGAAGTGATTTATTGTTCGGGTTTTACCTGGCTGTCCGGAGATCTTTGCCAGCTTCGACCAGCCGGTGAGCATATTTATAAGTGAAGATTTACCGACATTTGAGCGACCTATAAATCCGAATTCCGGTCTGTCCGGAGAAGGGCACTGTTTTAATGCCGGACTGCTTCTTATGTAAGTAGCTGAACGTATTATCATGTTGAAAGGCTAGTTCAGATCATTATATGGAAGGTCAATTTTCTTATAAATCAGATTCCGGTTCCCAAACTGAGTTATGACTTCGGCAATTACCCCCACATATCCTTGTTTAACAGTACCTGTTTTTCTCAGATCCAGTGATGATTTGCCATTAACAACATTTAATTTCTGAATCCGGGTCGTATCAAAACGGCCATCAGTAAATTCACCGCGATAGAATTTAACCTTCGATGTCTTATCCGACATTTCAAGTCCGATCTTGTATGTACCTTTTGATCCGTATTCATCCCGGATATTCGTAACTATTTCCGGATAGCCTCCGATGCGGCTTCCATTTGTATTATATTCCTCCAGCAAGGGAGTACGTAATCCCTTGTTGAATCCTATTCTAGCCTTCACCTTACCTGTCCTGTAGTACTGCCTCTGAATTCCATCAATAGTATCATGTTTATATGGAGTAGTCCTGTAGACCTGGCCTTCCAGATAATAATATCCCGATGAATCTTCTCTTAGGCCGTTTTCATACCAGAAAGTCTGATACAACTGTCCTCCCTGGTAATATGTTTTCATCAATCCGTCACGAACTCCGTTTTTGAATGTCACTTCTTTCAGCAAAAGATTATTGCTGAAATATTGCTTGATTCCAGTGTATCCAGTATCAGAAACAGTGACAGTATCATTTTCAGCAGAAAGATCCTTCTTATGTGAACCCTTCCCTGTGCACCCTGCAACAATAATCACAGCCGCTAATATTAAAAATGGAGTTTTAAATCTGTTCATATCAGTTATTTATTTGATTTGAAATGAGTTATGTCAGTATTTATAAATACTTCAAGTATCCTGGATTCCATGAGGGGTTCAAGGACAACATCTTTTATCATTGCCGGAAGAAGTACTGTTTCTCCCTTTGTGACAGGTTCGGAGTTGCCTTCCCAGCGGATCATGAACTCCCCTTCCATACAGATGTAAATGATAAAAGAATCGAATAAGTTATAATCTTTTATTATACGGTTATTGAAGCTGATCAGATTTGTATTGAAGAATTCACAGTTTATAAGATTTTCAGTCCTGTTCAGTAGAGGTTCTTTTACGATCCCGGCTTTACCGGAAGCTTTAAAATCTATTGCATCAAGTGCAAGATCAGTATGCAGTTCCCTTGGTTTCCCATTGTATCCCAATCTGTTCCAGTCAAAGATCCTGTAAGTTATATCTGAAGTCTGCTGTATTTCAACAAGAAGACTTCCTGCTCCAATAGCATGTACTCTCCCTGCCGGGGTAAAAAAAATATCTCCTGCTTTTGGAGTCTCAATATTCAGCAGTCCGGCAAGCTCCCCTCTGCTTAATGCGTCAAGGTACATCTCCCTGGTAATATTTTCCTTAAATCCTGTATATATTTTTGAATCTTTTTCGCTTTCCAGTATATACCACATTTCGGTCTTCCCGTAAGCTTTGTGACGCTCCCTGGCCAGTTCATTCGATGGATGCACCTGGATTGAAAGGTCTTCCCTGGCCTCAATGAATTTAATGAGGAGCGGAAACTCATTGCCGTACTTCTCAAAAACCTCTTCACCGATCAGATCACCCATGTAGACTTCTACCAGTTCTTCTATATTATTTCCTGCAAGGAATCCGTTACTCACCACTGAAAGATTGTCTGAGATTGCCGAAAGTTCCCAGCTCTCACCTAATTTCAGTGAAGGATCTCCATTCTTGTGGTAAGTAGTAACAAGTTTGTTTCCTCCCCACACTTTCTCTTTAAGGACTGGTTCAAATTTTAATGGATATAATTCTGACATTGATGGGGGCAGGTAAGTTAGCTCACTCGAAACTTTTAATTATTTTTGATAATTATTATTACTACAAAATTACTAATAAATGCTGATAGTAGGAATAGCAGGAGGTACCGGTTCGGGAAAAACCACAGTTGTCCGGAAGCTGATGAATGTGTTTCCCAGTAATCAGGTTATTGTGATGCCGCAGGATGCCTATTACAAGGATAATGGCCATATATCTCTTGAAGAGAGACAAAAGATAAATTTTGATCATCCTGACTCAGTTGAATTTTCTCTTCTTATTGAACATCTGAAGCAGCTCAGAAAGGGGAAATCGGTCGAAATGCCCATATATTCCTATCTTACCTGCCTTAGATCAGAAGAGACAATTACAGTAAAGCCTGCAAAGGTTGTGCTTGTTGAGGGGATACTGATCCTTTGCGACAAAGGATTAAGAGACATGCTTGATATCAAGGTTTTTGTGGATGCAGATGCCGATGACCGCTTGGGACGGGTCATTAAACGCGACATCGATGAACGCGGCCGTGATATTCACATGGTGCTTGACAGATATCATGAAACAGTTAAACCATCTCATCTCCAGTTTATTGAGCCTTCAAAACGATATGCCGACATCATTATACCGGGAGGAGGAGAGAACCAGGTCGGAATAGAAGTTCTTGTAACAATAATTGAAAAACATCTTATAAGAAAAAAATCATAGCCATGCTTGATACCATCAGAATTGAAGATATTATGTTTCTAGATATAGAAACGATTCCCCAGGCACCTTCACCGGATAAATTGGATCCGGCATTGCAGGTCCTTTGGGATAAAAAATCAAAATTGTTCCGGTCGCCTGAACAATCAGCCGAAGAAGTATATGAGAGAGCAGGCATTTATTCAGAGTTCGGAAAGATAATCTGCATATCTGTGGGATTCATCAGGGAAAGAAATCCATTTGGCTTCAGGATCAAATCTTTTTACGGGGATGATGAAAAAACTCTTCTCACAGAATTTTCCGGAGTATTATCAAAGTTTTCAAAATCGAGCAAAGAGGCACAGTTATGTGCACATAACGGCAGGGAGTTCGATTTCCCGTACATTGCCAGAAGGATGATCATTAACAGCCTGGTAATACCTGAAATACTCGATAATGCAGGTAAGAAACCGTGGGAGATCAAGCTCCTTGATACAATGGACCTATGGAAATTCGGCGACTATAAGAATTATACATCACTGGATCTCCTGGCAACCATACTCGGTATACCATCACCCAAGGGTGAGACTGATGGAAGCATGGTTAGCAGTATCTATTACAATGACAGGGACCTTCCAAGGATCGTCAGGTATTGTGAGAAAGATGTGTTGACGATAGCCCGGGTGCTCCTCAGATTCAGGAATTTGCCGGGAATATCTGATGACAGGGTCGAATCAGTAACAGCGTTTTGAACACGTACTCACCCCATGCCTACCGCAGGCAGACCTTCTCTTCCCCATACTGTGCCCGGCTAGAAAGAATTTTCTGAGCCTGAGTTCATCAGCAAGTTCAAGAAGATCGCTTGTCATGGACGGTTAATCTGCCAGCTGCCGTTTATACATCTGAATGGTATTCTCGAGACCCAGGTAAAGTGCATCTGAAATAAGCGCATGGCCAATTGAAACCTCAAGGAGCCATGGTATATTCTTATGGAAGTAACGAAGGTTATCAAGGTTCAGATCATGACCTGCATTGAGTCCGAGGCCGGCATCCCTGGCAATGACGGCAGCCCTGACAAACGGGCTGACAGCTTCGGTAGCATTTTTAGTAAAGCCGGAAGCGAAAGGTTCTGTATAAAGTTCAATCCTGTCGGTGCCGGTCAGGGCAGCATTTTCAACATTTACAGTTTCAGTGTCAATGAACAACGATGTTCTTATTCCTTCCTTTTTAAAGGTAGAAACAACATCAGTAAGGAAATTCCTGTATTTCAATATATCCCACCCGGCATTTGATGTAATTGCGTCATGCCTGTCCGGAACCAGAGTCACCTGGTGGGGTTTAACTGAAAGCACAAGGTCAATAAAGCTCTCAGTGGGATTCCCTTCTATATTGAACTCGGTTTTAATGATAGGTCTTATCTCAAGCACATCCTTATATCTGATGTGTCGCTCATCAGGCCTTGGATGTACCGTTATTCCATCAGCGCCATAAACCTGGCAGTTTATTGCAGCATTCAGTACATTCGGAATGTTTCCGCCTCTTGCATTGCGCAATGTTGCTATCTTATTTATGTTAACGCTTAATTTTGTCATATACTAAAATGTATTGTTTATCCGTATTGTAATAGTAATGCAAAATTAACAGAACTGGCAATTTTTTATTATTTTAGATGAAAATTAAGCAAAATGATCGCTAATGATCTGATATCTGAAATTATTCCTTCCCTGAAAACATCAGACACAGGACAGACAGCTTTGAACTGGATGGAAATATTCAGGATATCACATCTGCCGATCGTGAACAATCAGGATTTCCTCGGATTGATATCCGATACGGATATTTACGACATGAATCAGCCTGAAGAACCAATAGGTAATCATGAACTTACATTGCTGAAACCATATGTGACAGATAACCAGCACCTCTTCGAAGTTATTGGTCTTGCAGCCAGGCTTAAGCTTTCTGTAGTGCCGGTTCTGGATAACGACAACCGCTATAAAGGAGTGATCACCTCAAGTGATCTTATCAGGCATATTGCCGGAATATCATCGATGGATCAGCCTGGAGGAATCATCGTTCTTGAGCTTATAGAAAGAGATTATTCACTTTCGCAGATTGCCCAGATTGTCGAAAGCAACAGTACAAAAGTTCTGAGTATGTACATTACATCTCCTGCGGAATCAACAAGGTTGGAGGTAACGCTGAAAGTGAATACAACAGATCTGCTTGCCCTTATTAAAACATTTGAAAGATACAATTATGATGTTAAAACCTGGGTAACCACCAATGATTCAATTGACAGGTTCTATTCAGAAAGATTTGACCTTTTAATGAAGTATCTTAATATCTGATAGTTAATGCTGAGGAAAATTGCTATTTTCAGTAAGGATAATAATCCAAAAACGAGAGATGGAGTACAAAATCTTATCAATGAGTGCTGCAGAAGGGGCATTATAGTACAACTCTCTCACAAGTCCGGAGGAGTTTCTGTAAAATATAAGGGAGATATAGCTGAACAGTTCAGCAACCTGTCGGATTTGAAAGATCTGCCTGATATGGTACTGAGTGTGGGAGGAGATGGCACATTCCTTGAAACGGTTCTGAAAGTAAAGGACCTGGGAATACCGGTTGCCGGGGTCAATACCGGCAGGATGGGATTCCTGGCGAACATCCCCGGGGAAGAGATAAGCAATTCAATAGATCTTCTATGCAAGAATGAATTTGAAATAGTTGAAAGATCTCTTCTTCAGATAACCGGCCCTTCCGGACTATTCGAAGGAGAGCCTTCAATAGCGCTGAATGAGATTACGATTCAGAAATCAAGCGTCAGCATGATAACAATAAATGTCTATGTTGATGAGGTTTATCTCAATACTTACTGGGCTGACGGATTGATAATTTCAACAGCTACAGGTTCGACTGCATATAACCTCAGTGTGGGCGGTCCGATCCTGTCACCTGATGATGAGAGCATGATTATTTCTCCTATTTCACCGCATAATCTTACTATAAGGCCAATTGTCCTGTCTGGCAACAGTAAATTAAAAATGGTTATGGAAGCCAGGGCTGATGAATACCTGGTAACATGCGATTTCAGGTATAAGAAACTACCCCTCAGCAAAGAGATCCTTATTGAAAAAGCCGGATCAAAGCTGAAAACAGTTATGCTCAAAGACAGGGATTTTTACAGTACGCTGAGAAACAGGCTCATGTGGGGAGTTGATAAGCGAAACTGATTAATCTTATATCAGCCTCTAAGATTGTATAATATGCACATTCATATTCATATGCCGGATTTTTATAATTAATTTTGAGTGGATTAGATACCCTAAAAATTAGATTATTATATTTGTATCAGCATCAAAAATATTTTATGTTATGAAAAGGTGTGTTTTGATCATATTGATATTATGCTTTGCAGTTCCCTTTTCACATGCACAGCTGTGGAAAATGAGAAGATGGGAAGCGACCGGAGGTGCCGGCCCTTCATTTTTCTTTGGAGATATAGGAGGATTCTCACAATCCAAGAATATACTGGGGCTCCGTGACCTGACATACCTTCAGACCAGGTTCGATGTCAACGGAAACCTGAAATTCAGGATTACTAGGGATATAAATATAAGACTTTGCCTGACCTACGCTCTTCTTCGTGCAAATGATGAACGGGGTTCCAATGAAAGCAGGGGTTATGATGCCACAACATCTATTTTAGAACCGGCAGTGATAGGTGAATATTATTTTATCAAGAACAAGGCCGAAAACAGTTACCTGTTTATAAAAGGCAAGCAACGTTTCATTTTTGAACTTCTGCAATCGCTTGACTTTTATGCCTTTGCAGGCTTCGGAGGTGTTTCTTATTCCGTGAAGGGGAATGATGCGCTGATAACCCATGGTATGGAAACAGGCGGATTTTCAATGGTAATTCCGGCCGGGTTAGGCGCAACACTGATTTATTCACCAAACCTGAACTTCGGCGTTGAGGTTGGAGGCAGATATGCTTTTACAGATTATCTTGACGGCTATACTTCACAATATTCCAAGGCAAATGACGTTTATTATTTTTTGAATTTCACTGTCACCTACAAGCTGAAGACAGGGCCTAGAGGATTGCCCTCATTCAGATGATAATGAGCCGGACAATTTTTGATGAAACGAGCACCTTGGATCTTCTTATTTTTCTGCTTTTCGATTACTGCCGCAGGACAGCGTAATTCTGACTATGGCATATTCGTCGGCGTCTCTTCTTACCTTGGAGATATTAATCCAAGCAGGCTCATGTATTCACCACTTCCTGCCGGAGGCGCTTTCTACAGATATAACTTTCATCCCAGGCATGCAATCAGGGGCAATATTTTTTTCGGGGGGCTTAAGGGTGATGACCTGGATTTCAAAAACAGCTTCCAGGTGAACAGGGCTGCATCATTCTCCGGCATGGTAGGAGAACTGGCCATCCAGTTTGAATTCAATTTTCTTCCTTATACTACAGAGGGCAAATTCTGGGATTTCTCGCCATATCTGGCTGCCGGAGCAGCTGTTACATACATAAATTCGACATCCCAGACTTTACAGCCGGCAATACCATTTTCGTTAGGTTTTAAAGTTAATGTTTATAAAAATATGGGGCTTGAGGTTGAATATGGTTTTCGTAAAACATTTTATGATAACTTTGACGGCCTGAATGATATGGTCGCCCCGTCAGATTTTGCATGGCTGCATAATAATGACTGGTACTCATTCACAGGCATTGCTCTTACCTGGAAAATTTTTAATACTCTGGCCGGTTGTCCGACTTACAATGATGTGGATGGGAAGAGAAGACGATAAAATTATGGCTTTAAGGCAAAAGATAGGTAATAATAAGCTGCCTGTACATATTGCAATTATTATGGACGGGAATGGAAGGTGGGCTTCCCAGCATGGAATGGATAGGATCTTCGGGCATCAGAAGGGTGTTGAATCCGTCAGGAATGTCATTGAGGCCGCTGCTGAAATTGGTATTAAATACCTTACACTCTATGCTTTTTCTACTGAAAACTGGGGAAGGCCTGATGAAGAGATATCAGCTTTGATGAGTATAATGATTCAATCACTTAATGATGAGACTGCCACAATGGTGAAGAATAATGTCAGGATGACTGCCATCGGCGATTTCAGCAGGCTTGCAGAAGATGTCAGGGGAAGATTGTATGAAACTATTAATCAGACTTCAGGTTCAACAGGCTTAAATCTGATAGTGGCGCTCAGTTACAGCTCCAGGTGGGAAATAACAGAAGCTGTAAGGAAAATTGCCCGTGAAGTTTATGCCGGGAAACTGAATCCGGAGGCTATAGATGATGCAGTATTTGAAAAGTACCTCTGCACCGAAGGAATTCCTGATCCCGATCTGTTAATCAGGACCAGCGGCGAATTACGGATTAGCAATTTTCTTTTATGGCAGATGGCTTACTCTGAATTGTACTTTACAAATAAACTTTGGCCTGATTTTGGTAAGGAAGATTTCTATGATGCTATAATAGACTTCCAGAAAAGAGAACGAAGATTTGGAAAAACGAGCGAACAGGCTCTGGAAAAATAATGAAATGATGTTGTTCAGAAAATTAAAACGGAATGTTGTAGCAGCTCTTCTGATTCTGATGAGCACTTCAATGTATGCTCAGGAAAAACAGGAGATATTTGATTATATGACACAGGATGATTATATAGTTGGAGGTGTTTCTGTTTCAGGGATAAGGTACCTGGATATCAATGCTCTCATTGGGATATCAGGTTTAAGGGTAGGACAGGAGATTACCGTCCCGGGTGATATTGTATCAAATGCAGCAAAGAAATTATGGCAGCAGGGATTGTTTTCAGATGTAAGGATAACAATTGACAGGATACAATCCGATACTGTTTTCCTGGATATTTATCTGCAGGAACGACCCAGAATATCTTCCATAAAGTTCAACGGAATAAGAACATCTGAAACACAGGATATTGTCGACAAGATAAACCTCCCTGTCGGATCACAGCTTACGTCTTATATTCTTACAACTACGTCAAAAATAATCAGGGATCATTATATTGAAAAAGGTTTCCTGAATACTACTGTGGAATTTGTCCGGAAAGATGATCCCGATCTGCCGAATAACGTGATACTTAATATCAATGTTGATAAAAAGGAAAGAGTAAAAATCGAAGAATTCAGCTTTGCGGGCAATGAAAATTTCGACGCCAAAAAGCTCCGCCGGCAGATGAAAGGTACTAAGCAAAGGAACCTTAACTTCTTCAAAGCTTCAAAATATATCGGTGAGAAATATGAAGAGGACAAGGAGAAGCTGAAGACATTCTATAATGACAATGGATTCAAGGATTTCACCATCCTTTCTGATTCACTTTACAATATTTCTGAAGATCGTGTGGGTCTGCTTATAAAGGTTGATGAAGGGGATCAGTATTTCCTGAGGAACGTAGACTGGGTTGGCAACAGTGTTTACAGGAAAGAGGATCTTGACAAGAAATTCAACGTCGCAAAGGGATCAGTTTATAATCAGTCTCTTATATATGACAGGCTTACTGGTGCAAGCGGAGCAGAGGATGCAGTAAACAATCTTTACCTCGATTTTGGTTACCTTTTCTCACAGGTAGTGCCTGTTGAAGCTAAGGTTGAGGGGGATTCAGTTGATCTGGAAATAAGAATATATGAAGGGGATCAGGCATATATCAACGATGTAATGATAACGGGGAACACACGCACCAATGAACATATTGCAAGGCGTGAACTCTATACCCTCCCGGGAGATCTCTTCAGCAAGGAACTGATTATCAGGTCTATACGTCAGTTGGGTGTTCTTGGCCATTTCGACCCTGAAAAAATCAATCCTACTCCGCTTCCTGATCCTGTGAACGGGACAGTTGATCTTTTATACAAACTAGAAGAGAAAGCGAACGATCAGTTTGAAGTTTCAGGAGGCTGGGGAGCAGGTATGCTCGTGGGAACTGTAGGAGTTCGATTCAGCAATTTTGCAATGCGCAATTTCTTCAAGCTGAATGAATGGAAGCCTTATCCTTCGGGCGATGGCCAATCCCTGAGCATCAGGGCTCAGTCGAACGGACATTTTTATCAATCATATAATGTATCTTTTGTCGAGCCATGGCTTGGCGGCAGTAAACCCAATACTTTCTCTGTTTCACTATACAGATCAAAGCTATCCGGCAGCCAGAAAAAGGGTGAAGATGGATATCAGGCAATGATAATTGACGGAGCTTCCATTGGTCTGGGTAAAAGGCTTGAATGGCCCGATGACTTTTTCTCAATTTACGGAGAATTAAGTTACCAGAGGTATAATATGAATAACTTCTCTCAATATGATTTTCTTTTTCAGAATGGCAAGTCAAATCTCATGAGCCTGACAGGACGACTGCAACGATTCTCCACGAGCCCGAACCTTATTTACCCGAGAAGCGGATCATCTTTTACATTGTCGCTCCAGGTAACTCCGCCTTATTCGCTTATAAGCGGGAAAGATATGACTGGTGTCTCTGATACGGTAAAATACAAATGGATCGAGTTCCATAAATGGCTGTTTAGAGCAGATTATTATTTCCCTCTGGACAAAGATGATAAGCTTGTATTAAATACACGTTTTTCATTCGGTTACCTCGGACATTATAACAATGATATAGGACCTTCTCCTTTTGAGAGCTTTACTGTAGGTGGTGATGGTATGAACAATTATCAGTTGTATGGCCGTGAGGTTATTTCTCTCAGGGGTTATTCTTCAGGCAACGGAGGAGTCGGATCGCTTACACCTATTGATCATGTAACCGGGTCCCCGGCAGGTAACGTTTATTCAAAAATAACTATGGAACTCAGATACCCTATATCTTTAAATCCACAGGCAACTATTTATGCCCTTGCTTTTCTGGAAGCAGGAAGAGCATGGACCACCCTGAAGGAATATAATCCTTTTAAAATGTGCCGGGCAGCAGGCTTCGGCCTCAGAGCCAATCTCCCCATGTTCGGACTGCTTGGAATAGACTGGGGATATGGATTTGATCAGGTACCTGATCCAACTAGTTTCCCAAATGCTAATAAATCACAATTCCATTTTGTAATAGGTCAACAATTTTAAAAATGTGCGTAATAATTAAAGTATGAAAAGAATAGCAGTTTTAACAGTGATAATGATTCTGACGTCAGCCATGGCTGTAGCTCAGAAATATGCTTTTGTTGATTCTGATTATATCAGAAAGAACATTCCGGCATTTACGACAGCGCAGGAGCAGCTTGACAAACTCTCAGAGCAATGGGAGAAAGAAGTTGCCGATGGTTATGCTGTTGTTGAACAGATGTATAAGTCATATCAGAATGAGGCAGTGCTTCTTTCCCAGGATATGAAAACTAAAAGGGAAGAAGCCATCATTGCCAAGGAAAAGGAAATGAAAGAGCTTCAGAATAAATATTTCGGTATGGAAGGTGATCTGTTCAAAAAAAGAGAAGAGCTTGTGAAACCCATACAGGATGAAATATTGAAGGCAATAAAGGACATTGCTGTCGAAGGCAGCTATGCGGTAATTTTCGATACTGCTGCCGGAGGAAATATCCTGTTCGCTAATCCCAAGTTTGACATCAGCGATCAGGTCCTTGAAAAATTAGGTTATAACAATTAAATAGTTACTTTTGCATAAAATAAATAATAAATAAAATTATCTGTAATGAAAAGATTTATAGGAATTGCAGCCCTTGCTATCCTTATTACAACTGCCGGTTATTCACAAAACCTGAAATTCGGACATATAAACAGCGACGAACTTATCCAGGCTATGCCTGAATTTGATTCTGCTAATGTAAAACTTGAAAATTTACGTCAGGAACTCGTTAATGCACTCGAACTTATGACGGTTGAGCTTAATAATAAAAGTGATGCATATAATAAGGAAAGCAAAAACCTTACCGAAATTGTAAGGCAAACCAAGGAACAGGAACTTATTGACCTGAACAAAAGAATTCAGGATTTCCAGACAAGTGCCCAGGAACAGCTTCAGAATAAGCAGGTTGAACTGTTCCAGCCCATCTATACCAAGGTTGATAAAGCCATCAAGGATGTTGGCAAGGAGAATGGATTCATATACGTGTTCGACGTAGCTAAAGGCTCACTTCTCTATTTTGATGAAGCAAAAAGCGTAAATATAACGGCTTTGACTAAGACAAAACTTGGACTAAAATAGTCGGAAGAAATTACACCAATGACCATCCTGTACGGGATGGTCATTTTTTTATAATTTAATAAAGTGAAAAGACAGCCTATCGGGATTTTTGATTCCGGCGTCGGAGGCCTTACTGTTGCACATGCTATAAAGCAGATTCTGCCGGGTGAGAGCCTGATTTATTTTGGTGATACCGCCCACCTTCCATACGGAGACAAATCAGCAGAAGCTATTAAATATTACTCGCACAAAATAACCGAATTCCTTCTTGAACATGATTCAAAGGTTATTCTTATTGCATGTAATTCCGCATCAGCATCAGCTTTTGATTCCTTAAAGAAAGAGTTTAACGATAAGACTATAATCATTGATGTTATCGATCCTGTAGTAGAATATATTGGCACCAGGGACTTTAAAAAAATTGGTGTCATTGGTACAAAGAGGACAATAAGCTCAGGAACTTATGAATCAAAGCTTAAGGAAATATCTCCTTCAACAGCTGTGGTATCTCTTGCAACCCCGCTCCTGGTACCCATGATAGAGGAGGGTTTTATCTTCGATGATATCAGCAATGCAATTATCCGTGCATATTTGTCGGATCAGTCCTTGTCAGGCATTCAGGCTTTAATACTTGGATGCACGCATTATCCGATAATTAAAAATCAGATAAGCAAGATCTTTAATTTTAATGTGGAAGTAGTCGATTCGGCAAAAATAGTAGCTGGAATATTGAGAGATGTACTCGAGAAGAAAGATCTGCTCAATGACTCGGGTAAGGTAACAGACATGTTTTTTGTTTCCGACTATACCACCTATTTTGAAAAGATAGCAAAGATGTTCTTCGAAGGTGATATAAACCTGAAAAAAGCTGATATTTGGAATTAAACCTCATATTTAATACTAAAGATTCATCATGATTAAAAATTCACAGGCTATTAAAAGAGAAGAGGTAGTGATACGTTTTTCGGGTGATTCAGGTGATGGCATGCAGCTTACAGGAACTCTTTTTTCCGATACGGCTGCCCTGTACGGTAATGATCTGTCTACATTTCCGGATTATCCGGCAGAGATCCGTGCACCCCAGGGAACTGTAGGTGGGGTGTCAGGCTTCCAGGTTCATCTTGGTCATTCAGAGATAAATACTCCGGGAGATTATGCCGATGTCCTTGTAGCTATGAATCCGGCTGCCGTTAAAGCAAATATATTGTGGGTCAAACCAGGTGGCACAATAATATTTGATAAGGATAATTTCACTGAAAAGAATCTTGAAAAGGCCGGATATAAAAGCGATCCAGTCAAAGAAGAAAAGCTTGAAACATATAATGTCATAGCTGCACCCATTTCATCAATGGTTAAGGAAGCATTAAAGGATTTCGGATTTGAGCCGAAATCAGTGCTGAGAACAAAGAATATGTTCGCACTGGGAATGGTCTACTGGCTCTTTAACAGAAAGCTTAAATATACAGAGCAGTATTTTGAAAAGAAATTTCAGAATAAGCCAGAAATGATCGAAGCCAACAAAGTTGCATTAAGGGCAGGTTATTATTATGCTGAAACAATAGAAGCATTAAATCCTGTTTTTATAATAGAACCGGCCGAGATCGCAAAGGGCACATACAGAAATATCTGCGGGAATGTGGCCACTGCATGGGGTTTTATAGCTGCGGCTGAAAAAGCAGGGTTGAAACTCTACATAGGATCCTACCCGATAACTCCGGCTTCAGGCATACTTGAGGAGCTTGCTGCGCGCAAAGACCTGGGTGTTAAAACCTTCCAGGCTGAAGATGAGATCGCAGGAATCTGTACTGCCCTGGGAGCCAGCTTTGCAGGCAACCTTGCCATCACTTCCACATCAGGTCCCGGACTTGCTCTGAAATCAGAAGCTATAGGCCTTGCAGTTATGGCAGAGCTGCCGATCGTTATTGTCAATGTTCAGAGAGGAGGTCCCTCCACCGGTCTGCCTACAAAAACAGAACAGGCTGACCTGATGCAGGCTCTTTACGGCAGAAACGGCGAATGCCCGGTTGTGGTTATTGCAGCAAGCACGCCCTCCGACTGTTTTCATTACGCTTTTGAAGCATCAAGGATTGCCCTGGAACACATGACCCCTGTCCTGCTCCTTACAGATGGTTATCTGGCAAATGGAACTGAGCCATGGAAAATCCCTGAAATGTCTGAATTACCGGAAATCAAGCCTCCTAATGCAGATAAAAAAGAAATACCATTCCTGCCGTATAAACGAAATTGCGAAACGCTTGTCCGCTCCTGGGCAATTCCGGGAACACCCGGACTTGAACACAGGATTGGCGGACTTGAAAAAACACTCAAGGGGACAGTTTCGTATGTTCCTGAAAACCACGAGATGATGGTCAGGCTGAGAGCAGAAAAGGTGGCGAAGGTGGCCGATTCAATTCCTGATCTTGAGGTACATGGCGAGGCGTCAGGCGACCTGCTTATTGTTGGGTGGGGTGGTACGCGCGGCTACCTGATGACTGCTGTCCGTGAATTGCAGACAGATGGCTTTAAAGTCAGCTTTGCTCATTTCAACTATATTAATCCTTTACCTAAGAATACAGAAGAAATCTTCAAAAAATTCAAACAAATAGTTGTGGCAGAGCTTAATATGGGGCAGTTTGCTGATTACCTCAGGATGAATTTCCCTGAATTTAAATATGAGCAGATCAACAAGATTCAGGGACTCCCGTTCACTATCAAAGAGATAAAAGACAAATGCATTAAAATGCTGGAGGGCAATTAAGATGGCAGAAACACAGACTTATAATTATGCTCCGAAAGACTTTAAATCGGATCAGGAAGTGAGATGGTGCCCGGGCTGCGGTGATCACGCAGTACTGAATGCTGTCCAGAAAGCCCTGACGGAGCTTGGTATTCCTAAAGAGAAATTCGTCTTCATATCAGGGATTGGCTGCTCCTCAAGATTCCCTTATTATATGAATACTTACGGATTTCACAGTATTCATGGCCGGGCATCAGCCATTGCCTCCGGAGTGAAAATAGCTAATCCGGACCTTTCGGTCTGGCAGATTACAGGCGACGGAGATGCACTTGCCATTGGCGGCAATCACTTCATCCATGCTGTAAGGCGTAATGTTGATCTTAACATTATCTTGTTTAATAATGAAATTTATGGACTTACAAAAGGACAGTATTCCCCTACTTCGAAAAGAGGACTGATTACAAAAACATCGCCGTTTGGAACTGTGGAAGAACCATTTTCGGTCGGTGAGCTTGTTATAGGAGCCAAAGGCAAATTCTTCGCCCGTACTGTGGATGCAAATGTCACACTGTCAACGCAGATTTATATAGAAGCCGCAAAACATAAGGGAGCTTCAGTTATCGAAGTACTCCAGAACTGTGTAATCTTTAATGATAGTGTCCATGAGACTGTAACTGGCAGGGAAGTAAGGGACGACAGGACCATCATCCTTAAGCATGGTGAACCGATGATATTCGGCAAAGACCACGATAAGGGACTTGTGCTTGACGGACTAAAGCTGAAAGTCGTGAAGCTGGGAGAAAATGGCGTCTCGGAAAATAACCTTATTGTTCATGATGCTTTTGAATCAAATCCCGGGATCCAGTACATGCTGGCAAATATGAGATATCCCGAATATCCTGTAGCCCTGGGAGTTATCAGGTCTGTCCCTGGTCATACCTACGAAAATGATGTGGCTGAGCAGATCAGTACCGTCCAGAAAGATGCAAAAATAAAATGCATGGATGATCTGCTTAAAAGCGGCAACACCTGGAAAGTCGAGTAAGCGGAATGACCCTCTCCCGCTAAAGCTGGATCCCCCCTTCAGGGGGGTGGGGGGTCTTCCCTGATGCCAGCGGTGATTCCCATTAATTTTACTAATTTTATCTCCTGTTTTTCGGCAAAATGGAAGATAATAATCATATTAATCCTGAATTTAAAAAGCTGCTTCACGACCAGCAGGAACGCCTCAAGGAGCTGGGATGTATCAATCAGACAACTTATATTCTCAAGGAGGGCAAACCTATTGAAGAGACTCTTCAGCAGATCGTATTACTTCTGCCTGCAGCATGGCAGTATCCCGAATATACCTCTGCGAGGATAAAATTCATGGGAAAAACATTTGAAACACCTGATTTTCAGGAGTCTACATGGAAAATGATACAGGATTTCAATACCCTTGACGATGAAAAGGGAACCATTGAGATCTTTTATATAAGGGAATTTACATTGGAAAAAGAGGGTCCGTTCATGAAAGAAGAAAGGGACCTTATCCGGAACATAGCCAGCCTGATTACCGGTTATATAAACAGCTACAAAGCCCGTGATTTCATACGATTGACCAAACCTGACAAAGAAGAAGATGTTGACCTTAAGAATATTTCGAACAGAAAACTATTACAGAAGTTTCTTGAACGGCACAATGCAGAACGTGATGTTTTTCATGATCTGCAACTTTTTAAAGTTAAGGAGATACTTCTTGTAGCAAACCTTTATGACGCTTATTCAATTGAAGGGGAAGGCCGGTTTGCTGACCATATACTTGGGGAATACTACCAGCTCAGCCTCACTTCCCTTCCGAGGGTAACTGGTGTTTCAAGCGAGGAAGAAGCATTCAATAAGCTGAAATCCAGGCATTATGACATGATCATTATCATGATAGGGATTCACAAGGAGAGCCCAATGATTACGTGTAAAAAGATCAAGGATAAGTATCCTTATATGCCGACATTCCTTCTTCTTAATAATCCTGACGATGTTCCTTTTGTCAGAAAACAAAAAAGCTCAGGAATACCTTTCGATAATTATTTTGTATGGACAGGTGAATCAAAGGTATTCTTTGCCATGGTCAAGCTTCTTGAAGATAAGGTGAATGTGGATAATGATACAAAAAAAGGTCTTGTCCGGGTCATTCTTATTGTCGAAGATTCAGCCGCATATTACTCAAGCTACCTTCCGATGCTTTATACGCTTGTACTTGAACAGACAAGGAACCTGATAGAGGATGTTTCCACTGACGCACTATATAAGGTTTTAAGGCTCAGGGCAAGACCAAAAATACTTCTGACTTCAAATTGGGAGGATGCAATAACCATATACAATAAATACAAAGATAGCCTCCTGTGTGTGATTTCAGATATGCGATTCCCAAGGAACGGGGTAATGCATGAGACAGCAGGATATGAACTTATTCAGCAAATAAAGATGGATCTGCCTAACCTGCCGACTGTGCTTCAGTCAGCGGATGCAGATAATGCAAGATATGCCTATACCCTGAAATCCAATTTTATAAATAAGAATTCGGAAAGCCTCCTGCAGGACCTGAAATCATTTATAAATTATTACCTGGGCTTTGGGCATTTCGTATACAGGGATGACAAAGGAAGGCAGATAGCCGTGGCAAAATCCATGAAAGAATTTGAGACATACCTTGAAACAGTGCCTGAGGATTCGTTGGCATATCATGCAATGAAAAATCACTTTTCCCTGTGGCTTATGGCAAGAGGTGAAGTTAAGATTGCCAAGCTGATTAACCCAATAAAAGCTACAGATTTCCAGAGTCTTAAGGAGTTGAGGGCATTTCTCCTGAATATTATCCGCAAACGCAGACGCGAGATGAACAAGGGTCGTGTAGTAAATTTTGAAGAATCTGTTGTTATAGATGAAACCAACGTAGTGAGTCTTGCAGGTGGTTCGCTGGGAGGCAAGGGCAGGGGTCTGGCATTTATTAACACCCTCATCTACAGCTTTGAACTTGGACGACTTCTTCCGGGTATTAATATCAAAGCACCGGTTACCGGAATAATCGGGACAGATGAATTTGATATGTTCATGGAACGCAATCATCTCTGGGACAGCGTAAAGGAAGAGAAAGCTTTTTCAGTTCTTCAAAAGATCTTCCTGAAAGCCAACCTGAGCTATACACTTGAGAAAAAACTCAGAACACTGCTGAAGCAGACGGAAAAACCTCTCGCTGTAAGATCATCAAGCCTTTTCGAGGATTCAATGAGCCAGCCTTTCTCAGGTGTGTTCGGAACATATCTTCTCCCGAATAATCATAGTGATTTTGATATCAGACTCAGACAGTTATCTGATGCCATCAAGCTGGTTTTCTGTTCTATTTATTCGAGAAACGCACGAACATATTTTGAGGCTATAAATTATAAGATAGAAAATGAAAAAATGGCTGTAGTCCTTCAGGAGGTCGTGGGGAACAGGTTTGAAGATGCTTATTACCCACATATAAGCGGAACAGCGCAGTCTTATAATTTCTATCCTGTCGCCCATATGACACCCCAGGATGGCTTTGCAGTAATGGCAGTCGGCCTTGGACATTATGTTGTTGAAGGAGAAAAAGCATTCAGATTCTCTCCGGCATACCCTTCGCTTGATATCCTTTCACTTAATGACCTCTATGAAAACTCGCAGGTTCATTTCTATGCTGTTGATATGGCAAAAAAAGATCTGAATCTTTTGGAGGGTGAAAATGCGGGACTTGTATCCCTCGATATCAGCAAATCTGAAATGCATGGCACGCTGAATCATTCAGCTTCAGTACTTAATCCGGACAATGATACTCTGGTCCCCGGTCTTGAAATACCCGGCCCCCGTGTCGTGAATTTTGCTAATATACTGAAATACAATTATATCCCTCTTGCATCAACAATCAGAACAATCCTGGATGTCGTAACAGAAGCTACGGGCAATCCTTCGGAAATAGAGTTTGCTTTGGACCTCACAAAAGACAAGGACGGGAATGCTTCTTTTTATCTTCTTCAGATAAAGCCCCTTATCGGAACTATAGCCGGATATAGTATTGATCCTGAAAGTATTGACAAAAATGACCTGATTCTCAAAACGGGAAAAAGCATGGGGAACGGGATTATTGATGATATATCGGATATTGTATTTCTGGAGCCTGGAAAATTTGACAATATGCGAACTGATCAGATGGCACAGGAAATAGACAGAATAAATGAGAAAATGCTTAAGGAGGGTCGTCGTTATGTCCTGATTGGACCAGGCAGATGGGGTACCAGGGATAAATTTATAGGGATACCTGTTGTGTGGTCCCAGATATCAAATGCAAAGGTAATTGTTGAAATAAGCCTTCCGGATTTCCATATCGATGCTTCCCTGGGATCCCACTTCTTTCACAATGTTATAGCAATGAATGTTGGTTATTTTTCTGTCGATCAGACCATGCAGGACGGAAGTATAAACTGGGAAAAGCTCAAAATGCAGGAAACCATCGAATGTGGAGATTATTTCAGCCATGTCCGTTTCGAAAAACCGCTCATGATAAGAATGGATGGAAGAAAGGGAATAGCTGTGATCACAATGAATCAGTAAAAAAATTGAAATATGACAATTGTAGAAGGGATACTTGATCTGCAGAAATACGATTTCACTGATACATCCTTTAACCTTCTTATGCAGAAACGGATCCATAAGGTACTGATAATCTGCAGCAACTATGACAACTATATGCTTGAAGAGGATGGAAGAATTGATGAGCAGATATTCAATGAATATGTATCCCTGAACCTGAGGTATCCTCCTGTATTTGTTCAGACAGACAATGCTGACGATGCTTTTAATATCCTCCAGGGAGGCGATGTGGACCTGGTAATATCAATGTTAAGCCTTAAGGGAACTGATGTTTTTGCCCTGGCTAAAAGGATCAAGGAGCAGTATGAAGATATTCCAATTGTGGTGCTTACATACTTTTCACGGGAAGTTTCCTTAAGGCTCGAAGGAGAGGACCTCAGTGCCATTGATTATGTATTCTGCTGGCTGGGCGATGCTGCTCTTATCCTGGCAATAATAAAGCTTATTGAAGATAAGATGAACGCCGAGCACGATATTGAAAGTATTGGCGTTCAGTCTATTATCCTTGTGGAGAACTCAATAAGATATATTTCATCATACCTGCCAAACCTTTACCGCATTGTGCTGATGCAATCGCTTGATTTCCAGAGAGAAGCATTGAATGAGCACCAGCGGATGCTGAAGATGAGAGGACGCCCGAAGATATTGCTTGCCACTAATTTCGAAGAGGCATTGACCCTGTATAATAAATATAAATACAATGTTCTGGGCGTGATCTCCGATATCAGCTATAAAAAGGATGGTGTCCAGGATGAAAATGCCGGTATCGAGCTGTGCAAGGTTGTAATGGCCAATGATGATAAAGTTCCTTTTCTTCTTCAGTCATCAAGTTATGAGCATCGAAGGTATGCTGAAGAGCTTGGTGCAGGTTATATCAACAAATATTCAAAATCGCTGGCTCTTGAGCTTCGTAATTTCATAATACAAAACCTTGCATTCGGACCGTTCGTTTTCAGAAATCCTGATACTCTGGAACCCATAGCCATTGCAACAGACCTGCAAAGCCTTCAGCAAAAGCTTCTTACAATTCCGGATAATTGCCTGGAGTACCATGCAACGAGGAATCATTTCTCTAAATGGCTTAATGCAAGGGCTTTATTTCCTGTCGCTCAGATGTTTAAATACATCCGCAAGGAGGATTTTGAAACTATGGATGAAATGAGGAGGTTTCTTTATGTTGCCATATCAAGCTTCAGATTGGGAAAAGGACGGGGAGTGATAGCAAAGTTCGATAAATCAACATTCGATGAATACCAGATATTTTCACGTATAGGGGAAGGATCAATTGGTGGAAAAGCGAGGGGACTAGCATTCATTAACAGGATGATCAAGAATAATAAGCTGTTCAATAAGTTTCCTGATGTTTTGATAACAATCCCGCGGACTGTAGTATTAAGCACCGATATCTTCGATGAATTCATGGATCATAACAACCTGTATTCGGTTGCCCTTTCGGACCTTTCAGATGACGAGATACTTAACAGGTTCATTAATGCTGAACTTCCGGGAAGAGTATATCAGGATTTTTATGCTTTTCTGGCCGTTTCGAGAAATCACCCATTGGCTGTCCGCTCTTCAAGCAAGCTGGAAGATTCACATTATCAGCCATTTGCTGGTGTCTATTCGACATATATGATACCCAGGCTTGCAGATAATAAGCTTATGGTAAAGATGCTGTCTGATGCTATAAAAGAAGTCTATGCATCTGTATATTATAAAGCCAGCAAGGCATATATGACCGCTACATCGAATGTGATTGACGAGGAAAAAATGGGCATTGTTCTGCAGGAGATCTGTGGCAACAGGCATGGTGACATTTTCTATCCGACAATATCAGGTGTTGCCCAGTCTATTAATTACTATCCAATTGGGTCAGAAAAGGCGGAGGATGGCATTGCCAATGTGGCATTTGGACTGGGAAAACTAATCGTCGAAGGAGGAATATCACTGCGTTTCTGTCCGAAAATGCCTGGGAAAGCATTGCAGCTTTCATCTCCGGAATCTGCCCTCAGAGATACTCAGAAAGAATTCCGTGCCCTCGATCTTAATATGAACAGCTTTGTCCCTTCAACTGATGACGGGATTAATATTCCAAGGATTGACATTAAGGATGCAAACAACGACGGGGCTATGAAATTCATTGCCTCTACGTACGATCATGAAAATAATGTTCTTCATGATGGATTATTTAACGCAGGGAAAAGAGTAATAACTTTTTCCGGAATTTTACAGCACAAATCCTTCCCTTTGGCTGAGACCCTTACAACACTGCTTGATATAGGCCAGAGGGAAATGAATAATCCCATTGAAATTGAATTTGCCGTCAACCTCGAAACTCCTCCGGGTACGCCCAAAGTTTTTAACTTCCTGCAAATAAGGCCTATAGTGAATTCAGATGAGACATACAGCATCAATCTTGAGAAAGTTAAAACAGAAGAAACGATCATTCTTTCCAAATCAGCTCTCGGGAATGGTCTCTTTAAAGGAATTCATGACCTGATTTATGTCAAACCTGAATCATTTAATGCAGCTCAGAATAAGACTGTTGCAGGTGTAATTGAAAATCTTAATTCAGGATTTGCCAAAGAAGGGAGAGGATATGTTCTTATTGGACCTGGACGCTGGGGCTCTACAGATCCCTGGCTTGGAATACCTGTCAAATGGCCCCAGATATCTGCAGCCAGGATCATCATAGAATCGGGATTAAAGAATTACAGGATAGACCCGAGTCAGGGAACTCACTTCTTCCAGAATCTTACATCATTCGGAGTCGGCTATTTTACGATAAATCCCTATATCAACGAAGGTTACTACAATGTAGATTTTCTGAACCGGCTTAGTGTGGTTTATGAAGACAGCTTCGTGCGGCATGTTCACTTTGAAAATCCACTCGAAATTATGATCGATGGGAAGAGACATATGGGAGCAATAATGAAACCGGGGAATTAACGGCACAACGGCATAACAATCTGGAGATGCCGGGAGTTAATCAGAAAACAACCCCGTCAGTTGGAATATCCTTATTCACTTTTTTTATCAGTCCCTGAAGTACGCTTCCCGGACCCACTTCAGTAAAAGAAGTTGCTCCTCCGGCAATCATGTTCAGGATGGTCTGTGTCCATCTTACCGGAGATGTAAGTTGCATGACAAGGTTTTTCCTTATAGTATCCGGATCGGTGGAATGATCAGCGTTAACATTCTGGTATACAGGGCATACCGGTCTGTTGAAATTTGTTGATCTGATGGCTTCCTCAAGCTCTGCTCTTGCCGGTTCCATGAGTGGTGAATGGAATGCACCGCCGACTGCCAGCTTAATGGCCCGCTTAACTCCTTTTTCCTTAAGAGCTTCAATAGCCTTGTCTATTCCTTCATTTGAGCCGGAGATAACTATCTGTCCCGGACTGTTATAATTGGCAGGTACCACAATTTCAGGAATGGAAGCACAAACATCCTCAACCATTTTATCATCCGCACCTATTATTGCAGCCATTGATGAAGGTGTCCTTTCACATGCTTTTTGCATTGCCATAGCTCTTTTTGACACAAGGATCAGCCCGTCTTCAAATAATAATGCTCTGCTGGCAACCAGCGCAGAGAACTCCCCAAGTGAATGTCCTGCAACCATGTCCGGTTCAAATGCCTTACCGATAACTGCAGCAAGAATTGCTGAATGAAGAAAGATAGCAGGTTGTGTTACCCGGGTCTGTCTTAGATCTTCATCAGTGCCGTTGAACATTATATCAGTGATCCTGAAACCTAACAGATTATTGGCGTTTTCGAACATCTCTTTACCGGCTGCAGATCTTTCATAAAGATCCTTTCCCATACCTATATACTGTGCTCCCTGACCAGGGAAAACATATGCCTTCATAGTTAGAAATTTGGATTAAATGCCGTCTCTGTTAATGCAGCCTTGATCCTATCAGATGAACAAACTCTTCGCGGGTATTCATATTTTCAAGAAATATTCCCGTGAAAGCTGATGTTGTAGTTACTGAATTCTGCTTCTGGACACCCCTGATCTGCATGCACATATGCTGAGCTTCAATAACGACTGCAACACCAAGCGGCTTCAGGGTGTCCTGGATACAGTTCCTTATCTGGGTGGTAAGTCTTTCCTGAACCTGCAGCCTCCTTGAATAAGCTTCAACTACGCGGGCGATCTTGCTTAATCCTGTGATATAGCCATCAGGTATATATGCAACATGTGCTTTACCAAAGAACGGAAGCATGTGATGTTCGCACATCGAATAGAGATCAATGTCTTTTACAATGACCATCTGCCTGTATTCCTCCTTGAACATAGCCGAGGAAAGGATCTGTACAGGATCCATATTGTATCCAACGGTAAGGTAACTCATAGCTTTTGCCACCCTGACAGGTGTACGCAGCAATCCTTCCCTCTCAGGATCCTCACCAAGGAGCACCAGGATTCGTTTGTACATGACTGCCATCTCTTCAATGGTCTCAGCATTCCATGTCTCAATTTTATTATATCCA
This sequence comes from Bacteroidia bacterium, assembly GCA_026391215.1. Classification (GTDB taxonomy): domain Bacteria; phylum Bacteroidota; class Bacteroidia; order Bacteroidales; family VadinHA17; genus LD21. The sequence goes on from JAPLDX010000058.1 coordinate 77,902, forward strand.
TCTTCTGTAGGTCCTGAACCGTCGTTAAATTTCTCAATTTTCTTAGCCATAGTATTCAATAGTATTATTTTCCGTTTCTTCAATTTTGACGCAATAAAGCTGTGCACCTTCTTTTTCAACCGGATCCTTCAGTTCATTCCAGATGGCTGTTGCAAGGTTTTCTGTTGTTGCAATTTTCCCCTTCATGAATTCAACTTCAAGATTGATATTTTTGTGATCAATTTTCAAGATCACTTTTTCCTGGATTATTTTTTTAAGGATGTCAATATTCATCACAAAGCCCTGGTTATCAGATGGTTTTCCTTTAATAGTTACCCAGAGTATATAATTATGTCCGTGCCAGTTTGGATTTGAGCATTTGCCAAAAACCTCCCTGTTCTTTTCATCAGACCAGTCCTGCCTGAACATCCTGTGTGCAGCACTAAATCTTTCTCTGCGTGTAAGATAGATCATATCACAGTGCGTTTAATTACAATATTAACTAATAAAGTTAAGGTTTTAAATGGTTTTAAATAATATATTTATGCATTGTAATCGTTAATGAGGGTTGAACAGAGTCGAAGAATGTTGAAAGAAGTCTTAATAGTAGTTGCAACTGATGCTGAAGCTGATGCTTTCAGGAAAATCAACGGTATAAAGTCTCATGAAAATGGTTTTCACTTCGGCAAATGTAATATCACACTTCTGGTCACAGGGGTAGGTTCCATTGCAACAGCATGGTCCATGACGAAATGGTTTTATTCTAATTTCCATCCGGAAATTGCCTTAAATATAGGTATTGCAGGCAGTTACAGGGACGATATTAAGCCGGGAGAAGTAGTCGTCCCGGTATCGGATTGTTTTGCTGATGCTGGTATTGAAACAGAAGATGGTTTTATGACACTTGCTGAAGCCGGGATGGAAGGCCCTCCATTCAGTGGAGGCAAGATCATTGCTGACAGCAAATATGTATCCCTGATACTGAAATTCTTAAGGCCCGTAGATGGCATCACCGTGAATACTGCTACAGGTTCTCTGAGTTCCATGGAAAAGGTAAGAAAGAAATTTAATCCCGATATCGAAACGATGGAGGGTGCGACTTTTTTTTATATTTGCAGCCGGGAAAAAGTACCTTTCATAGCAATTAGATCAATTTCGAACAGAGTTGGGCCCCGTGATAAGAGCAAATGGGATATACCGCTGGCTATCAATAATTTATCAGAAAGGCTGAAAGATATTTTAATAATGTTTGATTAAAGAGATGAAACTGACACTGGGTTTCTCACCTTGCCCAAACGACACATTTATTTTTGATGCCATGGTGCACGGGAGAATAGATACTGAAGGGCTGAAGTTCGATTATTTTCTTGCTGATATAGAAGAGCTCAATAAAAGGGCATTCTCAGGGGATGTTGATATTACAAAGATAAGCTTCTATGCTTATGCTTATGCGGCTCAGAATTACCTTATCCTTGATTCTGGAAGCGCCCTTGGTCACAAGAATGGTCCTCTCCTGATAAGTAAAAGAAGGATGGAATCCTCTGAACTTATTGACGCAAGAATTGCAATTCCCGGCAAATATACAACTGCAAATCTTCTCTTCAGCATATTCTGGCCAGAAGCGATAAATAAAACCGAATATCTTTTTTCAGATATTGAGGAGGCCTTGCTGAAGGAAGAAGTCGATGCAGGTCTCATAATCCATGAAAGCCGTTTCACATATCATAAGAAAGGACTTCAAAAAATTGCAGATATGGGCGAATATTGGGAAAAATTTACCAGGCTGCCTATACCCCTTGGTACAATCGTAATCAACAGAAAAGTACCTGTTGAAACAGCTCTGAAAGTCAATCGTATTATCAACCGTAGCCTTGAATATGCTTATAACGACTCTCTTGCATCGTATGATTTTATTTTATCCAATGCTCAGGAGATGGAGAACACCGTCATGAATAAGCACATCAAGCTGTTCGTGAATAAATACACATCAAATCTTGGCAGGGATGGAAAGAAAGCTATCAGAGAGCTTTACCGGATTGCCAGGGGAAAAATGATTATTCCGGAATTACCGGAAGAGATCTTTCTGACAAAATGAATATAAATGCCTGAAAAAATTTACTATTTTAGGTGTTCAGGTAAATAAGGTATCCAATGAAACTAAAAGATCTTGTACTTAAAACCCGTTCGTACAGACGATTTGATGAATCGCATAGTATTGAATATAAAACGCTTGAAGGACTTGTCGAACTTGCCAGGCTGTCAGCCTCCGGTGCCAACAGGCAGCCTTTGAAGTATGTAATCTGCAATTCACCCGGGGATTGTGCAAGAGTTTATCCTTCGGTGGTATGGGCAGCCTATCTTAAGGAATGGAATGGTCCGGAACCGGGGGAAAGACCTTCAGGATATATTATCATCCTTGGAGATAAATCAATCTCTGAAAGTTTCGGAGTGGACCATGGTATAGCAGCACAAAGTATAATGCTTGGCGCAACAGAAACCGGCCTGGGGGGCTGTATGATAGCCTCAATAAAGCGCGAACAACTTCGTGCTGAAATTAAAATTCCTGAAAAATATGAGATACTGCTTATACTGGCACTGGGCAAGCCAGTTGAAAATGTGATTATTGATGAAATAAATGATGGTGATGTAAAATACTGGAGAGACAAAAATCAAAACCATCATGTACCAAAACGTCCTCTGAGTGAGTTAATAATTAAGCTTTAACTGATATTCAGGCATGAAGAAGCACTATTTTATCCTGTTATTTTTATGCTTTGCTTTCAGCTCATTAAAAGGCCAGGTGCTAAAGGATTCCGGTACAAGGATACTTTTCCACGGCTTGGTAATAGATGCGAAAACCCTGAGCCCCATTTCGGGATCGCAAATCATTATTAACAGTGCTTTTTCTTCAGTAAGCGATCAACAGGGTCAGTTTGCATTTTACATCAGAATAGGCGACACGGTCACTTTCAGCAGGCTTGGTTATAAAACAGCAATCCTTAATATCAGCGATACCCTGACAGGAAAGGAATTCGTTGCAGGTATTTATATGAGCACAGATACACTAACGATAGACGAGGTGGTGATCATCCCGAGATATTCAAATCTGCGATCGGAAATGTTCATGTCAAAACCGGAGTCAAGTACCCAGATGGAAAATGCAAGATATAACCTTGAAGTATCCTCCTATCAGGGAAGGATGGGTCAGAGCAAACTTGGGGATCCTTCAATAAACTATGAAATCCTTAGGCAGCAGCAACGTAGTGCCGCATATTCAAAAGGTCAGATCCCTTCTGACAGGATTGTAGGAATCAGCCCTTTAATGCTGATCCCTGCAGCATATCTTCTTATGAATGGATTGCCGGAAAAGCCATCTCCTTTCAAGCCTCAGCTTACTGAGCAGGAGGTGGACCGGATCCACCGGAAATACATTGAATCTCTCAGGAGGAAATGAGAATGAAAATTGCGGATTGCGGATTGTTGATTGCGAATTGAAAAAATCCGAAATCCGAAATATTATCCTTTATAGAATATGGCTTTTATTATCTGGCTTGCCATCTTGGGATTTTCCTTTATCCTGCGGGTGCAGTAGCCGAACCATTTCTTTCCGAAAGGAACGTAAATCCTCATCTTATGTCCGTCACTTACAATAGAGTCGCGAAGATTAGGCGTAACGCCATAAAGCATCTGGAATTCATAAAGATGCGTTGAAACATTATATTGTTTCAATAGTTGATAAGCACCGTCAATCAAAGGTTTATCATGTGTTGCAATCCCAACATGGAACTTATTTTTCAGCAGGAATTCCAGATCCTCAAGATAGTGTTTATTGATCTCCTCGTACTTTTTATAGGAAATAGCCTCCGGCTCAACATAAATACCCTTACAAAGTCTGATACTTACAGGATAGGCTTCGCTGTTCAGGTCACTCATGCCTTTCAGATCATCAAGTGTCCTTTTGAGATATGCCTGAACAACAAGTCCCACATTAGCAGGGAATTCAGTTTTCAGTCTGCGGAAAAGCTCAACTTCGTCGGAGGTACATGGGGAATCTTCCATATCAATCCTGATAAAACCTTTATACGAGGCGGCTTTTGCAACTATTTCCCTCAGATGCCGGTAACAAACCTCCTTATCGATCAACAAACCGAAAAATGTAGGTTTTACTGAAAAATTACCAATAATTCCATTCTTAAATGTAACATCAATCAGGTCAAGATACTCCTGCTTGTTGGCTTCAGCTTCATCCAGATCCTTTATAAACTCTCCCAGCACGTCCAGCGTAACAAGAATATTCTTATTGTTAAAATCTTTTGACACACGTATTGCGTCATCAATGGTCTCACCTGAAATATATGAGTGTGAAAAGAGCCATACGAATTTCTTTGGGAAATAGGGTAATATTGCAGCAATAAATTTGTTAAACATAATCTGTATTAATTTAATAGGTTCATTTTATCAGGGGACTAATTAATATGAATTGAGTGCTTTTTTTAATGACCTTTGTCATTGATTTAGGGTATATTGCAAATATAAAATTGTTTATTTTGAATTAATTTTTCAAACAATGCAACCATTTATTTTTATGGTATGTCTTCAAAATGTCCTCAGTTTATGATGAGTGACGGGCAATTAATAGAGGGTTGCGCCAGACATGACAGAAAAGCGCAGCAGGAGTTGTACAACAGGTACTCTGGTTTTTTGCTTGGTGTGTGCATGAGATATGCAACTGATAAAGCTGAGGCAGAAGATATTTTGCAGGAAAGTTTTTTAAAGATTTTTTTCAATATAAAGGATTTTTCAGGAACGGGTTCTTTTATAGGCTGGTTGAGGAAGATTGCAGTGAATACAGCAATAACTCATTATCATAAACACCTTAAGTTCAGATATCATATTGAAATTGAGGAGTTTATATCAGTTGAAACGGGGGTTTCAAGTTTTGAGGAAGACCTCTTTACATCTGATGAGTTGTATAAGGTTCTGAATGAACTGCCTGCAGGCTACAGAATGGTGTTTAACCTATATGCGGTTGAAGGATATAAGCATAAAGAGATAGCCGAAATGCTGGGTATCGATACAAATACATCGAAATCGCAGTACAGCAGGGCAAAAGGAGTGATTAGGGAAAAGCTTGAAAAACTTCGTAAGCTGAAAGGCAAATATCCTGCAAGTGATTAATGAACAGAGATTGAATTTTTATAATAGTGAAAAGGAAGAAAGAAGATAAGGCATTGAATGAATTATTCCGGCAAAAGCTTGGAAATGCAGAGATAATTCCTTCGCCTTCTGTCAGCAAAGCGATGATGCGCAGGCTTGCAAGAAGAGAATTTCTCCATTTCAATACGGTCAGACTTAATATCTGGTACGCCAGCGGTGTAGTTGTAATCGGAGCTGCTCTTGCACTTATTCTTTCTTCCGGTCCTGGGAGCAATGATCAGAAACTACTATCCCCGGTTTCAGGCACGATCAATGAGACAGGTGTAATTAATGACAGGACCACGGATAAAACCGGTCTTCCGGATGTGAAGCAAGCCGTTGATACGAGGGATTCACGGGTGAAAGTGAATGTCAGCTCTAAAAAGCCATCCACGAGAATTGATGATGATGGGATTATAAAGGAAAATCCAGAAAAGAAAGAAAATATTGTCTCCCCCACAGAGGTACCTTCCATTCCTGAAGGAGGTCTGTTCAAGGATGTCATTACTGAAAAGAACAAGATTCAGCCTGGTGCAAGAAAGATTGATAACCTGATCGGAGCATCTGTTACGGAAGGATGCACTCCGCTTAAAGTTATTTTTAAAAACAGGGCACTGTCATACGATTCCTGCAGATGGACATTTGGTGACGGTGGTCATTCGTACGATAAAAATCCTGAATGGTTATTTGATGTTGAAGGGGAATATGAAGTTATCCTTCAGGTCTTTAATCATACTGGCAACCAATCATTATCTTCACTTATTATTAATGTTCATCCTAATCCTGCAGCACGTTTTGAGATTACTCCCGAGAATGCCCTGATACCTGACAATGAAATAACTTTCCTTAATTATTCTACAAACGCTGAAAAATACAATTGGGATTTCGGTGATGGGAGCACATCGGAACTCTTTGAACCCAAGCACTCTTACAGCAGGTATGGAAATCTTAATGTCAGGCTGATAGCCTCTTCAGAATATGGATGTTCCGACTCACTTGTTGTTCTTAATGCATTTGGATCAGGATACTATATCCGGTTCCCGAATGCATTTATGCCAAATCCAAATGGACCATCAGGTGGTTATTATTCCGCCAGTAGTGATGAATTCGCATACGTATTTCACCCAGTGTGTTCAGGAGTATCCGACTATCAGCTGAGAATATTCAGCAGGAGGGGAATACTGGTCTTTGAAAGCAACGATGTGAATATTGGATGGGATGGTTATTATAAAGGTCAGTTTAGCGATCCCGGTGTATATATCTGGAAAGTACGAGGAAATTATATAAACGGGGAACCATTTACATTAATGGGTGATGTCACACTAATGAAGAATAAATAGTATTCTTCTGAGATTCCCTGAAATCCGGCTTTTGCATTCATCATTCAAAACCGGACGTTCATCACAATTAAACCTCCATTCATTAAAAAACTTAATGAAACATATCACTTTTGACGGAAATTTTCGTTAAAATGAATGATTTATGATCGGATTTCACTATTTTCGTCAACCTAAACCAATGGGAGTGACATTGCTGAGGAGGATTATATATATATGTTTACTGACTTTTCTCCTGTTTTTAGATGGTTTTAGTCAGGATCCGACATTCTCTCAATTTTATGCCAATCCGCTTTATTTATCACCATCTTTTGCCGGTGCCACTGAGGAATACCGCCTTGGAATGAATTACAGGGACCAATGGCCGGCAATCCCCGGGGTATTCCGTACATACAGCATTTCGTTCGATAAAGCAATGATCAATTTCAATTCAGGAATTGGTGTTCTTGCAACATATGATGTTGCAGGTACCGGAGAATTGAGCACAACAAATATCGGACTTCTTTATTCCTACGATTTCAATATCAACAGGGAATGGCATATCAGGCCGGGAGTGAACTTCAAATTTTATTACCTGGGTCTCGATCTTGCAGCACTCACATGGAGCAGCAGTTTAAGAGGAGGGGGAACACCTTCACCTACAATTCATCCTCCTGCGTTTGATAAAGTTGCTGACGTCGATTTTGCAACATCCGCTCTGGTTTATAACGACAGATACTGGGGAGGTTTTACTCTTGACCATCTCCTGGTGCCCAAAACATCATTCTATGGTACAGAAGGCACCACTGTGCCGATTAAATTCAACCTCTATGGAGGTATGCAGATCATTAAAAAAACAAGGCTGAGAACCAAACTAAAGGAGGTGCTTTCAGTTGCATTTAATTTCCAGACACAGGCTAAGTTTTTCCAGACAGATATCGGATTATATTATTATAAAGATCCTCTGATTTTCGGATTATGGTACAGGGGAATCCCTCTCATAACATCCCAGGCAGGAGATGCAATAATAGGACTTGTGGGTATCAAAACCAATCAGCTTCATATTGGATATAGTTACGATTTCACTATCTCGAACCTGATCAGCTCATCAGCCGGAGCTCACGAAATCTCTCTTATTTATGAATTCACATCATTTACTGTCGGCTCACAACGAAAAAAGATCAGAGCTCTTCCCTGCCCGGAATTTTAATTTACGGCCGGACCCTTTACCATATAATTTTAATTTCAGGCTGCTTATAGTGCTATTTGTTATAGTGCTATTTGTTTAATTGTTATATTTGCGCCTGACTATTGTTTAACAAATATTTATTGGACGATGAAGAAACTTTCTGTTATACTGTTTTCTGTTATATTCCTGGCTATAGCGCTTCTATATTTCTTCTATTTCACAGGAATTGCAAAAGGTAAAAAAAGCGATAAAAAACCAGAGCAGTCTGAAGTTGCAGCTGCAGGAATAGCATATGTAAATGTAGATAGCCTTATCACTAAGTTCGATATGTTCTTTGATCGCAGGGATGAACTGATGGAAAAGCAGAATAAAGCCGAAGCCGAACTAAATTCAAAGGCAGGTCAGTATGAAAAAAATGCAAGGGATTATCAGGAAAAGGTAACAAAGGGACTTGTAACAAGAGCCACAGCAGCAGAAATGGAACAGGCCCTTATGCAGCAGCAGCAGGAACTGATGAACCTTCGTGATAACCTTCAGTCGAATCTTCTTGAAGAGGAACAGGTTATGAACAGGCAGATACTTGAGTACATTACCTCTTTTCTTGAGGAGAGCAAATCGGAATACAATTATCAGTATATTCTGGGCAAGAGCTTTGGCGGCCAGGTTCTCTATGGAGATTCCGCTCTTGACATCACACAAAAAGTGCTTGATGCGATAAATGCCAAGTATCAGGCAGAGAATAAAAAATAATCATGGGTTTCGCCTCGTCATGGCTGAACCAGAGGGCTTTATTCCCTGAAATTATAGAAGAGGCGCCTGATAATCAAACAGGTATCATAGTTGTTGTACCTGCTTTTGATGAACCGATAGTCACTCCTCTCCTCAATTCCCTTAGTTCATGTACGGATCCGGAATGTAAAACTGAGGTGCTGTTCATAGTAAATGCACCGAAAGATGCGTCAGCTGAAAGCATGATCAACAATGAAAAGTGCATTCAGAACATAGAGAGCTGGAAAAATAGTAACAAAAGTTTTTTCCGGCTTTTTGTTTTTGATGCGGGGCAATCCCAGAAAGAAGGATGGGGGGTGGGGCTGGCAAGAAAAACAGGTATGGATGAAGCAGTCCGGCGATTCAGTTCAATAGAGAAACCTGATGGTGTGATAGTCTGTCTTGATGCAGACTGTACTGTGGAACAGAATTATTTTACTTCAATCTGTAATAAGCTTCTGAAGAATAAGGAACATACTGCATGTTCAGTATATTATGAACATCCCCTTGCAGGAGGAGAATTCCCTGAGAGGATATACAGGTATATTGTACAATATGAGCTTCACATGAGGTATTTTGTTCAGGGTCTTAAATACGCAGGATTTCCTTATGCATTTCATACTGTCGGATCTGCCCTGGCTGTAAAAGCGCTTCAATATGTCAAAGCAGGAGGGATGAATCGCAGGCAGGCAGGCGAAGACTTTTATTTTGTTCAGAAGCTGATCCCGTCAGGAGGTTATTTTGCACTTAATACGACGACAGTTTACCCATCACCAAGAGAATCTTTCAGAGTGCCATTTGGAACAGGAGTGATGATGGCCAGGCTTATGGTTGAAGCGGAAGAGCAGCTCATGACTTTTAATGTTGATGCTTTCAGAGAGCTGCGGATATTTTTTGATATTGCTGAAAAATTGTATGAAGCCGGCAAACTTGAAATAATGGATCTTTATAAGATGCTTCCACCTGGAGTTAAGTCCTTTATTGAGGCAAATGAATGGGCAGAAAAAATCTCAGAGATAACAACCAATACCTCCTCGCATGAATCATTCATGAAAAGGTTTTTCAACTGGTTCAACATGTTCAGGATAGTAAAGTATTTGAATTATGTTCATACAGGGGTATTCAATAAAAAAGCAGTTGCAGATTCTGCCTTTGAGCTTCTCGGAATTTCAGGATCGCACTTCGCTTCGTCAGGTCCCTTGGAACTGCTGTTATATTACAGATCGCTGGAAAAAGATGCACCGGGGAGAGATTAATTATTCTTTCTGCTGATTTCCCGGTCCTCCCGGGGAGTGAGTATTATATAAAGATCTTCGTCAGGTTTTTTCATGCGATATTGTTCCCTGGCAAATTTCTCCAGGTTCTCATTGTTTGTCTTAAGCTCCCTGAGCTTCTTCCTGTCAATCTCAACCTTATTTAAATAATACTCCCTTTCACTCTTCAGCTTTTTAAGCTCCCGGATCTCTTTGTACCTGGATATCAGGTTATTTGAATCCAGAAATAATAACCATATCAGGAAGATAAGGATTGTAAGAATATATTTATTCCTGAAAATTACCGGGATCTTGTCTATGAACTTAAACCTTAACATTCTTATGCAAACCTACAACTATTTTTTTATCCTCCGCTCATGAGGTAGAGCATCTGAACATTATCTCCTTCATGGATAATCGTGGTATCATATTTCTCTTTAGGTATCAGTGAACCGTTAATCTTTATTATTCTCATCCTGAATGAGAATTTCTTCAGTTCAATCATCCTGGTGACGCTTATTGTCTCCTCCGCGAATTCCTCTTTCCTGTTATTCAGTATTATTTTCATAAACGTCAATGTTCTTATTTCTTAAGCATCAGGATCTCGATAACTGTATTTGCCTGCATGTTTGCAACAATACCAACCCTTGGTGCCATTGGAGGAAAGTCTTCACCGGCAGTTGTCAGTTCATCGCCACAGATGTAAAGGGTATCATCAATCTTCCTTGATCTTATGCTTTCATTGTTCCCGTAGCCGGCAAGCCCTGAACCGATAATTACCGGAATCCCCGGCATTTTTAGCTGGATTGTCTCAATAAGCATTTCCTTCATTTCGTCACTGTCAAAAGCTTCAACAATGACATTACAACCAGCAAAAACCCCTGGTATATTCGATATATCCAGCGTTACACAGTGAGTAATTACGCTTACATTCGGATTGATACGCAAAATATTTTCTTTAATTGCATCGGTTTTCAGCATTCCTTCCTGATCAGAAAAATAGTACTGACGGTTCAGGTTTGCCGGTTCAACTACATCAAAATCAGCTATGACCAATGTTCCGATGCCGCACCTGGCAAGTGCAACGGCACAGTTTGATCCAAGTCCTCCTGCCCCTGCTATCCCGACACGGAATTTACGAAGATGTGATTCAATTTCAGAAAATCTCATTAAAACAGATCATTATGAATACAGTAACAAATATACGATTTGTAAAATATGTTGTAATGTTGAAAAACTGTAAGAAACTAACAATACCGGTAACTTATTGACTTATCTCATACTGACTTATATCATACTGAACCTGACTGAAATTTCGTAACTTTGACTTATTGGTCATTACTGCAGCAATAAACTTAAAATTGAATATTTATGGATATCGGATCGATTAAAGCCCAGCACAAGCTTTTAAAGGAGTGGAAATACAATTGGACTCCACTTGACAAAGGCTATACAGACAAGATCCTCTATATAAATGTTGGTACTACAGAGATAAAGGCTAAGAATGTTCCTCCAGTGATGAAAGAAAAATTTATTGGAGGGAAGGGATATGGACTAAGGCTCCTCTGGGATGCAACAAAACCTGACACTGCATGGGATAGCCCTGATAATGAGATAATTATTTCATCAGGTCCTATTGGCGGCATAACGCAATACTCCGGATCCGGCAAATCACTGGTGGTAAGCCTTTCACCCCAGACCGGCTCCGTTATGGACAGTAATGTAGGCGGTTTTTTTGGCCCTTTCCTTAAGTTCTCAGGTTTTGATGCCCTCGAGATGCAGGGCAAAGCTGAGAAAAACGTGATAGTATTCATTGATGGGATAAATCATAAAGTGGAGATATTTGAAGCTCCGGCCGAAGCCATTGACAGTCATGTCCTGGCAGAACAGTTAACGGAGATGTTTGCCGATAATGACAGTGAAAAGAAGAATATCGGGGTAGTCTCTTCAGGATCAGCAGCTGAACATTCTCTTATAGGTATGCTCAACTTCAGCTTTTATGACTTAAAACGAAAGAAAGTCCGTATGAAGCAGGCCGGAAGGGGAGGTATAGGAACAGTCTTCCGTAATAAAAAGATCAAGGCTCTGGTATGTAAAATTCCAGGCGTAAAAGGGAATCTTAATAATGTAGTTGATCTTGAGGTAATTATGGAAAGGGGCAGAAGATTCAACAAGGAGATCCGTGAGCTTGATGATAAGCAGTGCCAGATGCGTCAGGTAGGTACGGCGCACCTGATGGAAATAATGAATGACCATGATCTTCTTCCTGTACATAATTACAAGTTTGGCAGTCACCCCGATGCATATAAGATCGATTCATCGGTGTGGAAGAATAACTTCACCCAGAATAACCCGGATGGCTGCTGGGTAGGCTGTAATATGTCGTGCTGTAAGGCAGTCGACGATTTTGAAATAAAGACTGGTCCCTATAAAGGGAAAAAGGTGATCGTCGATGGTCCGGAGTATGAAAATGCGGCCGGACTTGGGTCAAACTGCGGTATTTTTGATCCCGGGTATATTATTGAAACGAATTTTTACTGTGATACATACGGTATCTGTACAATAACATGGAGCACTCTCACGGCATTCATAATGGAATGCTATGAGAATGGTATCCTGAACAAAGAGAGAACAGGCGGCCTTGAATTGAAATTTGGAAATTCTGCCGCTGCTCTTGAGCTTATCCATCAGCTGGCACGCGGTGAGGGATTCGGCAAGATAGCAGGATTGGGAGTCCGCAAGATGAAAGAGCTGTTTATCAAAAACGAATGGGGCGACGCAGGTTTTCTCAATGATATTGGGATGGAAAACAAAGGCCTTGAGTATTCACAGTACATGTCGAAGGAATCTCTTGCCCAGCAGGGAGGATTCGCACTTACAAACAAAGGGCCCCAGCACGATGAGGCATGGCTTATATTCATGGATATGGTCAACAACCAGATACCAACCTTTGAAAATAAAGCCGAAGCGCTTCATTATTTCCCTATGTTCAGGACATGGTTCGGACTTGTCGGATTATGCAAGCTCCCGTGGAATGACGTTGAGCCTGAAAACAATGCCCAAACTGCTGAACCTGCAAAAGTGCCGGAACATGTTGATAACTATGTGACTATCTATAAGGCAGTTACAGGCCGTGAGTTCGACAAGAAGAGGCTTATTGAAGATTCAGAAAGAGTATATAATTTCCAGCGGGTATTTAACCTCCGGCGCGGATTTGGAACCAGGAAGTGGGACAGGCAGCCCTATCGTGCTGCCGGACCTGTGACAAAGGAAGAATACGAATCGAGAGCTGAACGATATGACAAGCAGCTAAAAGAAAAGGTAAATATTGATCCCGCCGGAAAAACCACCGAGAAGAAATTGAAGATCATGCGTAAATACAGGGAGGATCAGTATGAAGGGCTTCTTGATGCTGTTTACCTGAGGCGCGGATGGAACAACAACGGAGTGCCTAAAATTGAGTTCCTGAAAAAGATAGGAATGGACTTTCCCGAAGTGATTGAAGTTGTCAGCAACTATCAATAGATGAGATATGGAAATGATACCATTTGAGAAAGCCTATGAGATAGTAATGAACTCCTCATTCATCACCGGTAATGAAAAAATTCCGTTCACTGAATCATTAAACCGGATACTGGTCACTGATGTTGTCAGCGATATAGATATGCCCCCTTTCAATAAGGCATCAGTTGACGGATTCGCATGTAAAAGATCAGACCTGGCAGGTGAACTGGAGGTGATTGAAACTATCCCTGCAGGAAGGTGGCCGGAAACGAGTGTAGGCAAAAACCAGTGTTCACGCATTATGACTGGTGCAGCTGTTCCCCAGGGTGCTGATTGCGTCATAATGGTTGAAGATGTCAAAACATTTCCGTCGGGAAAAATCAGACTAACAGGCTCTTACAGTAAAGAAAATATAGCATTTAAGGGAGAGGATATCAAAAGAGGAGAGGTTGTCCTTAAAAGCGGAAGACAGATCAGTCCCCAGGACATAGCAGTCATGGCAACTGTCGGACATACATCAGTGACTGTCGGCAAGAGACCAAAAATAGCTGTCATCAGCTCAGGGGATGAGCTTGTTGAACCTGATATAGTTCCTGTAAATTCCCAGATCAGGAACTGCAATTCATACCAGCTGATTGCCCAGGCGGAGAGGGCAGGAACAAAACCTGTATATTATGGTATAGTAAAGGACGATGCCGATGCGACATATTCAATAATTACCAGTGCGATAGACGAAAATGACCTGGTTCTTATTTCCGGAGGTGTTTCCATGGGTGATTTTGATTTTGTCCCTGCCGTTCTTGAAAAAGCAGGAGTGAGAATTATCTTCACAAGAGTTGCCGTTCAGCCGGGGAAGCCGACAACTTTTGGGGTACATCCGAAAGCGATTGTCTTCGGACTTCCCGGTAATCCGGTCTCCTCGTTCGTACAGTTTGAGCTCCTGGTCAGGCCTCTGATAAATAAAATGATGGGATTTCTCTGGGAGCCTTTAACCATATCATTGCCTATGAGAGAAAGATACTCCAGGAAATCGGCCGACAGGATAGCGCTGATACCTGTCAGCATAACTGGTGACGGATTCGTATTCCCGGTGGAATTTCACGGTTCAGCCCATATTTCTGCGCTTCCTTCGGCTTCTGGCATTGTGGCAATGCCTCTGGGAGTAAACACATTTGAGAAAGGCGAAATGGTAAATGTTCGTCAGATATGACAGGATACATTATAAAGCTTATAAAAAATGGATCTTCCTGATAAATTCGAAGTACTGGTTATAACCCTTAGCGACAGAGCCCACAGGGGAGAGTATGAAGACCTCAGCGGACCTCGTATTAAAGAGAGATTATCAGAGTACTTTAATGAACAGAAATGGATCGGAAACTTTAACCTGACACTTATCCCTGATGATTCTGCCATACTTGAAGGAATTTTAAAAAGTGCCGGGAGTGTTTATAATTTAATCTTTACAACAGGAGGCACAGGGATTGGCCCCAGGGATATTACAGTTGAGACTGTCAGGCCTCTTCTCTCGAAAGAGATCCCGGGGATCATGGAATACGTAAGGGTAAAATACGCTGAGACGAAACCTACAGCTCTTCTCAGCAGAGGTGTAGCCGGTATTCTCGGTGAAGCCCTGATCTATACGCTGCCCGGATCGGTGAGGGCTGTTGATGAATATATGAACGAGATACTTAAAACGCTGCAGCATACAGTTTTAATGCAGTATGGCATAGATAAGCATACGAAGAATCAATAGGTGAGACGGTTATTGGTATTTGCTGCTGCAGTGCCAATCATCCGGTCGAAGCGTTCCCGGGGATTTCTGTAATAGACCAGTACGACATAATCATTTTCAGTCTCAAAATGATTGCCTTCAAAAATTGATGCAATACCTTCCGTATCACCTTTCCTGAGAAAAACATATTCGTAATTATACCAGCCTTGCTTTAGAAGCATTGTACATTCATATTGTCCCTGTTGAGGATTGAATGTCATTATGTTATTATCATCTAAATTCCAGTTATTCAGTCCGCCTGACACATACATATTCCCTCCTGTGATCATATACTTAGACGGCAGGGTAAAATATACGTATACATAATCTGCATCAGTTTCCGGATCACGTCCTTCATCTGAAGCTATATAATATTTACCGTTGAAATCCTGCCAGAAAAAATATGGTTTGAATTCCCTGCTCTCTGAAGGGGCGAGAAATATGTTATAATTCGGTGATACATAATCTATTCTCCTGACAAATTCTGTCTGATATCTGATGCTCTTAATATCGAAATACCTGAATTCATTTCCTGCGCTGAAGATGTTTTTTTCAGACATGGCATTGAATTTAAGCACATTGTTTCCGGTAAAATCAGGCTTAAGGTTCTTTTTAGCATTGTTCCAGCGGCCATTCTGGAGCACAAAACAAAATACATTCCTGAGAGGATCAGTAACCGGGATACCGCTGAGATCGACAGTGAAATCAAACTGCTGGCCCGTGTTATTGAAAGCCGTTATCAGCGGCCGGTAAGCCCTGAAATCTATTTTAGCCTTGTCTTCAGTAATAATGAATCGCTGTGTCAGCACAGGAGTTTCAGGTTCTCCGTAGGGATATACCGATAGAATATAGTTTCCTGATAAGAGGAAAGAGATCCTGTCATTAGGGAAGGCCAGGGTATAATGAAAATATTTTACCGTGGTATTGAATGATGGCTTCATGTCTTCTATAGGATTATCAGGAAATCCTTCAATATATTCATTCGTGAAAATATCGGACTTATTCCAGTCTTTGTCGCAGTGCGTGAATGTATAATAGTACGTTTCTGCCTGATCATCAAGAAGATCAAAATGAAGGAGAAGCTTCTCACCACCGTTCAGCTTTATGATCGGGTACGAAAAGTTCCAGCCTTCCTTATAAAGCTGAACAGTTTTGATCCTTTTATCAAATACACTGTTTGTATAAGACATAGGGTCCTGTTCCCCACCATATAACAGCTGAAATGCGAGGTTTAAAACTATTATAAATATTAGCGTCCTGCCCATAAATTGATACTACTGATAAGTGTAAACAAAAATAGTGCAAAATTATTATTCCATATTTTGTATTTTTGAATTAAAGTAAAATCTATGAGCAATAAATTTTTTACTCTTGTTTTGTTATTCATCCTGATTATTACTTCCTGCAAAGATAAAGAATCTGGTTTTTCAAGTTTCAACGGATTTGTCCAAGGTACCACCTATAGTATAGTATTTGAGAATAATGATCATATAAATCTGATTGAGCTCAGATCAAAGGTTGAAGAAATCCTGCACGATTTCGATATGTCATTATCTCTTTACCAGGATTCATCCATACTTTCAATGATAAACCGTAATGAAGAGGCCATGCCTGATTCATTTTTCATTGAAGCCTTCGACAGGTCAAAAGAGATAAACCTTACAACAGGGGGCGCTTTCGATATTACTGTGGGTCCCCTTGTGGAAGCATGGGGATTCGGACCTGATGAACAGAAATCTTTTACTGAGTCAAAACGCGACTCTCTGTTAAGCCTTGTGGGTATGGAAAAAGTGGAGATCAGGGATGGCAGGGTGTATAAAACGGATCCGCATATCCACCTTGATTTCAATGCCATTGCCCAGGGGTATTCTGTCGATATTATCTCTGAATATTTTGGCGGTCTGGGTATCGAACGCTTCCTTGTAGAAATAGGTGGCGAAGTAAGGGTAAAAGGCGATAAGAAGGGAGTACTGTGGAGGATCGGAATTGACAGGCCGGAAGATAACAACATGTCTCCCGGGACAGATCTTCAGGCAATTATCAGCCTGAAGGACAGATCTTTGGCAACTTCAGGCAATTACAGGAAATTCTATGTTGAAGACGGTATCAAGTACTCCCATACTATTGATCCTAAAACAGGTTACCCGGCCAGGAACCAGCTTTTAAGTGCAACAATTATTGCTGATGACTGTGCAACTGCTGATGGAATTGCGACTGCATGTATGGTCATGGGGAAAGACAGGACTATCGATTTTCTCAACCTGCATCCTGAGTTTGAAGCCTACCTGATTTTTTCAGATGATGAAGGGAATTTTAAAACGTGGGCAACCAGGAACCTGACGGAATTTATTTCACTACCTGAATGATGAGAAAGCCGGTTCCGGATAAGTACTGACTCCCCGATCCCCCTAAAAAGGGGCTAAATCGTTATCACTTATGGGTTTATCCCCCCTTCAGGGGACAGACGCGAAGCGTCGGGGAGTTATCTTGTGGTCGTGATTATATTCAGTAATTCTTTTGCAGCATCACTGGGCCCTGAAGTTTCATACCCCGGTATTCCCAGTCTTGTCCTCATTTGCCCTACAAATACATTCTTCCTGAAGAAGGATTCAAAATATCTCGTGGCGATATTTTCGTGAATCTCCCTGTATTCCGGAGGTCCGAAGATATTGGCAAAATAGGAATTCACCAGCCCGCTTGATGTTGTTGTTCCCTTGCTCATTACCGAGCCTCTCCTGAATACCTCGATAGCCTCATCTGCTGAATCAAATTTCTCGATTACTGGGTGTTCATTATCAATTTCCTCATAATTATTTGCATAGAGTATGTAGTCAATCCTTTGACCTTTTATCACGTTCTCAAATGTTGTTACCGGAATCACAATTCTTGCATTAACCTGGCTGGGATTCATAATTATTGATCTATCGAGATGTCCGAAAGCATATCCGGGCTGAAGGTCATCAAGCCGGAGGAAAGCTCCGGTCTCGGTACCATAGCCGACAGGAAATCCTTCATCATCAAGTTCTATTGATCCCATATCATCAGCTATGATGCTAAGCTCACGGATATGTTTATCTCCAAGCACCCGGAATGCTTCGAGCGTCTCTGATTTTCCTGCTCCTGTATCTCCCATCATAAGAATTGTGGCTTCAATATCACCCTTCAGCAATATCTTCACCAGGGCTCCGTGGAATGGCATCTTACCAGCTTTCATAACAATTGAATTATGAAGCGTGAGTATCATTTTTTTCAGGTAACCGAAGTATCCAAATTCTGCCCTGCCGGGGATTGCCCCGATAAAGATTCCGTTTGGCGCATCTTCGTAAAATACCGTGGAAAATTCAGACAAGCCATCTAGTGAATTGCCCTGTGTGCCATATAAGAAGATTGCATCAGGTCTTTTTTCCAGGTCGATGTCATCCGCAAGCTGGAACAGGTTACACATTGACAGTCCCAATTCAAGGAATGTAAGGTGAAAATAAACCATGATAAGAAGTTTCCCGGCTTTTACGGGATAACACAGCCAGTCGTCCGGATTAAATTCGGTAAGATCAACAGGATTCTGCTGTATGCGTTTGAAATGTCCGGTCCGCTTGTTCATGGGTTGCTGAATGACAAGAGGAGGATAGATAAGCACCTGGCGGATCACCTGGATTTGGTTTAGCTTCATGTATTTCACATCCGGGTATGGAATATCTTTTGGCAGCGAGATGACAGCCATCTCGGCACCTGCCCTTACCTGCCTGTAAACATTCGGATGACTGCCGGTAATGTTTTCCTGGATATGCCTGTACACAGTCCTGATAAGATGTGTCAGGTGCTCAATAGTCTCATTGAATGTACGATATGGCCTTTTATCAAGACGATCACCCTCTGAATCATTAATGATAAACCGGTCAAAATGTCTCCAGTAATCATATAAATATTCAATAAAGCTGTTCAAGAGCTGCAAGTCTTTCACAAAAACTTCAGATCTGTCAAAAATATGAGGGACGACACCGGCCTCATATTTGACCAGAAGTGTAAGTGTTTTAACCAGGTCATCCACTTCAGATTCACCTGATTTCCCATCCCGGAATATGTTCATAAACGGAGATTTCCTGCCGCGAAGATGTTCCAGACAATGATCCAGTACCATTCTGAATTTTCCACTTTCCAGTAATTCTTCAGCAGTTTCACACATCCTTTCACGGTTGTTCAGAACAGCTTTATTCCCGATTATCCTGAGTATACTTTTTTGCATGACCTGGTTGAAAATCTGGCCTAAAATATGATAATATTCAATTGACTTTTTGAATTTGCTTAATAAGTTATACAATATTTTTCAATAATTTTATCAAATGAAAGGGAAAAGGAGATTTTAATCGGTCGTATTTATAAAAATTAGTAAATTGCCATAACTTATGAAACCGGAGCTTGATCTGTTTACAATATTGCCTGAGGACAAAATACCGGAAAAGGGGAAGATACTTATATCAGAACCCTTTCTCCCGGATACCTTTTTTAACCGTACTATAGTGTATCTTGCTGATCATAACGCTGAAGGATCTGTAGGATTCATTCTGAATAAAAAGCTTGAAATAAAAGTATGTGATGCAATTTCCGGGTTTGAAGGATGGGATGAATACCTGAGCATGGGAGGACCTGTCGCACCTGATACCCTCCATTACCTTCATAATCTTGGCGATAAGATCCCTAAAAGTGTATGGGTTGATGAAAATATTTTCTGGGGTGGTGATATTGATTTTATAAGGGATTTGATAAAAACCGGTAAGCTGGATAATTCACAGATACGGTTCTTCCTTGGTTATTCCGGATGGTCCGCCGGACAGCTCGAACGGGAGCTTAAGGAAAACTCATGGGTCATTGCCAGAGTCAAAACAGATATTGTGCTGAATAATCCGGTGGATAACACCTGGAAAAGAGTTCTGAGAGGGTTGAACAATAAGTACCGTGCATGGGCTGACTTCCCGGAATCCCCCGATATGAATTAAACACATGTTTTACCGTTGTGCCTTTGCGCCGTTATGCCGCTGCACCATTATAGGTGCATTATCTTAAACACCAGCTCTTTAAGCAGATCACCCGGCTCACTGCTGAAATCCCCATAACCCTTTGACTTCATATCATAAGTCCGTAAAAGACTTATGATATGTACTGTCCTGGCAACGTTATATTTCGATGCTGAAGTCTCATAATCCTTTACAAAATATGGATTGACCTTGAGGGCTGCTGCAACACTATTCCTGGACTTATCGGTAAGATAATGATATGTGAGAAGCTTGCTGAAGTAACTGAAAAGTGAAGCTATGGAAAGGGTAATTGGATTGTCCTTAGGATTATTTGCGAAATAATGAACTATCATGTTGGCCTTCAGGATGTTTCTTTCACCAACGGCTTTTTGCAATTCAAAATTGTTATAATCCTTGCTGATGCCGATATTCTTTTCAATAAGCGTAGTGGTGATCACTGGCTTCCCTGCAGGAAGGGTGATAACAAGCTTATTCAGTTCATTTGCTATTTTGTGAAGGTCGGTTCCGAGGAATTCAGTGAGAAGAGCGCTGGCGCTTGGATCAGTTTTAATGCCCTGAGCCATCAGGTACCTTTCGATCCATGCCGGAACCTGGTAATCCCTTAAACGCGACGATTCAAAATAGACAGCCTGACTCTCCAGGGCTTTATAAAACTTCATCCTTTTATCAATTGTCCTGTACTTATAGTTGATGACCAGGATTGTTGACTGGAGAGGTTTTTCAAGGTAGAAAATAAGATCTTCTATTTTCTTCAGGGTTTGCGCTTCTTTCACTATCACCACCTGGTGGCTTGACATCATGGGGAATTTCCGTGAAGCATCAATTATAGCCGGAACAGTTGTGTCTTCTCCATAGAGGATTACCTGGTTAAAGGATTTTTCAGCTTCCGGCAATACTTTATCTTCAATAAATTCCGTAATAAGGTCAATATAATAAGGCTCTTCCCCGGCAAGAAAATAGACTGGTTTGAAGATCCGTTTTTTCAGATCAGAAATTATTTCTTCGTAAGTGACTGCCATTTTAAAACCTCAGATGTTTTACAGATAAGCCGTTTTCCTTTATTTCTCTAAGGGCGTCGATCCCTATCTTCAGGTGAGTTTCTGCAAATTTGCTTGTTACTCTCTTATCGCTTGCAGCAGTTTTAATGCCTGTGGATATCATCGGCTGATCTGAGACCAGAAGCAAAGCCCCGGTGGGGATTTCATTGGCAAATCCCACCGTAAAAATTGTTGCTGTCTCCATATCTATCGCCATTGCCCTGGTTTTTACGAGATATTTCTTAAACCTTTCGTCGTACTCCCAAACCCTTCTGTTAGTTGTATATACGGTACCTGTCCAGTATTCCTTCTTGTAGCGGTTTATCGCGTTTGAGATTGCACTTTGAAGCATAAATGCAGGGAGTGCAGGAACTTCATTGGGAAGATAATCGTTTGATGTTCCGTCGCTCCTGATTGCAGCTATGGGGAGTATCAGGTCACCTACCCTATTCTTTTTCTTGAGTCCCCCGCATTTTCCAAGGAACAGAACCGCATCTGGAGCTACAGCGCTTAGTAGATCCATGGCAGTTGCAGCATTCGGGCTGCCCATTCCAAAGTTCATGATAGTTATCCCATCGGCAGTTGCACTTGGCATGTTCTTGTCCTTCCCTTCAATCTTCACATTATTCCACTCTGCAAAGAGTTCGAGGTAATACATAAAATTTGTAAGGAGAAAATATTTACCGAAGGTATTGAGATCTTTTCCGGTATATCTCGGAAGCCAGTTATTGACAATTTCCTCTTTGGTTTTCATATAATTTCTGTAATAATTATTTGACCTTTTTATAATCCTGCCTCACCCCCTTCCTTCGCTTCACTCAGGATTCCCCCTCTCCCGGGAGAGAGGGGGACTGATTCGATAATCTTTCAAGTCCCTCCCTCCTGGGGGAGGGATTTAGGGAGAGGTTGATTGACCTGTTATTTAAATTTTAAATTCAATTAAAATTATCTCAATATATTTGCTTTCAAAAGTACAAAACAAAGTTGAAACAGCTAAATCTGCCGGAATATTCATTCAGGATCAGAGGAAAAGAGGGATCTGAGACGATCTTTGATCTTCTCCGGAAGAAATATGTAAAGCTCACACCTGAGGAATGGGTAAGGCAGAATTTTGTACAGTACCTGATTCATGAAGGAAAATATCCTCCCGGGCTTATCGGTATCGAGGTTATGTCTGGATTCAATAAACTCAGGAAAAGAGTGGATATCCTGGTTCATAACAGGGCAGGGGAACCTGTAATGATTATAGAATGCAAAGCGCCTGATGTTAAAATTGACGATACCGTTTTTGACCAGGTGGTCTGTTATAACATGGGATTCAAAGTTCCTTACCTGGTAGTTACAAACGGGATTGATCATTATGCATGCAAGATAGATCATGCACAGAATAAATATGATTTTCTCCTGGTGATCCCCCTTTACGCAGATATCTCATCCTGACAGCCTTATGATTATAGTGACCTGTGCAATAATAAGAAATGAAGACAACGAGGTGCTTGTTGTGCAGAGGGGGGAAAAAACAGATCACCCTTTCAAGTGGGAATTTCCCGGCGGCAAACTGCAGGATGGCGAAACGGAAGAAGAATGCATCATACGCGAAATCATGGAAGAATTGTCGATGGAAGTAGTCATCTGCGGGAAATTTGAAACTGTAGTACATGATTATGGCCACAAAAAGATCAAACTTATCCCATTTATTTGCGATACTCTTGATGAATTGCCGGTACTATTGGAGCACGAGGATTTTAAATGGGTATCTTCTGAAAACCTTGGATCAGTCGATTTATGTGAAGCGGATGTACTTATTGCCGGCAGGTACCTGGAAATTACAGGCAAACAGACACATAAAAAAGAGTCTGAACCGGAAGCTGATCAGTCACCGGTGATTGATAAAGAGCTTCGGAAAATGATCAACAATATGATGAGTATGAAGGAAGCCGAGTGGTTAGCAGCTTCAACCGGAGAAAATCCTGCTCTATTTCAAAAACTGCTCGATTATTCATATAGCACTGACAAAAAGCTTGCTTTCCGCGCTTCATGGATTCTTTCAAAAGTATGTGATAAATTTCCAGAACTGATATATCCTCATCTTGAAAAGATTACTGAAGAGTTAGACGGAATAGATAATGAGAGCACTCAGCGTTCTTTCTTAAGGATACTTTCCCTTACTGACCTTCAAAAAATAAGCGAGCGCCACCATGGTATACTCGCCGACCATTGTTTTAAAGCTCTTAATTCAGGTTTTTCGGCTATTGCAATCAAAGCCTATTCTATGGAGATCATCTATAAGCTTGCGCTTATCTATCCAGGGTTGGCTAACGAGCTTGCTGCATCTATAAATATGCTTCAGGGTGAGAACTCAGCAGCAGGGATTGTGGCCAGGGGCAGGATGATTATGAAACGTATTGCTGAAATCTCAAAATCCTGATCTAAAAAGGACCATATTCAGGTAAAAATAAATTACCTGCTTTTGATAAGAATTATTTCTTAATCCAGGTATATAACTTTTAAGTTTTGGCTCATGCCAGCTCCTGAAAGCCTTATTATGTAAATGCCGCTTTTAGCCAGTCTGCCAAAGGAATCTTTGCCATCCCATTCTAAAAAGTATTGTCCGGGTTCAAAAACCTGGTCTGTAAGGATTTTCAGCAATCTGCCCTGCAGATCAAAAACTTCAAGCTTATATCTTCCCGGTCTGTTTACTTCAATGCTGAGGGTAGTGAAATCCCCGAAAGGATTTGGGAAGCAGCTTAATGTAAATCCAGGAGAGCTTTCATCCGGAGTATTGATATCTGTAAGGAAGTTCCTTTCCCCGGGAGTACCTCCGTCATATCTGGATTTCCAATTTGCTCCAATATTATTATCCTTAAAAGGATCAGTCAGTTCAATAGACGCCCCTGTACCATTTGCATCGGTCGGCCAGGGTGCACTGGGAGTGTACTTTACAAAATCAATAAGATTTCCCTGAGAATCAAACAGGTTGATATCATCCCCCGTACTGCTGAGGCCAAAATCCATATCACCAGTAATATTTTTGATTTTCGGATAAATAAGACTGAATGCCTCAGTTTCACGGCAAATAACAACCAGTGTTCCCGGAGCAAGAATTATATCGGAAGGGAGAGAGAAGCCGGATTCCGGACCGGCATCACTGATGATCCAGTCCTTAAGGTTGACAGATGTATTTCCCGAATTATAAAGCTCAATCCAGTCTTTTGAATCTTTCTCAGGAGAACAGTTATAGTTGATTTCATTTATAACTATTTTATTATCAGTGCTCTTAGCTGTACCAAACACAGCTCTGAATGTGCCAGGTGTTGCCATATTGAAATCTATTGTCCTTGAATATGAGACGAGACCACTGATATCCCAATACAGGAACTTATTTCCTGCAGTTGGAATTGCGGTGAGTTTTATGGGCACTCCTGAAAAATAAGTACCGTAGAAGGGATATGTATCAGGGATAACCGAATTCACCTTTACTTTTCCCGAACCGGGGTTGCTGATCTCGATCCTTATTAAAGAACTTCCATTCAGCCCCAGTACTGATTTCATATGATTTCTGCAATAGTTCGGCCTTTCGGTGGCAAAATCCTTGATTTTTGTAAGATTATTCAACCAATTGCTGTAACTAAGCCCCCAGCGGTTAAGATGGTCGTTTATTTCAGATACATATAATTGTTTAAGTGAATCGACAACAGAAATTACTCTGTCAGAAGCGAAGCTGGTATTTAATCTGTCGGCATACTGGTTTACAAACTCCCTTTTGAAAGAAGGATTTGACAACAACCTTCTGATCAGTAGTGTTGACCATGGAGGGTTAGGCCAGGAAGGTCCATTCGCAGACAAGGCGAACTCAAGAGTGTTGTATGTATATGCTGAACTTTCCCAGATCGAAAAACCGAAATCAGTATCGAAAAGTATCCATCTCCATAGACTGCCTGGTTCATTTGTATTCCAATATTTGATATTGTTTCCGGGCCAGTCCTTGTTGTTGACATATATCTCTGTCAACTGATACTGAATGAAATTGTTTATATCTATTTGATTGCTGACCTGAAAATACTTCTGTTCTGTCTCTAGTGTATTCGTATTCAGAAAACTGGTCATCTGAAGATAGGATGCGTTGGTTCCGTCAATAACACCTGCGTTGCTTTCAAGAAGGTTCACATCATCAGGATTTACACCATGGTTTTCAGCTATGTAGTTTGTGTTTACTTTTTCACGTAAATTAAGGATACCCCAGTATTCACCGTTTAAATAAACTATGGTTGGCTGAAATGCCATCCGGTCTATGTCCATTTTACTTACCAGTACCGAAGTCAATCCATCCCTTAGTATTCCCTGATCCCAGTCATTGCCTCCATTTCTGAGTACAAGCGATTCAAATTCTTCAATAGGCTTATCCTTGAAAAACTTATATTCAAATGAACCTTTTCCATATTGTCGTCGTGCAAACAGTGCCAGAGATTTTTGAGGCCGGCTTCGTGACCAGGCTCCGAAGATCTTGATGCCTATTCCCTGATCGATTTGCCTGATCCCATTGATATCATAAAATTCCATATGGGCTTTTCTTTCCCAGTCCTGCCAGAAATTTGCTCCAATATTTGGATTATCACTTGCTGCATTCGGACCCAAAACATATATGCCAGTATAATAATCCCAGAGGTTTTCAGGATTCGTGCTTATACATACTATCGGTAAGGTATGCATTCTGGTGAAGTACGTGTTTGTCGAAACTGCTCCCGGAAGTTTCAGATAATTCAGAGATCTTGCCCTTACCACACAATTTTTTGAAATCTGAACAGGTACCGTATAGAGTGAGTCATCCCGGGAAGGTTCAGATCCGTCGAGAGTGAAGTAAATGGTATCTGCCGGATCGTTGGATGATAGCTGAAGTTCAAAGCTTCCCTGGAAATAGCCTCCCTCAGCGGAGAATTTCACAGAATCGCATTGTGGAAGCGTACTGAAGCCGTCATAAATATTGCTGCTGCCCGGAGTCGGGGATGCAAAATAAAACATTGTATTTTCTCCATCTGATTTCCGGCCATAGGAAATATCTGCGACCAGCTGAACCGGCGATAATGAATCTATTACTGAAGAATCGGGTCCGGAAAGTATTAGAGTCTCACCATCGCTGCTTATTTTAAAATTAGTATGCAATTTATTGCCATTGAGCTGAATATAGGGGGGTAAGTCATCAATGTATCCTGCTCCCCTGAATCCAAGGCTTAACATCGGGATCAGGCTGAAATCAGAGGATCCGGAGCCACTGTTATGACCCTCTATTGCAAGGACATTAACACCCTCGGTAAGGAAGCCGGACGGATCAGATATTTGAAAGTTAACAGGATATCCTCCTCCATACATAGTCGCTTCTCTATTGCTTGCAGACTGATTAAATGTAACCGTGGATCCTGCTGTCCCAAGATTACTTCTGGCAATCTCATGTCCATTGATGTAGGCTATAAATCCATCATCATAATCAATACTAAGGACCACCTCGGAAATATCCCCTGGATCACTTATTGTGAACTCTTTACGGATGAAAACACTTAGGATGCTGCTCAGTACTGTTGCATCATCATTATCTCCATAACCAAATCCGCTGGGTCCCGTATTCCAGGCGGTATCATCGAAACCTGTACTTTTCCAGGAATTTCCAATTTCAGATGAGGGTACAAAGTATTTCCAGTTCGTACCTCTATAAATGATGGTCTGATAGCTGACTGGAATCACAGTTCTGTTCTTTTCAGATGCAAAGACCAGCAGAAAAGAATCCGGTTTCAGGATAATTGTCGGTAAAGTCCATTTTTTTAGATTTTGTACATCATCGGAAAGATGATAGCCATCCAGGTTGGTTTCCAGCGAAGAAGAATTATACAATTCAAGCCAGTCACTATGATCACCATCCTCATCCGTGATCCCATTGAAATTCGACGATGAAAACTCATTTATAAGTACCTGTGAAGAGAGCTGAGCCGCACAGAATAAAAATAATAAGTTTAACAGAAGGCGACGCATTTTCTTATCTGTTTTGCTCAGAATTTTAATTGATTGATCCAGTCAGCATTGTTACCACCTGATCTCAGAGCTTTCTCAATAGCCTTAAGATTTTCATCTGCGGCTCCTGCACTGATCCTTCCAAACCAGGAACCTGTAACAGATTGTTTGTCAACAACATTCTGACCAATAATAAACTCCGAAATCAGAATAGCTGTAGCAAGAACAAAAAGAAGTTTTTTCATCGATTTCAGATTATTGGCTAAAATTAACTCTTTTCCTTTTTAAACCTCCTTTAACTGCCTTCAACTTTTCAACTTCTTTTCGTACTTTAGCAAATCTTTTATCATTGTCCAAATGCGAACAATAGACACCAGGGGGCAGCAGTGTCCTGTACCAATAATAGCCACAAAAAAAGCTTTAAAAGAGACGAAGACAGGAGAAGCATTTAAAGTATTGGCAGATAGCCTGACAACCTTAAATAACCTTACCCGTTTCTTAAAGGACAATAAAACAGAATTCTCAGTTGAGGAATCGGCAGGTGTATGGACCCTGACAATTAAAAAAGGAGCTGGTGATTTTGTTCAGGCAGAAGCTGATGATTATTTTATACCTCATTTTTCGAGGGGTGAATTTGTAGTTGCATTCACATCCGATAAAATGGGAACCGGAGATGATGAGCTTGGTAATTTACTGATGGTCAATTTCATAAAAGCAATTAAGGAACTTGATGTTCTGCCGGCTAAAATGGTATTCTACAACAGGGGAATCATGCTTGGTAAAGATGATTCTCATGTTATAGAACATCTGAGGGAGATTGAAAAGATGGGAGTGAAGTTACTGCTATGCGCTACTTGTGTCAACTTTTATTCGCTTGCAGAAAAGATACATATCGGAACCCTGAGCAACATGTACGAAATTGCACAGACAATGGCATCAGCCACAAATGTTATTAAACCCTGATAATGAAGATTGATCTTCTTCAAATGGTTGAGGTTGGCGGGTGCTCTGCAAAGATACCTCCTGAACAGCTTGAGGAAATACTCAAATATCTGCCTCTCCCTGAAGATCCCAATATTCTTGTAGACATTGATACTCATGACGATGCTGGTGTCTATAAGGTTAATGATGATCTTGCCCTGGTGTTCACAACCGATTTCTTCCCGCCGGTCTGCAGTGATCCGTACGAATTCGGACAAATAGCTGCAGCCAACTCAATCAGCGATGTATATGCCATGGGCGGACGACCTGTTATTGCCCTCAATATAATGATGTTCCCGGCTTCAAAGATGCCGCTGGAAGCATATATAGATATATTGAGAGGAGGAGCTGATATGGCAGCCACAGCCGGTGTAAGGATTATCGGCGGACATACTATTGACGACAATCCTCCTAAATACGGGCTGGCGGTCATCGGATATGTACATCCCCGGAGGATCATTACTAATGCCGGTGCAAGACCAGGTGATTCAATGATACTTACAAAGCCAGTTGGAACAGGAGTTATCCTTGCCGGTCAGAGACTAAAAATGGCAAGTGAAAAAGATATCACTGAAGCTAAAAGGATCATGAAGCTTCTTAATAATTCTGGCGCTGAGGTGATGAAGAAGTACGATATCAGGGGAGCTACTGATGTCACGGGTTTCGGTCTTGCAGGACACGCACTTAAAATGGCGAAAGCAAGTAATGTATCTATTACACTTAATGTGAAACGGGTGCCGCTTATCGGAAAGACTTATGATCTTGTAGACCAGGGATGTATACCCGGGGCTGCATTCCGAAACCTGGAATATGCTGAACCAGATACCCGGTTTGCATCAGATCTGGATTATAATCTGAAAATGATCGCTTTTGATGCCCAGACCTCAGGGGGTCTTCTGATATGCGTACCTAATGATTCAAAAGATAAAGTTATTTCAGGTCTTAAAAAAGCAGGTCTTGATAATAGTTCCATAATAGGATCAGTTAATGATTATGAAGATAGATTCTTATATTTAAACAATTAAAGATCATCACTCTATAATGGCAACAAATTTAGAAAAGACAGGTATAAGCAATAGTATTCAGGGTTTGACCAGTCTGATAGGAAACACCCCGCTTTTTGAAATTGAGTTCCTCTACAAAGGGATACCAGGAAAGGTATTTGCCAAAGCGGAATATCTTAATATAACAGGGAGTATTAAAGACAGGATGGCCATTCATATTATGCGTGAAGCCTACCGGAAAAATATTATTAAACCTGGTGACAGAATAATAGAGGCAACAAGCGGAAATACAGGTATAGCCTTCGCTGGAGTCGGGAGAGCCCTTGGTCACCCGGTAACTATTTTTATGCCCGACTGGATGAGTGATGAACGTAAAAACCTTATAAGAAGCTTTGGCGCTGATATTGTCCTTGTTAGTAAGGCAGAAGGAGGATTTATAGGCAGCATAAATCGTACCCGGGAGATGGCAGCCTCAGGTCCAAATAATTTTCTTCCCAGACAATTCGAAAATGAAGATAATGCCATGGCTCACTACACAACCACCGGACCTGAGATCTGGTGGCAAATGAGGATGCATGGTTTAAAAACTGATGCATTCGTCGCCGGCGTCGGAACCGGCGGGACAATAATGGGGACAGGCCGTTATCTGAGGGAAATGAATCCGGCAGTGAAACTATACCCCCTGGAACCATCTAATTCACCAACTATGTCGACGGGTTATAAGGTTGGAACCCACAGGATCCAGGGAATCTCGGATGAGTTTATTCCCGCATTGATCCATCTTGATGAACTTGACGAAATAGTTTCTGTCGATGATGGCGATTCAATAATCATGGCTCAGAAACTTGCATGTGAACTTGGAATTGCAGTTGGAATATCATCGGGAGCAAATTTCCTGGGTGCTGTGATGAAACTTATGGAGCTCGGGCCTGGAGCAAATGTTGTTACTGTATTTTCTGATGATAACAAAAAGTATCTCAGTACAGGCTTGATGAAAAAAGAACCTGTAAAACAGGAATTTCTTTCAACTGATATTATGTTGAAATCATTTAAAGCACTTAAGAGGAACTGTGTAACATGCTGTAATCCAACTGAATGCAAAGAAAATGTCAATCCTGAAATAATCAATGAGATCAGTTTTCCGTCATGTTATCTGCGATCACTGAAGAGATAAGATTACTTTAGTCTAAAGCTTAAGGGAAGTAAGAAAGAACATAAAAACAAATCATCTGTAAAAATGAGAACAAGGGCATTTATTCTGTTTAACCTCTTATTCCTGCTTATAATTGTCCCGACGCAGGGGCAGGAATATAAGTATCTGGAAGCACCAGTAGTTGGAATAACTTCTGATAATGGCATTGAAACACCGGTGACGGTCAGAGTGATTTATGACAATTATGTTAAAACCAACGGATTAGAGTCAGACTGGGGCTTTGCAATTCTGATTGAAGGACTGGAAAAGACAATTCTTTTTGATACCGGTACAAAGCCTGATATTTTTACATCGAACTTTAAAAAAATGGGACTTGATGCTGCAAAGATAGATTTCCTGGTTATCTCACATGAACATGGCGATCATACCGGAGGGATAGCTTCATTTGTTGAAATGAAGAAGGATATACCGGTTATTATTCCATATTCATTTTCAGATAAATTTAAAAAGAGGATGTCTGAACTCAGACTGGAGCCTCTCCTGGTTAAAGAATCTGCGAAGATCTGTGAAAACCTGTATACTTCAGGTGAGTTTGACTACCAGATAGCTGAGCATGCTCTGGTGCTGAATACTAAGAAGGGGCTGGTAGTTATGACAGGATGTTCACATCCCGGAATAGTTGAGATGCTAAAAGAAATCAAGACGACATTTAACAAGAATATCTACATGGTTTTCGGAGGGTTCCATCTGTTACAGAAATCTGATAAGGAGATGAATAAAATATTATCTGAAATGAAAACGCTTGGAGTCGTTAAGTGCGGAGCTACCCACTGCACAGGAGAAAAACAGATCCGGATGTTCAAGGAAGCATTCGGAGAAAACTACTTTGAGCTGGGAGTCGGGAATATAGTAACAATTGAATAAAAGAGTTTTATATATTGCGGTCTTTAATCAAAAGTTAATGAAAAGACTTTTATTTATGCTCATTGGATTGACAGGATTTGTCACTGCCTGGTCCCAGTCATTCATACTGCCGAACTATGGACTAAAAAGCCCTGAGACATTGGAAATCAGCAAGATAGAAGCTACCTCCAGTAGTACAGCTTTTTATATGAGTATTGAGAATCGGATACAGAACGGTTTTTTCTGTGCTGATAAAAATATATATATGATCTACCCGGATGGTTCACGGAGCAAGCTTGTAACTGCAAGCAATATCCCGGTTTGCCCTGATACTTATAAGTTTAAAACAAGTGGAGAAAAGCTTGATTTTGTGCTTGTTTTTCCTCCTCTTAAAGCTTGGACCGCATGGATAGACCTTGTTGAGGAATGCAATGAAAACTGTTTTTCATTTTACGGGGTAACACTCGACAATGTGCTGAATAAACAGCTTGACGATGTTTTCGATAAGGCTTCAAAAGGAAAACCTGCAGATAATATTGTTCTTTTTGAATCTCTTCTTGATAGTATTGCCAGTCAGAATCTTGGAATTGAAGGATTGCTTTATATAAACATAATAGAGGCGGCCATTGAGGAATCGGATAAAGTCAACATAATTGTCTGGTACAAAAGGTTAGCTGCATCAGATGCCCCGGGATTAAGCCATTATCTTAAATATCTTAACGACAAGGGTATAAAGTATTAGTATGTGTCAATTAAAAAGGCTGATCCGGATTGGATCAGCCTTTTTCTAAAAGGTGGGATTTTATCTTAGAAATTTAATTCTACTCCAACCCCTACAACTATTGTGCTTTTTGAATAGGTCTCCTTAGGCAGCATGTTTGTAGCCCCAAGAAAATGATTTACATTTTTCTCGTTCTCCAGATACATGGTGTAACTGGCTCCCAGGTTAATTCTTAGCATATCATTAAGTGAGAATGCTCCTCCGGCACCAAATGTATGTGTTGCATTTCCGAAAGTGAGATCACTCTGATACAGACTATTAACGCCTAAATTGCCATAAACATAACCTGCGCTTACAAGCAGGTTATCAGAAATATTATACTCAAGTCCTACCTGGAGCGACATACCGTTACTCTCAATAATTTCGCTGTTGTCTACATGCACAGTTGGTGTCGCAGGATTCAGGTCATTATCAATTTTATGTCCGTAGTCAGCTGATTTGTCAAAGTAATAATTCCCTCCCAGAGACAACTTAAGATTTGATAATCTGTAATCAGCACCAACTGCAAGCATAGCAGGCATATCGTTTCTTTTCTTTTCGTCCTGAATAAATATACCTCCTCCCATGGTAGGGCCCGCCAAAGATGTTGTAAGTTCCATTTTGGTCAGGAACTCATATTTAATTGCTATGTTCAGCGCTTCGATGGGTGAAATGTTAACGCTTATGATCGGTGAATAGCCCATACCTGTTTCTTCTGCATCCACTTCAATATCCTGGGTTGCACCTGCATATCCTGTCATTGTAGCGGCACCTGTTGTAAATCCCGGTGCGGCACCAGCTAATATTGCCTGGGCTTGGGTAAGGGTAAGCCCAGCAGGATTTTGTCCAGCAGCTCCAATTATCTGTTGTATTGTGGCTATAGCAGTTGCATCTAATCCGTAAGCAGCTAAAGCAGGATTTGTTAGCAGCATTGCACCTAAGCTATAAGTGGTAATAAGTGTTTGTAATCCTGCTGAATATCCAGTTGCTCCAGTTGCAAGCGCGGTCATAGTTGTTGCTCCGGAAGTGAAGAAATCGCTTGCATGAACCATTGAACCGGTATATGCGCCAAAGGCCGGATAATTCGGATTGATGCTTATATCTCTCAGGTACCCGTTATAGGTATTTTTGGCAGTAACAAGGCGGAAACCGGCTGCGACAGAAATCATATCATTTATTTTGTATGATACATTTCCCTGGTACCCGAAGTAGATAGAAGAACCCTCAAAGAAGATTTTAGCATCATAGTCGGTTGTTCCAAATCCATTAGCAAATGTTAATGGAACAAGATCAGCAATGCTCATTTCAAATGATGGCAATCCGGTTTCATATGTTGCACCGCCGCCGCCGCCAACCGGATTAAATCCGAAAGAGATGGCGAGCTTGTCCATCTTATAAGCTGCAGCTACAGAGGGGAATAAAGGTGCTTTTACTGATCCTTTGTACAAACTCTCATGAAGATAGCTGTAGTCATTTGTAATTTCTCTTGTTTGAAAAATAGTCTGGTTTGAAATGCCAAAATGGAATCCGTTATCCATCTTCATTAACCCAGCCGGATTATAGTACACTGCATCAGATTCTATTGATGCATTTCTGGAAGGGAGCCGAACCCATGATGCGCTCTGGTTGGTATTCGTAACCAGCCCGCCGGCAAGAAGACTTCCTGTAACTAGTGTTCCAGCAATTAAAGTCAGAAATTTTCTCATAAGTCAGTTTTTAAGTTTATAATTGAGATTCATTGCATTATGAATGCAAAAAAACCTCAGATCAATACAAATCTAATGTCCAAAAGTATACAATTATTTGAATTATGCAATAAGTCTAAAATAGTATATTGATATTTAACTAATTGGAGGGGATTTTGAATACTATTCGAAAAAATTGTGTTATGCAGGTCGTGCAATCGTGCTTTGGCAGCCGAAGCCTCGGCGAAGGCTGGCAATCGTGCAAGTCTTTAATATTATGTAAGTTTCTCACTGTATATATCCCATTCATACCCCTTATTTTTAGGTATTATTTTAATGTGGTTATCTCCTCTGACCACGGTAGTAAGGGAAGGTATCTCACCTGAAATGACACATCCGGCGCCGATTGTCACTTCATCACCAATTTTTGTTCCGGGCAGTATAACACAGTTAGCACCAATCCAGACATTATTTCCGATTTCCACACCTTTTACAGGTCCGGTTTTCCGATGGTCGTACTTGTCATGATTTGTTGTTACAATAACCGTATTTGGAGAAATACCTACATTATCTCCCAATTTAAGACCACCATATGCATTTATATAGATGCCAATATTATCACCCGGATCACACATGATCCCTTTATTAATAAATCTCCATCCCCGGATCTTGCTCCTGAAATCAACAGGCCACGGAACCATACGGTTAAATCCGATTATTTTTTGCATGAAGAAATACTGCCACAATACCCGGTAATGTTTCATATAGCCAATCCTGGGGCGCCTGTACCGCGGATAAAAGAGCTTTACCAGCCATCTGAATAGTGTCTGATCAAGAAGAAATGCGAAACGCTTTAAAATACTCATCTTAAAACTTAATATTCAATTTTAAAATCTTTAAACATCAGGAATTGATCCTGTTTCGGTGCATAAGAAGGATCATCACCACCCATGAAACATGAAAACAACAAATGATCTGTTTTCAAGCTTTCCGTTTTGCGGAAGCAGACAGAATTAAGTGCTAAAGCATCAGTCCCGTTGACATTACAAAATACTTTTCCTTCTCCTGTTTCAGGATTGTTCATTTTAATTGTAAGTAAAATCTTATTCCAGCTTCCTGTATTTAGTGAAATATCTACTCCTTCATGTTTTAAAAATTCCTTGCTGCCAAATTTATCCTTCATTCCGACATGATACAGATATGCACATATCCTGCCATGCTCTTTAAACATAAATCTTACACTCCACCCATCATAACCATTTGGAACCAATCCGCCGGTATTACCGGTTCCACCGGCAAGTCCTGGCAATTTACCACCTTTGACAAAATCAAAGCCATCCTGAAAAAAAACTTTATATGACAAAGCAGCACTTTCAACTTGTTCTGGAAAAGGTATCTTCCAGTTGCACCCGGTAAAAGGACCTGTCTTACCTTTTGTAAGTATGACTTTTATAACATGCTCATTATCAAATAACGCGATTTCAATATTTTCAGCTTTCGGCTGTATATTTAATTTCAATCTCTGTAATCGACCCACAAGGAAACGAGCATCATTTGTCCCAAACATCTTTTGCAAGGTCTTTTCACTAATTAATCCAGGTTTACATGATGACATATTGCTTTTGAGCTGTATCATGATAATCGGATTTTATTCTTTACCTGTAACCTGTAGCCTGTATCCTATATTCCCTGCAATAAACTGAATTCTTCCATCAACCCGTAATCCAGCAACTGGTAATCCTTTCCTGCCGGATAGGATTTCACATTCCGGAAATGCCATGGACCGACAAGCCCGGGAGCCGGATTATTAAAGTGAGGACCAAGAAGATTTTTCAGGCTGCCAATAACTTTTACCTCGACTTTATTATCTCCCTGTTTTATAAACTTCGTAATATCGTTTTGATAGGGAGGGAAAGCAATCACTCCTGCCGGCTCATTGTTAACAATAACCTCTGCAATGGTACCTTCCCAGTTATTAAGACTTACCAGGTATTTACCTTTCAGCTCTTCAATCTTATAATCCTTGCTATAAGTCACACCCTGTGAATAGAACGGCATGCCCTGTTGCTTCCAGCTGCCGGCTGTCAATTTTTTAACATCTGGCTCAATTATCCATCCTTTATCAGCAGGTTTAACCGAGAAGTTCCCCAGGATATAGACAGGTTCAATTTCAGCATGGATCTTCATCGGCGATACTTTCACTGAAACTGTATTATCTCCTTTTCGGACGAGCTTCTCAATATTGAAAACGCCAAGCTCCCTGTCGAGCCACCACTTGCCCTCTTCTGCTATTACCTCTGTACCGTTTACGGCAACACTCCACAAATAAGGTCTTTCAACAACTGCTTTCATACCTGTGAAATCGACACCGCTTTTAATATTGAAATGATAAGTGGCTGTATATCCGGTATTTGCATCAAACTTATCCCGGTCAACAGTACGTGTTTTGAACTGCACCGAGGTGTTCCATGGATTACCGTTACTGAATCCGTAGGACTTATAAACCTTGTCAGCAGCATAAAAGGTATGAAGGTCCTTTGTGATCTCGTCACCGATCTGAAGATCACAGAACTCAACAGCCAGAACGTTTTCATCATCCCGGATGACCGTCATGTCTGCAGAAGATATTGCATTGAAAGTTCCTTGTTTTTCCGGTATTTCAAAATTGGTTTTTTTCACATTTGGAATGTACAGAAGAAGGCTTCCGGCGGGGGGAAGATCAAATGAAAGATTAAGATTACCTTCTTCCGGTTTAACCGGATACCCGTTAATTGCACCGGTGATCGTATTCAGTTCAATTGCATCAGCTCCTTTTGCATTGAGAGATCCTGTCAGGGATTCATCAAGGCTTGAGTTGACCATAAAGATTATCTGTCCGTCAGAGAGAGTTCTGCAATGATGGTAAAGTTGTCCACCCTTTAGATCTGAGAAGCTTAAACCCTGGTTCGTAAAATATTTTGAAATTATTTCAGGATTCAGGCTGGTTTCAAAATGGATCTTTTCTTTATTCGATTCCAGGAATTTTTCCAGGATTTCATTTTGAGCACCGTCAATTAGGGAAGGCCGGGAGAAACAAACCAGTTTGCCTCCGCCTGCAACAAGTTTACTTATAAGCTTAAATGTTGCCTTATCAAGATTTTCTGTCATCGGGGGTATCACGACCGTTGAATAGCTCACCTGTCCGACAATGAATTTTCCGCTCTTTACTGATCCCATATCTTTGATCATATTCTCTGATCCAAGATCATATTCCACCTGGTTCTTTTCAAGTTGTGTTACGAAGGCCTGAAAAGAGAGTCCGATCTCAGCATATTTTGGATTCCTGGTTGCATAAGAATCGTATAGCCAGGCAGATGTGGTCGGTTCAAGAATGAGAATATCATTTATCTGTCTTCCAGCCGACAATGACATTGAGAGCCTGGCATAATGATCATTGATATATTTATAATCTTTCAGCCATGGTTCGTGATAATCGAATGTAGGAGGATAATCATATTTTCTTGCTCCTGCAAAGGAGAAATATGTAAGGTGCTGATTCATCAGGTTTACACCAAGAGCATATTCCCAGTCGCCGTTGCGTTTCATATCGGTAAAGGTGAGCTCCCAGCCGGAACCTCCGTATGTTTCGCTCATCTTTCTCTGCCTGCCGGTCTGGTTTGCAGCGCTTGCAAGCTCCTTTACTGACCGTACATTGCCAAATTGTGCTCCGGTTGTAACATCATTAAACTGGTTGAACAGCATGTCAATTGCAGGCATCTGGAACCATGCATACATTGCCATATTGTCGCCTCCCGGACGCATATTGGGCCATTCATGCTCCCAGTAATGTCCTGTGAACTTCATCCCTTTCTCCTCACAATAAGAATAATATGGTTTAGCCCAGCGGTCAATAAACAATTGAAGAAGTGTCTGCGTATAATTGTGACGGACCTTTTTCCAGTCGCCCACCTCCTCATACAGAGAAGGAAGCTGAGTTCTGAGATCATATCCCCATTTATCCTGGAATACATCGAACAGGTCAGGTGTCCAACGTATTCCACCCGATGAGTTAATCTGTGGCTCATCAGTAAAAACACCCGGTATAGTTTGTCCGAAATCAGCACCAGCGGATTTTTCATACCCGGTCATGGTCACTTCTAGAAACTTCTCAGTTACACCCGGATAGAGAAGGTCTACATAAGTGAATCCACCGTACCAGTCACTTTTATTATCGTATGTTTTAGAAAATAGAAAGTAACTGCCATTTTTCCCTTTTTCACCTTCAAAAGATGATGTGATATTGAGGTAATTTCCATTTTCCTCTTTCAGACACAGATAATATTTGTCAGCAGTATCGGGCAGGATTTCAAATTTTGTCATCTTCAATCCCTGTCCCTGGTTATATGATTCCGGCATCTGGTCGGGAACATGTCCTCCTGCAAAACCGCTGGGATAGGAGTTTTCGTCATAGATCCAGACTTTCATTCCCAGCTCTTTTCCCTTATCTACTGTATATTTGAAAAGGTCGAACCATTCTTCAGATAGATACTCCGTGATCAGTCCCGGCCGTGGATGGACAAAGACCTGGCTGCTCCCGGCATTTTTAAAATCATTCAGGAAATTATCTATCTCCTCCTTTGTGATCTTATAATTCCAGACAAAGAAGGGAGCAGTGGTATACTCGGCTGATGGCACTGTGAATTCTGCCGATAAAGAAGCAAAATCGTTGATCTTTACTTCGTTAACAACATTCTTCTTACAGGATGTAAGAGAGGCAATTGCAGCTGATAAGATAAGAATAGCTGATTTGAATTTAATTGATTTCATAGGTTAAACTATTTTGAATTTATTAAGAATCAGGATTATGTGAATGTAAGAAAAAATCAGCATACCCGGACGACTTCCATATTAAGTAATTCGCCAAGCTTCTTGATTTTTGAGGCGATATGCCCGACACCTGCTGCGCAGTGATGAGCAGGGCCGTAGCTGTTCCAGGTGTTGACGAAATTCTTTACTCCAATCGGAAATTTATAACGGCTATTGGTATTGCCTATCTCAAGGATCGGTCCGGGAACAGATTCTCCTTCGGCGACCAGCAGTATCAGCTTCCCGTCGGTTTTCTGGACAACAGAAAGAAGAGTGATGTCTCCGAGCTTCACCGACATCTCAACTGACAATCCTTTTCCCACTTTACCATGATAAACTTCGAGCGGTTTTACTTTCGTTTTTCCCTGTGCTATTGCAATATGTCCCGGGCCGTCATGTCCCATAAGAACAACATCATCTTTAAAATCAAGTGCATAAAATTCTGTGAATGAGCCTCCTGCCCCAAAGCAATCCATTATCTTCATTGCATGGACATTCTTTATCTCATATTCACCGGCTACAGGAATCCCCCGTGATGTCAGAAGGGAATTGGCCAGTATGATTGAACTTATAGCATCTTCATTTTCTGTTATGCCTGTGCCACTGTAGAAATAAGCAAGGGACCCGAGATTATGGTTTTCAACAAGTTTATCAAGGGCGACGGAGGTCCGTGCGGCCTGTTTCATATCTGCAGGGGAACAACATTTGTCGATTATAAACTTGCTGTAGAAGAGTTTGACGCGGGCATCAACTTCCTTTGTCGTAACCTTTTTCCTTAAGGCTGAAAGCTCATCTACCTCCACTATTTCGATATGTCCTCCGAATCCGGCCAGCAGTAATGTGAGATCCGTATAGACATCAAGCATCCCTCCATAATAGTGTCCCATGCACCCAAGCCTGTTATGAGCCATCTTATTTGCCACGGATGCCGCTTCGATCCATCCGCCCACTTCTTTCCATACTTCCTGATCACCATGAAGTACACCAGTGATCTGATGGAAAATTATTCCGGCTCTCAGAAAGACATTTGCGATTTCCGGCACAGGACAGGCGGATACATTTGCCAGCCATTCACCGGTCATTTTTGTCCTGTCATTCAGCTTGTTGAAGGTTTTATAATCGATAGCTTTTTCCGGTGCAAGATTTAAAATGATGACAGGGACCTTTACTCTCTGAACTACGGGAAGAACAGTTGATGATAGAGCATATGTTGTAACATATAGAAAAATAATATCAACATCAGCCCGGCGGAATTTATGGCCAGCTTCAACAGCCTTTACAGGATTGTCGATAAGCCCCAGGTTAACTATTTCAGCATCAAATGAATGCATTTTTTTTTCCACTTCAGCTAAATATCCCTCAAGACGCTCTTTCAGTCCTTTGAACTGGGGCCAGTATGCATCGAGGCCTATGCCGAAAAGGCCGATCTTTAAATTGTATGATTGTTTCATAAGTATAGGAATAGCATGATGAAGATAGTCAATTTATTCATATGTACTCACCCCCCGGCCCCCTCTCTACTAAAGCAAAGAGGGGGAGGACATTGGTTTACAACTATTTAGCCCCCTGCCTTGCTTCAGCAGGGAAGGGGGTTGGGGGAAGGGTACATGAATACTTAGAAGGAGACAGGAGTTTGAGGCAATTAGAGTTTTCCTGAAAACCTCAGGCTATAGCTCCTCTGCGGCTGTATATCTCCCGGCCGACCAATGTACTCGGTGTTTGTAATATTCTTAACCGCAAGCGAAAGAGTAAACCTGTCATTCAGCTTGTATCCAAACGAACCATCAAGAAGAACATATCCTTTGTTATGACCTTCCCAATAAGCCGGGAATCCCGGCAGAATAGCTTCACCTGTTGTTTCATCGAGGAAGAAATCATCAATCCTCAGGATCTTTGACTTTACATACAGGTTCAATCCTGATTCTAACTTCTTCCATGATGTGTTCAATGATATTTTCCCGGAATGCATCCGCCTGTATTTAAGATATTTGTCCTTATTCTCATTAGTGTATATGTTGAATTCCACAGGATATATAAATGTATATCCTCCTGATAATGTGGTATTTATTCGGCCGACAGTTCCTGTCAACATAAACTCTGTCTCACCTCCATATACTCTTGAATGTTCAATATTGTCAGCCTTAAAGCCTGTAAAGCCATCTATAGTCGCCAACTCGTATTCAATCATATTGGTGTTCTGCGACATAAAAAATGAGACATCAGCCTGACCGGTTATTTTTCCGAAGCTTATACCCTGCTTGATGCCTGCCTCCGTACTCCAGCCTGATTCGGGATAGATTGTAGGATTAGGGAATATCACCACTGATCCCAGGGTTGTGGATGCATGTTTTTCAGCAACGGAAGGAAACCGGTATCCCTGTCCGAATGAAGCCCTGATGAAAGTAAAATCTGCTGCCTGCCAGTTGATCCCGGCTCTGAACACGGGAACGATCTTATCCTTTATTCCGTCAAGTGAGTTTTGTTCCAGTCTGAAACCTGCTACTGCTTTCAGCTTTTTGACAGGACGGATTTCCAGTTGCGTATACCCTGCCACGTTAAGACCATCATGGTCGTTGTACATATTAGAAATAACCTTGCTGTAGTTCTCTGAAACACCTGCAGTGATGTCCATGAAGCCAGTCAGGTAGTACCAGAGCTGGTATTCTGCAAAAAGAGAATATGCGTCGCTGTTGGTCTTTTCACTTTCAGGGAAACGGTTTAATGATGTCTGGAACCGCATCCGGAGATCGTGCTTATAGCGGTCGCTTTTTTTCAGGGTAATGTAAGGATCAAGCGCAAAGAACCATCCGTTAAGTTCAATTGTTGCAGATCCCTGCTGTTTCAGAGCTCCTGTTTCGGCATTCTCCCAGAGAACAAAATCCCTCTTGACCGTATAACCTGAGTTCATATTAAGGCCGTAGGAGAGCCCTTCGATCTTACCATTGAAATGTTTTGCTTTTAAGCTGAGCCGTCCAAGCTTCTCTCCGTTCAGCCTTCTGTAACCTTCATCAATCAGAATATTAGCGCTCACCCCGAGATCAGTCTTCCCGAATTTCTGCAAATGGGAGAATGAGACATTTGAAAAGACCCTCGGTGTATCCCACCATACCCAGTTTTTGTTTCGTGGCTTCCCGAATATGCCTGTTTCTGCATAAAATTGTGTGACAGGGGTATTTGTAGCATCGGCTGTGCGGAAATTAATTATCCCGTTGAGGGCCGACGATCCGTATAAAACCGAAGAGGCTCCCTTGATAATTTCAACCTGTGACAGGTTTTCAAGGGGAAGGAACTGCCATTTAATATTCCCGGCATCGGCTGAAACCATAGGGAGTCCGTCAATCAGGGCAAGCACCCTGCTGCCAGCGCCATAACTGAATCCGCTGCCTCCCCTTACTGATGCCTGCCCATCCATCACCTCAATCCCCGGAGTCTTGTTTATAAGCTCCTGCGCATCAGTTATGTGGTTTTCTTCAATAAATGCA
The DNA here is from genome assembly GCA_026391215.1 of Bacteroidia bacterium. GTDB lineage: Bacteria > Bacteroidota > Bacteroidia > Bacteroidales > VadinHA17 > LD21. Next base: position 119,761 of record JAPLDX010000058.1, read on the forward strand.
GTTTTGATAATATCCATTGATACTGTCAGCTCAGCGATCTTCTGTTCATTTTTATTTGCGCTGATAACTATCTGATCTATTTCCCGGACCTTCATCTCAAGTGCCACATTCATTTCAACGGTATCATTCTCTATGACAATGACTTCCTCAGAAACAGAGCTGTATCCGATAAACTGAAATGATAGATTAAGTTTCCCGGAGGATGTTTTGACAAGGTATAAACCTTCCTGGTCAGTTGTCGTACCCAGGTTCCTGCCATAAATAACATAAACACCTGCCAGAGGCTCTCCAGTATTTTTGTCTAAGACTTTTCCCCTGACAATTCCGTTAATGTCAGCTGCATTTAATAGAATTCCGGAAAAAAGCAGTGCAGCAGTGAGGAGGTATCGCATCACTTGGCTTTGAAAGTCATACGGATATTAAAAGGATTGGACTGGTCAAGAGGATTAGGAACAATGGTTGTTATCTTCAATGAGGTTTTTGTCAGTTCCTTTATATTTGTAACGATTGGGAGCACAAGAGAATCAGCTATTATAGTTATCTGTGTTTCTTCAACATTGAATCTCCACGTTCCTTTATAATTTCCAAAATTACCTGTTCCATCCTCCCTGAATTTTGCATCGCCCTTGAATTTTTCAAGAACACCTCCGGATCCGCTGCCGTCAGCACCATTTGCCAGAAGACTGTCAGTCGCCCATGTCGGTTCTGTCAGCAGCTTGAACCTTTCCGACCTGTCATCCTTATTGCAGGAGAATACCAGCAAACATGCTGAAATAAATACTAATAATGCGAGATTTTTCATAATAATCAGGATTATCGGTTATCTGTACAATCAAAGATAAGAAACTTTTTTCTGATCCACCTCATCCCCCCACCCCCTTCTCCCAAGAGAGAAGGGGGAATCAATTGTTATACAATACTTTAACTCCCCTCCCTCCTGGGGGAGGGGGTTGGGGGGAGAGGTCAAGAAGATAGAGAAGAAGCCAGAATCTAAGGCAGAAAAATGCAGAATAAGAAAAGAATGTCCAAAAATCCAAGATCTTTCTTTTTTTTGTCTTGAGTTTATATCGTCAATTATGTTTCCTATTTTTGAAAGAACAAACCTCACTATCATGAAAGATCAAAAAGCTGTAAGAAAAAGTATTGTACTTCTGACAATACTGTTATGCTGTATAGCTTCACTGAATTCATCTGCCCAGCCTGTTGTGGGGCTTGATAACTGGTTTAACCGGGAGACCAATGCAAAGACAGGACAGCCATACCATTACCTCTGGACCGATACCGAGTGGAGCGGATATTCAAGGTTTGGTGCAATATTTCAAAACAAGGGCGCCAGGATCACAACAATTGAAAAGCCTCTTCCAGCCACATTAAGCGGCATTGATATCTATATAATTGTCGATCCTGACACTATAAAAGAATCTCCATCGCCTAATTATATCCAGGCTGATGATGCAAAGGCTATAAAGAAGTGGGTTAAGAAGGGAGGCGTCCTGGCGATACTGGCAAACGATGCGCCTAACTGCGAATTCACACACCTGAATAAAATGATGTCGCAATTCGGTATTACCTTTAATCATGTGACGCTGCATCCTGTCTCAAACAATAACTGGGAAATGGGAGCCTGCATTAACCTGCCTGCACATCCTCTTTTTAAAGGTGTCTCAAAGATCTATATCAAAGAGGTTTCTGATATAAATCTTTCAGGAAAGGCAAAGGCTGTTCTTACTGAAAACGGCAAAGTGCTGATAGCTGAAAACAAGTATGGAAAGGGATATGTTTTTGCTATCGGCGACCCATGGATATATAACGAATACATTGACCATGACCGCCTCCCCGAAAGCTTTGAAAACAGGAAAGCAGCAGAAAACCTGGCCGATATGCTGCTGGATTACACAGTGATGCCCCTGGTCGCCCAGCCGGTTTCCAAAGAAAAGACTATGCAAGCAATGGTTCTGGCCAATAAGTACTTCATGGAAAAATGGCCTGATGTGGGAAAAACTATTATCACCGAGCGTGAACGTCCTAGCAACATCTGGACCCGCGGAACCTATTATGAAGGATTGATGGCTCTTTATAAGCTTAATCCCGATCCTGTGTATCTGAATTATGCTGTAAGCTGGGGAGAATTTCATAAATGGGGATTACGAAATGGTATCACAACCCGCAATGGCGATGATCAGTGCTGCGGACAGACTTACATTGATCTTTATTTTCTGGATCCTTTAAAAGAAGAAAGGATCAGGGATATAAAAGCCTGCATCGATAATATGATCGCAACTGATAAAATTGACGACTGGAGCTGGATAGACCTTTTGCACATGTCATTGCCGGTCTTTGCCCGTCTTGGTTATATCTATAAGGATAACAGGTACTTCGACCGGGCATATGAAATGTTTATGTTCACAAAAACAAAGCATGGGACAAACGGGCTGTACAATACTACTGATCATCTGTGGTATCGTGACAAGGATTTCGTTCCACCCTATAAAGAGCCAAACGGTAATAATTGTTACTGGTCGCGCGGAAACGGCTGGGTGCTTGCGGCACTGGCACGTACTATGGAATATCTACCCGAAAACAGTATATACAAAAATGAATTATTGAGTACTTATATGGAAATGGTTGATGCTCTTGTTGCATGCCAGCGCGATGATGGCTTCTGGAACGTGAGCCTTCTTGATCCTTCAAATTTCGGAGGGAAAGAACTTACTGGGACATCCCTCTTTGTATATGGAATAGCATGGGGGATAAATAATGGAATACTTGATGAGAGGTATATTCCGACTGTTCAAAGAGCATGGATAGGGCTTGTGGAAGATTGTCTTCACCCTGATGGTTTTCTGGGATATGTGCAGGGTACAGGAAAGCAACCCTCAGATAGCCAGCCTGTTCGATATGATAATGTTCCGAACTTTGAAGATTTCGGACTTGGATGCTTCCTTCTCGCCGGTTCTGAAATGTACAAAATTGAAAAATAAATCCATTAAGCGTGATATGGAAGAAGGAAGGAGAGAAGAGAGGAAAGAGGAAAGTAGAAAGTAAAAAGTAGAAAGTAGAAAGTAAAAAGTAAAAAGTAAAAAGTAAACGACTTTAAAGAAGGTTTGAATAATTAAATATTGATAAAATGAAAAAGTTATTTATCTCACAGTTTGTATTGCTGGCTCTTCTGAGTTTCAGTTCATGTGATAAGGCGCCTGTTTTAAAGGATGGTTCTCCGGAGTCGGTTTGTATGTCAACAGAGCGGTTAATCCGGATTGACAAAATGATTCAACAGGGCATTGACAGCGGCTGGATAGCAGGTGCCGTAGGATTCATCGCTCATGATGGAAAAATTATCTACAACAAATCATTCGGAGTTATCGATCCTGAATCAAAGACCCCGATGCAGACAGACAACATTTTCCGCATTGCATCGCAGTCAAAAGCCATAATCAGCATAGGAGCTATGATGCTTTTTGAGGAGGGGAAATTCCTTCTTGATGATCCGGTTTCAAAATACATTCCAGAATTTGCCAACCAGCAGGTGATTGACAAATTCAATGAAAAGGACACAACATATACGACAGTTCCTGCAAAAAGGGCGGTCACTATCCGGGACCTTTTCACTCATACTTCCGGGATTGACTATGCAGGGATAGGTTCACCGTCTATGAGGGCAATATATGCCAGGGCTGGTATTGCAGCCGGATTTGGAAGCGATAAAGCTCTGATAGGTAATGAGATGAAGGATCTCGGGAAACTGCCTCTTGCTCATCAACCCGGAGAAAAATGGACCTATGGGCTGAATGTGGATGTTCTTGGGTACCTAATAGAGATATGGTCAGGAGAGAAGCTTGATCAGTATCTCAAAAAACGCCTTTTCGAACCTCTGGGCATGAACGATACATATTTCTATCTGCCTCCTGAAAAGCAGAGCAGGCTGGTAAAGGTAAATACTGAAGATGAAAATCATCACGTGACAGCTCTGAAGAATGATTATTTTGATTATCCTTTAATGGCGAATGGCACATATTTTTCAGGCGGTGCCGGATTAAGCTCAACTACAAAGGATTATGCCACATTCCTGCAGATGCTTCTGAACAATGGAGAATATAACGGGAAAAGGCTTCTTTCAAGGCGTACAGTTGAACTGATCACATCAAATCAGATAGGTGACCTGAATGTCGGCCGCGACAAGTTCGGTCTTGGCTTTGAGATCGTAACCGAAGAAGGTCAGGCCGTACTGGGATTATCGGAAGGATCATTCCTGTGGGGAGGTTACTTCGCAACGGACTACTGGGCTGATCCGAAGGAAAGAATTGTCGGACTTATATTCCTGCAGCAGTTTCCTATGAGTCATGGCGAGATCCATAGAAAGTTCATGGCTATGGTTTACCAGGCGCTGGATGATTAGAAACCTATAAAGAAACCCCCCCCTTGCCTCCCGGCCAGTCGGTCGGGACAGGCTCTCCAAGGAGTGGATCTTTTTAGTACTTTTTGAGCAGCTCCAGCAGCTTGCTATCAAGCTTATGCCCATACCAGTCGGTGTATTCAACGTCAGCACGTCCTGAATCAAGGATACCAAAGTCGCCCCTGAAGTTCCACAGCGCATATCCTATACCTGCATTTGTCAGGATATCAATAACATCTCCGAACCATGCAAGGAATACATTATGAGGTGTCTTGTTATAGCATCCGCATTCACCGCAGTGAACGCCAACTCCCTGGTCTTTAAGATTAATCCATGGCTTATAAAACTCTTCAAGCTGCTCCCTTCCGTAATATTTGCCGTCGATGGTACCCGGCCATACCGGCATAGGAGCCTGTGACGGATCTTTCCATACCCAGGAGGCCTGGTAGTGCGAGACCAGCCCGGGATAATATCCGCGGCAGCTTTGAGCAATATTAAGATCTGTCAGCTCAGGGATCACATTACTGCCACCGCTGTTCCCATCTGCAACTATCAGACGATCAGGGTTTACCGCCCTGATGACCTTTACGGCGCCTTCTGCAACCTTCCTGTAAATGTCGCCAGGCACCGGACCTTTTTTCGCATACTGATCATTCATATCTTCAATGTAGGCCGGTTCATTCAAAAGGTCAAAACTGAGCTTATCTGCCGAAATTGTTTTGTATCGTTCTGCCCACATTTTCCAGTGAGCATAAAAGGCATCCTGTGCTCCTTCATCCTTCCAGAGGTTGAAAGGCTCATGGAAACCTGCATTTATGCAGTAGCCGGGGCCCCTGTGGAGGTTAAGGCTGACATGGAGATTATATTTATTCGCCATAAATACAAGGTTATCAACCTCTTCCAGTACTTTCTGGTCAAAGTTATAAACCTCTTCAATTGTTATATCCCTGGCACGGTCAAAATCGAGGTAACGAGGGTAAGCCATTGGTATCCGCACAAAATCAAATCCCCAGTCTGCCATCCATTTAAAGTCATCTTCGGTTGTCCGGCTGCCTCCTCCCGGAGCACTGGGCGGTACAGGTGAAAACAGATCGAGAAGATTAAAGCCCTTCCAGCGGGGTAAATTATTCTTGACCACAGAAGGAGACGCATCGTACCTTGCAAGTGTGAGTCCGGCTGCAGCAACCATTGTGTTCTTAAGGAATAGACGACGTTTCATTTTATTCATTATAGGTTGTTTACTTAATTTTCTTCACAGGCGCTATTGTCACAGGCCCGATGAGTCCCGATTCCCTTGGCTGCCATGAGGACGCATTGAAGATGCCATCCTTTGAGTTCTGTCTCAGCCTCGCCGCAAAATTAACGTTCAGGAATTTCTTCCATTCAATATTATTGCGGTCCATATATGCTATCCGGTTTGCCATCAGGTTTGATACCTTTATTTCGAGGGTGTTCTTCTTTTTGATTTGTTTTTTGTCAATAATCATTTTAAAATCAGGGCCTATCAGTGATCCGAGATCTTTACCATTCAACATCACATAAGCGCTTTCACAAACCCTTCCAAGGTTAAGCTCCCAGGCATCAGCCTTTTCTTTCGGTCTGGTAAAGCTTATTGAGTATTTTGCCGTACCTGAAAAATCTTTCAGTGAGGCATCACTAAAATCTGTCCATGAAAGAAGTTTTGTAATCTCAGAGCTTGCCGGCAATGATGGTCCTCCGTCTGTGAATTCAACTTTCCAGGTTCCCGTGATCTCTTTTGCCATCGCAGCATGATCGTAATAAGGATAAGGTAATCCTTCAGGCTTTACCTGGTATGTTGTCAGTATCAGGGACTCACCGGGATACATTCTTGCATAAACTTCAATCGATCCGGACTTTCCTGTCCTGTATCCTGCCATGCCGAAATTAGCATTCATCGGATTGAAAATGGCTGCCGATGAGGCATTTACATAAAGAGGTATCCATCCGTCGTATGCTTTTTCCCCCTAAATCTCAGATGATCATCAGACATTGTCTCTCGCCTGATCTTTGCAAAGGTGAGGAGCTGTTCCAGATTTTTTCCTGTAAGTATCATTCCTTTGCCGTAAACAGTCCCGAACACCTCCGGATTATTAGTCGGAGAGAAATTGATCCCGGCTTTCATCTGGTTGAAGAATGCTGTTTTTTCTTCTTTATCTGCCCATCCTGAAACATTTTTAGGAAGATCTCCGTATAATATTATTATGGCCCCTTCATAAGCCAGTTTCAGGATTTGAGAGAAAGTCTCTATCGGTATATATTCGGATCCGGGAAGAATAAGGGTTTTATAGATGTTCCCCTCGGTCTGTAAAAGGCCATCACTGAAAAAGGTGTTCTGTATCTGAAGGTCGGAGATATAATCATAGGCGAATCCCTTCTCAATCATTGATTCGGCAGCATCTTTAAAAGGAGTTCCGTTGTACGCCGGGCTTATTGCATCGAAATGTTCGAGCATACCTTTTCCATAATGTGCATATCTGTCGAATATTGGGAAATAGAGCAGGATATCGTTATCAGCCATTCCCTGCTGCAAAAATGACTGGACCCGTGCGACATACCCGTTAAGCGCGCGAAAATCTTTCCAGAGCGGATTTGAAGGAGTAAGTTCAACAGCAGCATAGAAAAGAAATCCGGGCCATGGTTCATTCTGCGGGGAATAGCAGGTACCGTGATAAAAAAGATGGTTTATACCGCTTACGAAAAACAGGTCAGCGCACTTTTTTATGTCCGACAGTGTGGAAATGAAGTGTTCATTAAGCCAGGTTGCAGCCTCACAGGAGGTGTATCGTTTACCCGTTACATTCGAAGCTGATGAGGCAAATTTAAGCTTTGTAATTTCACTTCCTTCCGTTTCAGGGATATCTGCTGCAGCATAGAGATCCAGGATATTTCCCGGTGATCCATGTGACTGGCTGCGTGTTGTTTTACCCTGCCTGTGAGCCCAGGTAGTCCATTGTGAAGAGAATTTTTCGAGCAACAGGTCAGAAATTGTTTGTCTGTAATCGGACAGGATACGGGCATTTTTTTCAGGGTCATCCTTCTGGAATAGTGCAGGAAGATATTCGCTCAGGTCATACCCCCTTCTGATTCTGAACTCATATAACAGGTCATTTGTCCAGTTTGCCTGTCCTGAAGCATCGTCAACCTCGTAGGAATCATTGAAATAGCCTCTTAATGATTTTATATCATAATCCGCGAAGGCAGTATCAAAATGTTTGAGATATCTGCTGGTTGCCTGTCCTGAAAAATGATCAATGACATCACCTTCGCCTCCCGGACCTGCCCTTTCAACCTGTTTGCCATGCCATCCGGGGAAGAGGGCGTAGATTGTCCAGTTTCCCGGAGGAGCTGTCCATTCAAGGTCTCTTTCCGGGGTAACCAGGCCTGAAAGGTTTACTGCCTTTCCTGAATCGGAATAAGCTATCACCGCCTGGACCGGAAGAGGTTTCTCAAATTTGATCTGGTCCATGGCATATAGCTGGAGATCTTTATTGCGGCTTAACGGATCCTTTAGTTTTGTGATATCAGGTTTCTGTCCTATAGGTCTCATAAGTGACGGCTGCCTGTATTCAATTTTTTCAGTGAGCTTTTCGCCGGTTCTGAGCGAATATGTTTTATAGTTGATATTCTTTGAGGCATCTTCAGGATCGACCCATGGTCCGCCGAAAGGCCAGCCTGAGGCATTTGCCAGGTCAATACCGAGACCAAGCCGCTGCGCCTCATTAAGCGTATGTGTGAATACCTTCATCCATTCAGGTGACAGGTAGTTTATGAATTTATTTTCCTGTCCCTTAACGCCATAAATAACAGTTAATTCCATGCCTCCAAGGCCTGCGTCCCTGTACTTTTCCAGGTTGGCAGTAATGCCGTCGGGAGTAACTATGCTGCCCGGCCACCACCAGCGTGTCCAGGGTTTGTTTTCGCGCGTTATATCAGGCCATGAAAGTTCCTGCGCAGATACAATTACCGAAATGAAAAGTAAAATACTGATTATTGGTAACTTTTTTTTCATGACAGGCAGAGTAAAAATGATAAATTTACCTAAAGATATCTATTTTTATTATTTAACTTTTTTCTAAGACGCTACTATGGAAAATATTGAAATTCATAAGGCTGATTATAAGGAACAGGGAATAGCTGCCCATCTTCTGGCGGATTCAGAGCCATGGATCACCTTGCGGATAAGTCTTGATCAGTGTCTCAAAAACTGTCATAATCCGGATTACCAGGTATATATGGCATATACTGCCAACAAACCATCCGGTATCATTATTGTTGATCCGAAAGGTGTGGCGGGGTCCCCATATATCAAGTCCGTGGCAGTTTATCCGGAATTCCGCGGAATGGGTGTAGGCGCAGCCCTTCTTACTTTCTCTGAGGATCTTTTCAGGGGCAGGTCAAAATATCTTTTTCTATGTGTATCATCATTCAATCTGCGTGCACAAAAGTTTTATGAAAAACATGGTTATAAGGTTGTTGGTGAATTAAAGGATTATGTCATAGAAGGCGCCTCGGAGATCCTCATTCATAAAAGATTATGAAAGTCAAAGCAGCAAAGCCCTGGCCGATTGTCGCGATGCTGTGTGCGACCGCAACAGCAGGCTATATATGCCGTGTGAATGTTTCAACCGCGGCTCCTTTGCTGATGGATGAGTTCGGCCTGTCCCAGATCGAAATGGGCCGTATTTTCAGTGCATTTCTTCTGGGATATGCGTTATTCCAGATCCCTTCAGGTATGGTTGCCGACAGGTTCGGTGCACGAAGGGTTTTATCATGGGTTGTGTGGTTCTGGGTCATCATCACGGTTTTTCAAACATTTACCGGATGGGGAACCTTTCAATTCACAACGGTCACTGCACTTATAGTTTTCATGATTTTCCGGTTTCTTATGGGCATTGCCGCTTCACCCACCTATCCGGGCTCGGCCCAGGGAGTTTCACAATGGGTCATGCCAAAGTTCCAGGGACGGGCCAACGGTATTGTAATTGCATCCATAGGACTTGGTTCTGCACTGGCTCCTCCGCTTATATCAAATATAATGGTAACCATGGGCTGGCGGGCTGCATTGATTGCTTCTGCAATACCTGCACTGGTGATAGCTATTATATGGCTGAGGATCAAAGAGCCTGAACATATAAATTCATTTTCTCCTGCAGAAAATAGGGAACCTGATGCGGAAAGCAAAGGGAAGATAAAATCAGCTAGTTTTTACCTTCTGACTATCAGCTACACCCTTCAGGGTTATGTCGGATATATTTTTGTCACATGGTTTTACCTGTATCTTGTTCAGGAACGTCATTTCGGATTGCTGAGCGGTGCATGGATGAGCAGCCTGCCATGGATCCTGTCAATAATCTCAATACCACTGGGAGGATTCATCTCCGACAGGCTTGCTGCTGGAAGATCAGGACCTGTCTGGGGAAGAAGAATAGTCCCGATAGCCGGTATGGCTTTATCGGGGATATTGATTTCCATTGGCGCTCATACTGCAAGCGCAGTGATGGCTGCAATAAGCCTTGCTTTCGCGACTGCGTTGATCCTTTGTGTCGAGGGTCCTTTCTGGGCCATGATGATGAGAATATCAGGTAATAAAAGCGGTACTGCCGGAGGAATAATGAATATGGGTAGTAACCTGGGCGGATTGTTATCTCCGATGCTAACACCCATTATAGCGAGTTATATCGGATGGGAGAATGCCCTGCATGTTGCAGCTGTACTGGCTGTTATCGGGGCTTTGCTGTGGATATGGATAAACCCCCCATCCCCCCTGAAGGGTGGCTAATATTTAGTAATTACCAATAATAAGGTATTTCTTAATCCCAAGTTTATTCGCTTTTATCCCTTGTCATTTGCTGGGCATAAACAGCCTGAGAAAATAGCATGATAAAGAAGAAGTATCTTTTAATTATATTATCTGTTATTACTCCAGTCAGTTCCAAATTCATAAAACATTACTGCTGAATCATTTATTACAACCTGGTAGTTCTTTAACAGGTTGAGCATTTCAGCTCCGGCCATTATTACAGGACCATATCCGTGAGCTGCAGCAGTATTTACAGGTCTGTGGTAATAGAATGCCGGATCGAATGCCATGCCGGTGCCTACACAGGTCCCTTCAACCTGTCCCTGGTCATTTATCTTTGTCTGAACGGCATTCCACCCAAGTATGGCAGTTGATCCGTATGCCCGGTAATCGATCCATCCTTTATTTACTGCATGAGCGATACAGAATGTAAATATGGCAGTTGCAGACGTCTCAAGGTAGGAATCATTCCTGTCAATCAGCTGGTGCCAGAAGCCTGTACCTGACTGGTATGAGGCAAGTCCGGCTATATGTGATCTTAGCAGATTGAGTATCTCTGTACGGGAAGGGTGATCTTCGGGAAGAACATCGAGTAATTCTGACATGGCAAGGAGCGCCCATCCATTGCATCTTGCCCAGAAAAACCCGGGATGAACATCCATATTCTGGATCCAGCCATGCATGAAGATCCCTTTATCCTCGTCGAACATCCGCTCTGAAAATTGCAGTATCTGCCTGCATGCGTCATCGTAATACTTAAGGTCTCCGGTAAGCTTGCCCATCTGAGCCAGTGCAGGGACGCTCATGTAGAGATCGTCCAGCCATAATGCATCAGGCAGCGGACGATTACGGGAAAGTGTTCCATCAGCAAGTCTCTGCTGTTTATTTGAAATGAAATCTATATAGTTGTCGATAAACGGGCGGAGATCCTGATTCTTTGTAATGCTGATTGTTTTTATCATGGCAGCGCACATTGATCCGGCGTCATCCAGGGCTCGAGGATTAAGCACAGATCTGACAGGATTGTTTTCTATCTGTCCGGATTGATTTGCCTTGAAGTATTTTGCCACAGAACTGATCAGTTCCATCCTCTTTGAAGTGTAACCGGTAAATTTTGAATCGCCGGTTGCTTCACCTGCAAGGAGCATAGCCCCGTAAGCAACGCCCCATTCATAGCTTATCAGCCTGAATACTCCGGGTTCAAAAACAGCTCCTGGTGTCAGCTTTGAAAGGTCGGTGATCTCTGTTTTTGACTTACGGTCAATCACTTTTGCCGGTGTTGAATCATCAATGTAGTTGTACAAACGGTTTAGTACAGCAGTAATATCCTCAACTTTCTGCGGTCCGTACGGTACGGGGTAGTCGGATTGAAGGGCATGAAGAGGAGTATTTGAATCTGTTACCTGTGCAACCGCCGTGTTAAGAATGCAGGCAGCTATTAAAAATAAAAGGCATGGTTTATTTATCATTTTCTTAAATTTTCAGGAAAATCTTCTTTCTGTATAAAAAATAAAGGAATACCCACCCGATTGCGGTAACGCCGACGGCTTCAACGAAAGGAGCCCAAGCCTCAGGGAGCAGTTCTGCAAATCCGCCAAAGAAAAATTCTGACGCTGACCTGAAATTGACAATCCTTTCCACAAGATAAATAGTAATGGGATTCATCCCTATTACAACAAAAAAGAATGCCCATTTCCTGAAATCAAGGATATCAATTATCAAATGGAAAAAAGTAAAAAGCAGGAGGCTCAATCCACCGACCCAGCATACAAATGAGCTTGACCAGAGATTTTTATTAATAGGGAAAACAATATCCCAGAGCTTCCCAATTATCATAAATGCAATGGCCGTCATGAACATGTACAGAACTTTACGGAAAGGTTTATTCTCAAGGTACCCGGATAACAAAAATTGTCCTGTAAGCATTCCAAGAAGGGCAGTTGAGATAGCCGGAAGAGTGCTCATAATTCCTTCAGGATCATGGTTTCCCAGGTATAGTCTTCCAGGCATGAGAATCCTATCTAAATGGCTTGCAAAGTTGCCTTCCTGTGAAAAGATATCTGTTGATCCCAGATCATGGGCAGGAAAAAGGAGGAATAAAAGGTAATAGATGATGAGGATTCCCCAGAACCATATGATCCTGGCAGTTTGTTTTGTATTCATAAAAATGATGGCTGCAAACATCCATGCCAGGCCAATACGCCCAAGTACGCTGCCATAACGCAGTTCTGTAAAGTTGAATCTTAAGCCGTTATTATAAAGGATGCCTAGAACGACAAGGATCAGTCCGCGGGAAATTACATGCCTGTAAATTGAATTCCTGCTTTCACCTTTTTCCAGTCTTTTTTTGAGAGAAAACGGTAATGATATTCCGGCAATAAAAAGAAAGAGAGGGAAAATCATATCGTAAAATTCAAAACCGTGCCATGGAACGTGATGCAGCTGCCTTGCGCACCATTCAAATACAGGCCATCCCGTTAATGCAGCAAGAGAGATGAAAATGCCTTCTCCTCCCATGATCCAGAACATATCAAATCCCCTGAGGGCATCGAGCGAATAAAGCCTTTTTATAGCCGGTTTGTTTTCTTTTTCCATTTTTAAGGTATAAGGATTTTTTCTATTTCCGCCCACGAATTCACGCGGGTATGTTTGCTGTTATTATTATGAAGATTTAGAGGCTGAGTAAAGATGTAGGTTTTCCCTGCGAAATTATCAAGATTCTTGGGATGGTCATCAATCATGATATCAGCTTTGATCAGACTTTTATCACCGCAAAACACAATCTGTTTCCAGCTGATAAATGAGAAGTGTTCCTTAAGCCACATCAGTTTATCTGTCAGACTGTTAGGGAATTCGGTTGCTAGGGAGACCACAATAATGTCATATTCTTTATTCAGTTTTTCAAGTACTTTCCGGCTCCCTTCCATAACCGGTAGAGTCCTGAAAAATCCCGGTTCCGACACCCATCTTCTCTGATTCGGGAAAGCCTCTTCCTCAAGCTTCCCTGCAATATCTTCCGCTGAAAGCCTGTCCCCGGTCTCTTTCTCATGAATATCAAATAAACGGGGGTAGACATCTGCCAGCACTCCGTCCATATCAACAATGATTTTCTTTTTCATTTTTCCCTTAGTACTGGCAAAAATAACATTTTAAGAAAATGATATGCGAAAAAAAGCATTGTTATTTTGCATAATAAAACCGATTTAAATTACTTTTACCCGATAAGTCCATTACATTACAAACTATACAAAATAATAGCATTATGTCAACCCGAAGAGATTTCATTCAGAAAACTGCTCTTGGTGCCGCAGGCTTGACGCTCGGTGCAAAGAGTTATTCACGCATCCTGGGAGCAAATGACAGGATCCGCGTTGGTATTGTCGGTTATTCAGACCGTTTCAGGGCATCACTGGTACCTGCTTTTATGGGCCTGGCCGGAGAGCTCAATTTTGAATTTACTGCCCTTTCTGACCTTTGGAGCAAGAGGAGGGAGGAAGCTGATACTTTTTTCAAATCAAAGGGGACAGCTCTCAGGCTTGCACGCAATAATGAAGAGTTGTATGAAAAAAATGATACTGATGCAGTGATAATAAGCACCGCAGATTTTCAACATGCACTTCACTGTGCTGAAGCAGTCGAAACAGGACGTGACGCATATGTTGAAAAACCTTTTGCAGAGACAATGGACGATGCAAGGCTTGCGCTGAGATCTGTTCAGAGATCAGGAAAGATTGTCCAGATAGGATCACAGCGCCGTAGCGCTCCGAACTATATCGCTGCAAACGAATATTTAAACTCAGGCAAATTCGGAAAGATAGTGATGGTTGAAATGACATGGAATGTCAACCAGCCGGGACGATGGAGAAGACCTAATACTGTACCATTGCTGAAAGAAGCTGATACTGACTGGAAAAGATTTCTGCTGAACCGTCCGGCTGATACATTTGATCCCAGAAAATACCTGGAATTCAGGCTGTTCTGGCCATATTCGTCAGGAATTCCCGGCCAATGGATGGCTCACCAGATAGATACAGTCCACTGGTTTACAAAGCTGTCCCATCCGAGGAGCATATCGGCCAACGGCGGCATTTACCTCTGGAAGGATGGCAGAACGAACTTTGACACCATGACAGCAGTAATGGATTATGGTGATCCGGCAAATCCTGATATGGGATTCCAGGTTGTCTATTCATCAAGATTTACAAATTCTGCCGGAGGTACAAAAGAACTATATTATTCAAACGGCGGAATGCTCAATCTTGATACGAATAAAGTAACCTCCGAAGGCGGACTTTCTGAAAGAGAAGCTGGTGCAATGAACATGAAGGCAAACCTTCTTGAGCCTTTTGAGCTGCCCAGTGTGAAAATTGAAACATCTGCTGATACCGGTGGCGATCCAATGACAACAGCACATATGAGAAACTGGATGGAGTGTGTCCGCGACCGTAAGAAACCGCATGCTGATGTTGTGGCAGGATACAACCACTCAATAGCCAATATAATGTGTACCGCGAGCCTCAGAACAGGAGAGAAGGCAACTTTCGATGAGAAGACACAGGAGGTAATGGCTGGAGGTAAGGTGTTCCAGTATTAACAGACAAAATAATGAGTATGGCTAATAAATGTATAAGGGACAGCTTTATCACGCTGATTACACTGTTATTGTTTCTGGCTTCCGGAGTCACTTCAAGCTGCCAGTCATCGGATATGAAAGATGTAAAACTGGTAAGGGTGGATAATATGCACCGCATCGATATCTTTATCGGGGACAAGCTTTTTACATCCTATCAATACCCGGAAAATTTTGAAAAGCCATTCCTGTACCCGGTCTATGCTCCGAATGGCTCTGTAATAACAAGAGGCTTCCCTATCGAACCCAGGAAAGGAGAACGGATTGATCATCCGCACCAGGTAGGATTATGGTTCAACCATGGCAGCATTAACGGTAAAGACTTCTGGAATAACTCATCTGCAATTCCGGCCGAAAAGAAAGGATCGTACGGGCATATCGTTGTCAGTAAGATAGTAAAAGCTGAAAGCGGAAAGAAGGGCATTCTTGTAGTTATGGCAAACTGGAATGATAATGACGGCAACACTATACTTGTTGAAAATACAAAATATATATTTTCAGGGACTGAAAATAGCTGGACCGTTGATCATATAACAACACTTACTGCTGAAAACGGACCTGTTGCTATTCTTGACAATAAGGAGGGCCTGTTTGCAATAAGGGTCGACAGAGCATTTGAGATGCCCTCAGATCAGCCGCTTGTCTTTACTGATGATAAGGGCAATCCGACTACTGTTGAGGCAATTGATAATACAGGTGTTACAGGAATGTACACCTCAAGCCAGGGTCTTAAAGGCGATGCAGTATGGGGTACAAGAAATGACTGGGTAATCCTGTCGGGAACAAAGGATAATACCCGGATCACCTTCGGTATTTTTGATCATCCCGATAATCCTGGTTATCCCGCTTATGCACATGCCCGGGGGTATGGTCTCTTTTCAGTTAATAACCTGGGACAGAAATCCTACGATCCAAAACAGGAGAGTAAAAACTATAATCTTGAAAAAGGAGAGTCAATGAATTTGTATCACAGGTTTTATGTTCAGTCGGGTTCTGAGTTGACACCGGAAGCGGCAAATTTGATATTTGAAGAGTTTTCAAAAAAATATTGAATAAAATTTTATTATCATGAAATACATTAATAGTTTAATTAAAGGATCGCTCATTTTAGTTTTTATGAGTTTTTTTTCCGCGCCCATATCCAATCTGAATGCAGCCTCTGCAAAACAGATGTATTATGAGATCAAGGTATATCATGTGAAAAATTCAGCACAGGCTGAACGGATTGACAGCTATCTAAGGGATGCGTATCTCCCGGCTTTGCATAAGGCAGGAATACTGAGTGCTGGTGTCTTCAAACCTATTGCCAGTGATACTTCATTCGGGAAGGTAGTATTTGTGTTTATTCCTTATAAAGACCTTAAACAGTATCTAAAGGTGACAGCTTCGGTTGACAAGAATATAGATTACCAGAAGAATGGTAACGCATTTCTTGATGCCCCGTATAACGATCCACCATTCACAAGATATGAAAGCATCCTGTTGAAAGCGTTTGCTGGTATGCCTGTGTTTGTGCCACCGGTTTATACAAATCCTGCAGGAGAGAGGATTTATGAATTGAGGAGTTACGAAAGTGCCACGGAAGCAGAAGCAGCAAAAAAGATCCAAATGTTCAACCAGGGCGGCGAAATTGAGCTGTTTAAAAAGCTGGGTTTCAATCCGATGTTTTTCGGAGAGGTGCTGATGGGAAGTGACAAACCCAACCTGATGTACATGACCACCTTCCAGGATATACAGACACATGATAGTAAGTGGATGACATTCAGGGGTGATCCGGAATGGAAGAAAATGTCGGGGCTTGAAGAGTATAAGAATACCGTTTCAAAAGCAGTCATATACCTTCTTAACCCGACATCATATTCGGATTTTTAATCTGACAAACTCACACAGGCAGATCTATTTTTGCGATAGATGCATCAACTTCAGCGCTGGTAAGCTCATGATCAGGCAGATTACCCTCGAAAAACTTTTCATAGGCTGATATATCAAAATGGCCATGGCCGCTGAGGTTAAAGAGAATTGTTTTTGAGACTCCTTCAATATCTGCTTTCCTGGCTTCATCAAGAGCTCCGGCTATGGCATAATTTGATTCAGGAGCGGGGAGGATACCTTCGGCCCTTGCGAAAAGTACTCCGGCCTCAAAACATTCTCTCTGCATTTTCGCTTTTGCCTCGACCAATCCGTCTTTCAGCAGCTGGCTGACAAGCACTCCGGCTCCGTGATATCGTAACCCGCCTGCATGTATCTTCTCAGGTATGAAATTGTGTCCGAGAGTGTACATGGGAAGGAGAGGTGTCATTCCTGCAGAATCACCAAAATCGTACATGAATTTCCCTTTTGTAAGTTTCGGACAGGAGGAAGGTTCAACAGTAAGGCATCTCGTTTTTGTACCTTTTGTAAGGTTTTCACGTATGAACGGGAAGGCTATGCCGGAAAAATTTGAGCCACCGCCGAAGCAGCCGATAACGACATCCGGGTAATCGCCGGCCTTTTCCATCTGGAGCAGCGCTTCCTGTCCTATAATCGTCTGGTGAAGGATAACATGATTGAGCACGCTGCCGAGGGAATATTTGGTGTATGGATCCTGTACTGCGATTTCCATAGCTTCGGAAATAGCAATACCAAGGCTTCCCGGTGAGTTCGGATCCTGCTCAAGGATTTTTCTGCCGGCCGCAGTCATGGAGGATGGTGAAGGAATTACCCTGGCATTATAAGTATTCATTAAAAGCTTGCGGCCAGGCTTCTGGTCGTAGCTGACTTTTACCATAAATACCAGCAGCTCAAGTCCGAAGTGGTGACAGGCGTAACTCATGGCGCTGCCCCATTGTCCGGCACCTGTTTCAGTAGTAATCCTTTTGATTCCCTCTTTCTTGTTATAATATGCCTGGGCAATGGCAGTATTTGCTTTATGAGAGCCGGAATAATTGCCTCCCTCATACTTGTAGTAGATCTTGCTTTTTGTACCCAATGCTTTTTCAAGGTTAATGGCCCTGAACATAGGAGAGGGACGATAGGTTTTATAGAGGTCAAGAACCTCTTCAGGAATATCAATATACCTTTCCGAAGATACTTCCTGTTTTATAAGCTCCATAGGGAAAACAGGAGCAAGAGCTTCAGGGCCAATAGGTTCATGCGTCACAGGATTCAGCGGAGGCATAGGCTTATTTGGCATATCAGCCTGGATATTATACCACTGACACGGCATCTCTTTTTCGCTTAACAAAATTCTTGTAGTTTTTTTCATAGTTATAATTATTAAGTGTTGATTAATTTATTTCAAATAAAAAAGGCATGCTGTGAACAGCATGCCTCTAATAAAAATATCCTATAATGGTTATACAATGGCCTGTTTCACAGCTTCATCCGAGCAGCTGCACCAGCACCAATTATATATCCTGTTAAATTTCATGAATGCAAATCTAAATAAAAATATCAATTCCGGGCAAAAAAATGAATAATTTTTAATAAAAATTAAACTTTAACACCAATCTGCTTCAGATCGTTAAAGAATGCAGGATATGATTTTGCCACGCAATCTGAATCCTTAATGATCACATTGTCTGATGCCCGCAAAGCAGCTACTGCTGCAGCCATTGCAATACGGTGGTCATTATGCGAATCTATCCTGGCTCCTCTGACCTCACCCCCGGTAACAAGCATAGTATCTCCCCTCAGTTCCACACTTATATTCATTTTACCAAATTCTTCCCTGAGTGCGTTTGCCCTGTCACTTTCCTTATGAATAAGCCGTGAAACTCCTTTTATAACAGATATTCCCTTACAGTATGCTGCAAGCGCAACCAATGGAGGGAAAAGATCGGGTGATTCTGACGCATCAAACTTATAAGAATGAAGCTCAGACTTTGAGATACCTATTGAATCTTCCTTAATTCTCATTCTGGCTCCGGCGGAATCCAGAGCTGTAAGAATAGCTTTATCGCTCTGCCGGCTGTCAGGACGTAATCCGTGTATTTTCAATTCACCATTAACAGCTCCGGCCACAAGGAGAAATGCACCGCCGCTCCAGTCACCTTCAACCTCGAAGCTTACTCCATGGTATTTTTGATTCCCCCTGATATTAAATAGTTTGTAATTGGTATTCTGGACTTTTATCCCGAATTTATCAAGAACATAAAGCGTCATATCTATGTATGGTTTGCTCTTTAGGTTCTTTACTGTTATTTCAGAGTCTTCGGATGCAAGGGGTAGCGCCATCAGGAGTCCTGTCAGAAGTTGTGAACTGACTGATCCGTCAACTGTACATTTACCGCCTCTGACCGGACCTTTGATTTTCAATGGAATATATCCGCCTGCGCTGTCGCACTCTGCACCCAGCTGAAGGAGAGCATCTTCAATCATTGACATTGGCCTTTTTTTCAGAGAGCCAAATCCGGTCATAATTATCTCATAAGGAAGCAGGGCTGCTATCGGGGAGAACATCCGGATTGCCAGACCTGATTCTCCACAGCTGAGCTTTTTTTCTTTCAGCTTGCCTGTGCCCCTCATCTTCAGTTTTTTAAGTCCGGTTTGTATTTCGGCTCCAAGGTTAGCAGCAATTCCCAGTGCAGCCTTCGAATCATCGCAGCCTGACGGATTAAGAATAGTGGTTTCGGTATCTGAAAGAAGAGCAGCGGCAATAGCCCTCTGAGTCATGCTCTTTGATGATGGAGCTTCAATATCACCTTTTACATAAGATGGAACTATTGTTTGGTTCATTGCATAAATCTGCTTTACAGATCCTTTTTATTCTTTAACAATCCCATTGTTCATGATCTTCATCTGATGATTGATAGATTCCTGATGGATAGCTTTAAAAATGATATCAATAAGTTCCTGGCTGAGCCCTTTTGCCTTACCTTTGACCATAACCCTTTTTACAATTTCGTCCCAGCGCATGCTTTGTAAGATAGTGATATTATTTTCTTTTTTATAATAGCCTATGGTCTCAGCAACTTTCATCCTCTGTTCTATCAGATCGATCAGATGATCGTCAAACACGTCAATCTGTTGCCTCAGTTCACCAAGAACATCGAGCAGCTTAGGATCGGAAGTTGAAGGACTGCGAAGGATCAGCCTGCTCAGCAATTCCTTCAGATCATTTGGAGTAAGCTGCTGCTGTGCATCACTAAGAGCATTGTCGGGATCTATATGCGATTCGATCATCAGCCCGTCATAATTGAGATCGAGAGCTTTCTGTGAAATTTCATGAATGTATTCCCTGCTTCCTGCAATGTGGCTGGGATCGCATATCAGCGGCAGGTCCGGGATCCTTCTTCTCAGTTCAATTGGCAGCTGCCAGTTGGGCTGATTCCTGTAGGATGTCTTTTCATATGCTGAAAAGCCCCGGTGTATAGCACCTAAACGTTTAATACCGGCTTTCGCTATACGTTCTATCGCCCCAATCCACAACTCAAGGTCAGGATTTATAGGATTCTTGACAAGCACCATTACGTCAACTCCGTTAAGCGCATTTGATATTTCCTGGACTGTAAAAGGATTGACAGATGTACGGGCGCCTATCCACAGCAGGTCAATGCCATATTTCAGAGCTTCATAAACATGACGTTCACTGGCCACTTCGGTACCTACAAGCAAGCCTGTCTCCTGTTTTACATTCTTCAGCCATTTCAATCCGTCAACTCCAATCCCTTCGAAGGAGTTAGGCCGGGTACGGGGCTTCCATATTCCTGACCGGAACACATTGACTTTATTTAACCGTGCCAATTGTTTTGCAGTTTCCATAACCTGCTCTTCGGTTTCAGCACTGCAGGGACCGGAAATCAGAAAAGGCTTTCCGGTATAACCCCTCCATTCCTGTAAAGGTGATGTATCAAGTTTTACAACCATCTGTAAATGAATTAATTCAATATCTTTTGTATTTTGTTTGCTTCTCCCATAATTGTCTTTAATCCCTCTATATCTTTTTCAGAGATCATTTTTCTGAAGAGGTTCATCTTTTCTATAAAGGTATCTATCACCTCAATAATATATTCAGAATTTTCTGTGAAGATAGGAGCCCATGTCTCACTGTTGCTTTTGGCAAGGCGGACAGTACTTTCAAAGCCGCCTCCGGCAAGTGTAAGGATATTTTCTTCTTCCTGTTCCTTTTCCAGGACACTCAGTGCAAGAGAGAACGATGTTATGTGTGAAATATGGGAAACATAAGCGACGTGGACATCATGAACAGCGGAGTTCATATAAACTATATGCATGTTCAGGACTCTGAGCATCCTTTCTATGAGATCAAGGGCATCAGGATCGCTGAGCTCAGGATCACAAATAATTACATTTTTATAGTCGAAAAGCTTCCCTATGGCAGCAAGCGGACCGGAATATTCGGTACCAGCCATAGGATGTGCTGCAACATATCTTCCTCGTGCAGGATGGTTTCTTGATACATCGGCGATTGCTGATTTTGTCGAACCCATATCAGCTACCACTTTTGATGTACCGGATATTCTGTCAAGGATACCGGGCAGCATGGTACAATTCGAACTCACAGGAGTACAAAGAAGGATCAGATCACTTCTGTCAACCGCATTTTCAAGTGTATCGGTTTCATCAACTATACCGCAGAGCATTGCAATATTCCTGTGCTGAATACTGCTGTCCACGCCAATGATCCTGTCAGCAAATTTCCTTTTTCTGAGGTCAAGCATCAGGGAGCCGCCGATGAGACCGATTCCTACTACCGTGATTGTCATCTTTAATATTTTAATTGTTGCTGTCCTCCTTTGCTAAAGATTCAGAGGATAAAAGTTTCTTTATTTGATTAGAATGGAATTATTTAAAATCCGTGTTTTACATTCGTTCAGGATCTTTTCATCTGCACAGAGAGAAATGCGGATATACCTGCTGCCATTGCTGCCGAAAATGAATCCCGGTGTGATGAAAACATGTGCCTTATTTAATATATTCTCCACAAATGATTCACAATCAGGTATGTATTCCGGGATCTTGCCCCAGACAAATAAACCTGATTGCGATTTATCGAACCGGCATCCCAGGGTATCCATTATCTCCTCTACAATTTTCCGGCGTCTCTGATATACGTTGTTGATGTTTTCGTACCATGAAGGAGGATTGGAAAGAGCTTCAGTGGCAGCTGCCTGTAAAGCCCTGAACATTCCGGAGTCCATATTGCTTTTGACCTTCAGGATACTGTTAATATATTCACGATCTCCGGCGACCATGCCAATCCTCCATCCGGGCATGTTATGTGATTTGCTCAGTGAATTGAGCTCAAGGGCTATCTCCCTGGCCCCCTTTACAGCCAGGAGACTCTGGTAATCATTGTTAAGAATAAAGCTGTAGGGATTATCGTTACAAAGCAATATTTCATGTCTGAGGGCAAAAGCAACAAGCTTTTCAAAAAGTTCAGCAGATCCTTTAGCTCCTGTAGGCATATTAGGATAATTTATCCACATGAGCTTTACCTTCTTCAAGCTGGTTTTTTCAAGTTTTTGAAGATCGGGTATCCAGCCATTATTCTCATCCAGGTCATAGTACCTGATTTTACCGCCGACAAGCTTTGTTACGGAAGAATAAGTAGGATAACCCGGATTTGGAACAAGGACTTCATCACCCTGGTTAACAAAAGCCAGGCTGATATGCATAATTCCTTCCTTGGATCCTATTAATGGAAGTATCTCACTTTCAGGGTCAAGTTCAACATTAAAATATTTTTTGTACCATCCGGCAAATGCTTTTCGCAGAGCAGGAATGCCATTATAGCTCTGATAACCATGTGATGAAGGTTTGGAGGCTTCTTCGCTGAGGGCGGCAATAGTGTTTTCCGAAGGAGGCTGATCAGGACTGCCGATACCAAGGTTTATAATATCTGAACCAGCCTTACGCATCAGGTCGATTTGCCTGAGCTTCTGCGAGAAGTAATACTCCTGAACGCTTTCAGTCCTTTTTGCAGGTTTAACTTTCATATAACTTTTCTCCTTTGTTATAGATCCCAAGAACTTCAAGGTTAGTTGTGTAATTGTCAAGAACATTTTTTATCAGGCTGAGATCGTGATCAGGATTCAGCTCAAGATCAAGGTAAAACATGTATTCCCATTCACCATTCAGCCTCGGAACTGACTGTATCTTGGAGAGATTAATGTCCAGCTCGGCAAGCTTTACAAGCACTGCCGCAAGTGATCCCGGCTGGTGGCCTGTTGAAAAACAGATTGATACCTTGTTGCCATCTTTATTGGCATCTTTCTTATTTCCCAGAACAAGGAATCTTGTGTAGTTCTTTTTATAAGTCTCTATTCCTGATGCAATGATCTCGAGCCCGTAGATCTCAGCGGCTTTTGCTGGCGCGATTGCAGCAACATTCTGAAGATTATTTTCGCTGATATATTTTGCGCTTCCTGCTGTATCATCACTCTCAATCAGCGTAACACCGCGGAGGTGATTAAGATATGTCATGCATTGTGAAAGCGCTATAGGATGAGATCTGATCTCCCGGATTGACATGATTGTCTGTCCGGGAAGTGCCATCAGGTTTTGCCTTATCCTCAGGTTGATCTCCCCGAGTATCTTCATCCCCGATTCCCTGATCAGAGTATAATTATAGAGCAGACTGCCTGACCTGGCGTTTTCAATGGCCATTATTGCCAGATCCGCTTCTTTATCTTTCACAGCTGAAAGGGTGAGATCGAATGTAGCGCAGGGGACTATATCAAATGTTTCACCGCGGAAATAGATTTCTGCGGCAACTTCATGGAAACATCCTTTTTCTCCCTGGACAGCAATTTTCATCTTTCTCTTTTTAAAAATAAAAAGTCCCCTTTTCCAGGGGACTTTGCTCAATTAATATTATTGACTGTACACAAAAATCCCCTTATCTCTTTTTAAAGTAAAAAAAGAAATAAAAAGAATAAGAGTAATAATTGTGTACAATATTCATTTTGTCGTCATATTGGCTTACAAAAGTAATGCAATAATTAATAAATCAAAATTAATTATAAAAATTCTGTTTTTACTTTAAGTTATTAACTGATGTCGATTCATTAATACATCTTCAATCTCAGAGAGGCTGACATCCTTTATCTTTAGTAATATTAATAAATGGTATAACAGGTCAGCGGCTTCGTTTTTGAACAGGTCAATATTGTTGTCTTTTGCTTCGATGATCAGTTCCACCGCTTCCTCGCCGACTTTTTGTGCAGCTTTGTTTATACCCTCCCTGAATATATTGTTTGTATAGGAATCCTGAACATTTTCATCAATCCTCTTATAAATGATCTGTTCCAGCTTGTAAAGAAATCCTTTTGCTGAATCATCACTGAAGCATGAGGTGTTCCCCGTATGGCAAACCGGACCGGCAGGATCAACTTTAATAAGCAGTGAATCATTATCGCAATCTGCTGTTATTTCTTTAACAATCAGATAGTTTCCAGAGGTTTCACCTTTTGTCCAGAGGCGATTTTTGCTCCTGGAGAAGAAAGTGACTTTACCTTCGTTTCTGGTTTTTTCCAGCGCTTCTTCATTCATAAATCCGACCATAAGCACCTGTAGTGTTGTGTTATCCTGGATTACTGCCGGAACTAAACCGTTACCTTTTTTGAAATTGATCTTGTTCATAATCATTTGTTTATATTTTCAATCTTCATGTACCCACCCCCCGACCCCCTCCCTGCTGTCGCAAGGATGGGGTGAGTTAACACAGGAAACAATTATTATGATTAAAAAATATCATGATATAATAAATTAATAGTCAATAATATACATTGATTGGCTTCCCCCTCCTTACGAAGTAGGGAGGGGGATTAAGGGGGTGGGTACATGTTTATCATACTCTGATTTCAATTCCTTCATTTATCAAATACTTTTTAAGTTCTCTTATATCTGTTTCACCATAATGAAAAATACTTGCTGCGAGCGCCGCACTGCATTTAGTATTTCTAAAAACCTCTCTGAAGTGCTCTTTTGTGCCTGCACCACCTGACGCAATAACCGGGATATTTATAATACGGCTTATCAATTCTGTGATTTCTATCGAGAATCCTTCTTTTTTCCCATCATTTTTCATTGATGTAAGCAATACCTCACCGGCCCCGAGCGCCTCAGCTGTTAGTGCCCAGTCGGCAGTTTTAAGAGGGAAAGGCAGCCGGCCGCCATCAACATAAACTATCCATTCTCCATCACAGATGTTCGTATCAATTGCTACCACAATACACTGGCTTCCGAATTCCATTGCAACTTCAGTTATAAGTTCAGGTCTCCTTACAGCGGCCGAGTTGATAGTTATCTTGTCCGCACCGGCTTTTAATAGCGAGCCGACATCTTCAACACAGTTAATTCCTCCCCCGACTGTAAAAGGGATATTTATTTCTTCGGCTATTCTTTCAACCAGCTTGATAAGAGTCTGCCGGTTTTCTACTGTTGCTGTTATATCCAGAAAGGCCAGCTCATCAGCGCCCCGGCCGGCATACAGTTTTGCCAGCTCAACAGGATCACCGGCATCCCTGATATTCTTGAAACCGATACCTTTTACTGTTCTCCCATCCCTGATATCAAGGCACGGTATTATTCTTTTCTTCAGCATAATGACCTTAGATCTTTTAATTTTATTCTTCCTTCATATATCGCCTTACCGATAATAACCCCTTCACAGCCTGCAAGTCTGATAGCTTCGATGTCTTTTAGTGAAGAAACCCCTCCACTGGCAATAAGATTGATGTTTACTGATCCCAGAATCTCATTATATATTTCCGTTGCCGGACCGGCCATCATTCCATCCCTTTTAGCGTCAGTACAGATTGAGTACTTTACACCAAGCGAGCAATAACCGGAAAGAAATGATACGATATTCTCCTCCGAGGTCTTTGTCCATGCACCTGATACAATCTTCCTTTCTTTGAAATCTGCCGCCAGGATTATCCTGTCATTGCCGTAACATTCAAGCCATTCCATGAACAGGTATGGCAGGGTAACGGCTATTGTGCCTGCTGAGACCTGTTTTGCACCTGAATTAAAAGCAATTCTGATATCATCTTCCGTTCTTACTCCTCCTCCAAAGTCGATACTTAATTTTGTCGAAGAAGATATCTCTTCAAGTATCTTATGATTGGTAATCTTTTTGTTTTTTGCACCATCCAGGTCTGCTATATGCAGGTACCTGATCCCATTGCTTTCAAGTTTTTTAGCAATCTCAAGGGGATTTTCAGAATAGATCTTCTTTGTGCTGTAATCACCCCTGGTCAGCCTGACACATTTGCCATCAAGTATATCGAGAGCCATTATTATTCTCATAAGTCCAGGAAGTTTTTAAGTATGCACTCACCGGTTTCCGCTGATTTCTCAGGATGAAATTGTGCTGCGTAAAAATTTTTTTTCTGCATTGCAGCGCTGAATGGCAGAATATAATTACAGACAGCGGAGGTGCATGATGATATCCCGGCATAGAAGCTGTGTACATAATATACATTGTCTTTTAAGGAAATTCCTTCGAAAAGCTCCCCTTCAACCGAAGAGAAATTATTCCATCCCATATGGGGAACAATATCAGCCTTC